>CAJUKF010000053.1 GCA_910587355.1 uncultured Muribaculaceae bacterium
TCAACGGCAAGCTCACCGGTATCTCGATGCGTGTCCCCACCCTCGACGTATCTGTTGTTGACCTCACCGCAAACCTCGTTAAACCCGCTACCAAAGCCGACATCTGCGCTGCCATGAAAGAAGCTGCAGAAGGCGAGCTCAAAGGTGTGCTCGGTTACACCGAAGACGCTGTCGTTTCGAGTGACTTCCTCGGCGACACACGCACTTCTATCTTCGACGCAAACGCCGGCGTTTACCTCACCGATACCTTCGTTAAGGTTATCAGCTGGTACGACAACGAAATCGGCTACTCGAACAAAGTGCTCGACCTCATCGCTATCATGAAGAAATACAACGGCTGATTAACCGCTGCTTCATAGCATAAAAACTCCGACAGCCCCGCTGCCGGAGTTTTTTATTTGGCAGGAATACGCTTTTTATTTACCTTTGCCATCTAAACGGCTCTTCCGGAAACCAGCCGGAACCCTATGCCGATGAAAACGACTAAATCAGTTAAAAACCATATACGTATGTTCTCAGGAATTGTAGAAGAAGCCGCTTCCGTCGTGGCAATAACCCGCAAGGACGCAAACATCGACCTGACTATCCGCTGTTCGTTCGCCGACGAGCTTCATATCGACCAGTCTGTTGCTCACAACGGCGTTTGCCTCACTGTTGTTAACCTCGGGCCGGACAACACATACACCGTTACAGCCGTCCGCGAAACCCTCGAGCGCTCCAACCTTGGCCTTCTGCACGAAGGCGACCTGGTAAATCTCGAGCGTTCCATGCTCATGAACGGACGCCTCGACGGCCACATCGTGCAGGGGCACGTCGACACAACAGCTGTCTGCACGGAAGTGGAGAATGCCGACGGAAGCACATACTTCACGTTTGTATACGACACCACCCCCGAAATGGTGGCCAAAGGCTATATGACCGTCGAGAAAGGCTCGGTCACAGTAAACGGCGTGAGCCTCACCGTATGCGACAGCACTCCCCGCTCCTTCCGTGTGGCCATTATCCCCTACACATTCGAGCACACTAATTTCTGCACAATTCAGCCCGGCACACGCGTCAACCTCGAGTTTGACATAATAGGCAAATATCTCGCCCGTCTCACCGAACTGCGCAATCTCTGATTCGCATTCACCTGCGGTGGCGATGGAGTTGCTCATGCAATACATATGGCAGCACCGGCTGTGGCTCCCTGCAGACATGACCACAGTTGATGGCTGCCGGGTGGAGGTAATCGACCCGGGCCTGCTGAACACCGGCCCGGGGCCCGATTTCTTCAACGCAAAAATCCGCATCGGTTCGCGTATATGGGCCGGAAACGTGGAGATGCATGTGCGTGCGTCAGACTGGCACCGGCACGGCCATGACCGCGACCGCGCATACGATACCGTAATTCTCCATGTCGTCGCCCGCGACGACTGCCGCATTCACCGCCCCGGAGGGGAGGAAATACCTCAGCTGGTAATGCCTTGCGCCACAGACTTCAGCACCATATATAATGAAATGGTGAATGACCCTGTATCGCAGCTACCGTGCGCGCGCCACATCGCCTCACTGCCCCGCATATACATCACCGACTGGCTTACAGCACTCGCTTTCGAGCGGCTTTATCAGAAATCCGACCGGGTCGCCCGATATGTCGGCGATTCAGCAGGCGACTGGGGCGAGGCCATCTACATCGTGCTGGCCCGTGCACTCGGATTCGGCACAAACAGCGACACGTTCGAGCGCGTCGCCCGTCAGACACCGTTACGAAAACTCTTGCGTCACCGAGGCGACACCAATGCCATCGAAGCCGCCCTATTCGGGCAGGCCGGATTACTCGACAATATTCCCGATGACTCGGACCGCGCCGATTACACACAGCGTCTGAGACAGGATTATGCCTTTATGTCTGCCAAATACGGCTTTAAACGCCCCGTATCGGTCTCGTGGCGCATGGGACGTATGCGGCCGCAGAATTTTCCGCACCGACGCATAGCCGCACTTGCACAAATGGTGTCCGACGGCTTCACTATCGGATACGACTTACTCCACGCCGAGACGGAGGCCGATGTACGCGCACTCTTCGATGTGCGCCTGCATCAATACTGGAAAAGTCACTATAATTTCAACCGTACACATGACAGTGACACACAATGGCACCCCGGTGAAAAAGCCCTGAGCAAAACTTCGGTAAATACCCTCATAATCAACGTTGCAGCTCCCGTCATGCATGCCTACGGCACCATTACCGGACATTCCGCATTGTGCGAGCGCGCTGTCGAACTGCTGCAGAGCATCCCCTCGGAAAACAATTCAATCATACGGCTGTTCGAATCCGCCGGAATCGACTGCCCCGACGCGTTCACCTCTCAGGCCCTGATTCAGCTGCGCCGCAACTATTGTGAACCACGAAAATGTCTCTATTGCCGCATAGGGCATCGCTATCTGGCCACACGCGCAATCCGCCGTGATGCCGGTGTCGACAAAAATGATTAACTTTGCATAAACAGTAAAGAAAAATGTACCGGCTGATTCGCATAGCACGCATCATTATATCCCTCATAGCCATGGCCGTTCCTACCTGGGCCCTCATTGCCGGCTACGAGAGCGTGTTCGTGCGTATGCAGATTCTGACGGCACTTCTGTCGGGAGTAAGCGTCACACTGCTTTTCTGGGCATTGGTAACCATCATTTACGGTCGCCTGTATTGCTCCACTGTGTGTCCGCTCGGCACACTTATGGACTGCGTCTCCTCCACAAGCCGCCTCGTGCGCCGCAAGAGCCAGGCCTACCGCTACCGGCCCCCATCGCGTAAGACCCGGCTTGTATTTCTGCTGCTCACCCTGCTGTTTCTGCTGTCAGGCACAACAATAATACCTACTCTTCTCGACCCATACAGTGCATATGCACGTATGGTGAAAGAATTTCTGGCCATTCCATTCGGTAAGGCAGAGGCTCCCGTACGCTTTGCCTTAGCTACATTTGCAGTCGCCGGAGTCACGGCAGTCACCGTGGTGGCCGTATCATGGAAACACGGACGCCTGCTGTGCAACACCGTCTGCCCTATCGGTACCGTGCTCGGCTACGGCTCAAGACGCCCGTATTTCCACTTTGAAATCGACCCTGACCGCTGCATCAACTGCGGCGAATGCGAGCGGGTATGCAAATCGGGATGCATAAAGCTTCCCGAAAAGACTATTGACCACTCCCGCTGTGTGGTATGCTTCGACTGCGTCACAGTATGCCCCAATGCGGCTATAACATACAAAAACGGCCGCTATAGGCTCGACATGCCCATGATGCGGCGTGTCCAGACATCAGGGCCCTCACTCCGCACTACCGCTCCACAACAGAATTCTGTAACCTGCTCAAAAAAATGAAACAATATCTCCAACTTCTCGACCATATACTCAAAAACGGCACTGAAAAAAGCGACCGTACCGGAACGGGCACTCGCTCGGTATTCGGCTACCAGATGCGATTCGACCTCGCCGACGGCTTCCCTCTACTGACTACAAAAAAACTCCACCTGAAATCAATCATACACGAGCTTCTTTGGTTTCTGAAAGGCGACACCAACGTGCGCTATCTGCAGGAAAACGGAGTGCGGATATGGAACGAATGGGCCGACGAGAACGGCGACCTCGGACACGTCTACGGATACCAGTGGCGGTCGTGGCCCGACTATAACGGCGGCTTCATCGACCAGATTGCAGAAGCGCAGAACACCATACGCCACAACCCCGATTCACGCCGCATAATCGTGAGCGCCTGGAATGTGGCCGACATCAACAACATGAAACTGCCGCCTTGCCATGCGCTGTTTCAGTTCTACGTCGCCGACGGGCGCCTGTCGCTCCAGCTATATCAGCGCTCCGCCGACTGCTTCCTCGGCGTGCCGTTCAACATAGCCTCATATGCCCTCCTGCTTATGATGATGGCCCAGAGCACCGGCCTCCAGCCGGGAGAATTCATCCACACTCTCGGCGACGCACATCTTTATCTCAATCACCTTGAGCAGGCCCGGCTCCAGCTCACACGCGAGCCACGTCCGCTGCCTAAAATGATAATCAATCCCGACAAAAAAGATATTTTTGACTTCGAGTACAGCGACTTCGGCCTCGAAGACTATAATCCGCATCCCCACATAAAAGCCGACGTCTCAGTATGACACACCTAATCGTTGCTATCGACCGCAAGGGAGCCATAGGCCGGGGCGGTGACCAGCTGTATTATATCAAAGAAGACCTCCGCCATTTCAAGGCCCTCACCATGGGCAACACAATCATCATGGGCCGCAAGACTTTCGAGGCGCTCCCGAAAGGCGCTTTGCCGGGCCGCAAGAATATTGTCGTTACGCGAAATCAGTCCTACTCCGCGCCGGGTGCCGAAACGGCCAACTCGATTGCCGAGGCTGTAGCAATGGCCTCGTCCGAAGCCTTCATTATCGGCGGCGCCGAAATCTACCGTCAGGGCCTTCCTCTCGCCGACATTCTGCACATCACAGTGGTAGACGATGAAACAAGCGATGCCGACACCTTCTTCCCTCCCATACCTTTCGACAGCTTCCGCGTCACTGCCGTTTCGAGCGCCGAAACTGTGCCTCCGGTGAAGTTCTATACCCTTAAAAGATTAAGTTAAATACAACAAGAAACATTACTGTTACAATCATATTACAATATATTGCGTGTAACAATATTGTAACAAATGTAGTAAACTTTAATTATCTGTGATTCAATCTATTACGGCCCACAATAAGGTATTATATTACGATTAACATTTATTCACACAAAAATTCTTGCATTGCCTGAAAAGTACGTAATTTTGAGCATCAAAGGACAAAATTCTTACTCACTCCTCAAAATATACCAATATGGCAAGCGTAAAGTTTCAACACAATCTGATGAATTTGCAAAGCAATATGCTCAACTTCGCATATATGCTTACATCCAACCGCGACGATGCTTACGACCTGCTTCAGAGCACAACTCTAAAGGCGTTGAAAAATGAAGACAAGTACACTGAAGGTACAAACTTCAAAGGGTGGGTCTTCACCATCATGCGCAATATTTTTATCAACAATTATCGCCAGAGCGTCCGTCAGGCCACTTTAGTCGATATAACCGACAACTTCTATCACCTCAATCTGTCACAGGATTCCGGTCTTGAGACCCCCGAAGGAAGCTATAGTGTAAACGAAATCACCGATGCCATCAACAGCTTCTCCGACGAATACCGCATACCATTCTCAATGCACGTTTCCGGCTATAAATACGAGGAAATCGCCGAATATACAGGTCTCCCGGTAGGCACCATCAAAAGCCGCATATTCACCGCACGCAAGCGACTCCGCGAACGTTTCAGCGACTACCGTTAATCAGGACACAAGTTCTCCGGCTCAGCGTACGACAAAAAGCGTGTCGACCGATATGGTGACTTCGTAAGGCGATGCCTCGACCGTGCCCCGTGGCTGCGGCGAGCGGACGTGATAGAATGCAAACTGCGTGTCCCACGATTTTATGCTCACCTGACGCGTCTCTGACACAGGAATATTCACGGGCACGTGGTGCGAGGCCTTGTGAAGCATCCGGTGCGATGTATCGTAATATGTGATTGTGAATGACAAGGCCGCAATCTCGGCCTTCGCATTATTTGTAGCGAAAAAAGTCTCGCGACGCGAGCGCAGCGGCTTGTCGTAGCCGTTCACATCAAGAGTATGAGGCTCTGGCGATACAATAGTGTCAAACAGCACAGAATCGACTTTTAAATCCGCTGCGGCAATCCCGCCAGCAGGCCGGAGTTTGTTTCTCGTAGTGCGTTGGGCATAAGCCGCTGAGCCGAGCATGAACGCACACAGCATATAAAAGAAAAAACGGAGAACTCGCGACATTTTCATAGCTGATTCAAAGTATAACAGGATAAGAAGAATATTTATCTGAAAGCCGCATGGCACCATCAACATTTTTCGGACGCGTATCTATCTCGCTTATGCCGACGCGAAAAAGATAAGGAATCCAACGCAGCAGATTCACACGTTTGCCGCGCCGGTAAGGTGTGATAGTGAATGAGCGGAAATCAGGTTCGAATTTAAATATGAACCGATGGGTTTTCGAAGTCGGCCCGTTTCCTGGGTTTGCGAGAAGCGTTGCATCGAAATCATACGGCGTCCCCGTAGATGTCATCTCTCCCATATTTACATACTGTCCTATCGACATATCGGCGGAAGACACCAGTACAAGGTCGAACACTCCGCTGCGACCCGCCCGCGGACGTATCTCAAATATCGCACCGTCTCCTCCGGCCTGCCAGCGCCCCTCAGGTGAAAAACCCTCCGCATCATCGGAGAAGTCACTCACCAGCGGCGGAGTTCCGGAGGCCACCGCCCACAGCATCAGAAATGATATGAGGAGAGAGAGTCGCATAGTACGTGGAATCAGATACTGTTGAACTTATAGCTGAAACCTACCGAAATAATTTCTTTCACCTGCAGTTTGTGCCACGAGGGGTCGTCACACTTCGGTGTGTTGGTGTCGTAGCGTGCATTGCAGAAAATATTTGTGGTGAGGAAGCGGTTGATGTCGAATGTTATGTGGTTTTCCCAGTCGACGTAAGCATTGTCGTAGTTGGTGAATGCGAAGATACGCGACGAGAAAGTAATGTTATAGCATATTTTCCAGTTCAGCTTAAGCTCGGTGTTCGAACCGAAAGTATGCTTCGTCTTATGGCCTTCGTCCACACCGAAATTCTGCGGACGCACTTTATCGTTGAGAACCATCTTCAGGTTGTACGACAGAGGCGCTATCGAGGCATCGAAGGTGAATGTCTTTTTCGGATTGGCATAATTGTAGGTCATACCGATACCGACGTTGAGCTCGCCAGGCGAGAGGAATGCCGAACGTATGTCGTGCGAATTTGTCGGATAGAAATTCAGGAGCTGCGTCTTGAACTGGCCGGTGAACGAGTAATACCAGCGTTTTGCCGCTTTCACACCGAATGTCGTGTTAATCTGAAAGAGGTCATCCGAAATCGAATAGTCGTGCACCTTGTCGTCCGGAGCATTGTTCATGCCCAGTTTATACCGGAACGTGTTCTCGAACAGCAGATTGGGATGATAAGCCTGATTGAGTTTCACGTTGTAGTAGAGGATGGCGAGCATATTGAGATTGCTCTTGCCGCCCTGATACCAGTTGGGCGATACATAAGCCTGCGAGAACTGCAGCGATGCCTCGAACGAGCGAATCCAGTGACGCTTGCGCACCTGAGCGGCTTCGAACGTGGGCGCTTTGGGCTTCTCCAGCACACCTTCCTCTATTCTGATTGTGTGGTCTTCGGGGTTCACAACGGCATGATATACCTTGGGGGCCTCGGGAAGCATACTGATATTATACTTCACATACTCCGGATGCTCCAGAAACAGCGAGCGCTGAATGCGCTTCATGTTGCGTATCTGCCCGTTTTCTTCCTCCAGCCACCTCATTTCGGGGCGTCCCGAAAAATCGGCCAGCAGCGGCGACAGTGTGTCAGCAAACTCGAACGTGCGGTAAACCGCCGGCATGAAGAACACATCAGGCAGAGGTTTCATCACCACAACGGTGTCATAGGTCACAGAATCAAGTGCCGCGAAGATTTCCTCGAAGTATTCAAGCTCGTCCTCACTTAGTTCATCAATACGTATTGTGTCCGAGACTTTGTTGATGGGAAGCGTTTTTTTAACTACGGGTTGCGCAGCACCTTCGGTCTCGAAAGCTTTGCGTGTCGTTTGCTCGATGCTGGTGCTGTCAGCAACCTTCGCGGTTTTGAAAAACATAGCCTGAGCTGAGGCCGCCATTGACATGGTGCAGGCCAGCAATGCTGTCAGTATTCTGATTGTCATAGAAGAAACGTGATTTATAGTAGATTACAGCGGTTTATACGCTGTATAAAGGGTGCATACACCGAATGTGAAGCGGCGGTAGCGCGCACGGACAAATCCGGTGTCATTTATCATCGAAAGCATGGCCCCTCCGCTCGGCACGGCGGCTATGCTTTCGGGGAGATAGGAATAGGCACGGGTATCATGTGAGAGCATACGCCCCACAGCCGGTATCACTTTGCCTGCATACAGCCTGTAGAACGCGCCCGTCAGCTTCCCGGTCGGCGCCGAGAGCTCGAGCACACACAGCTTGCCGCCGGGCTTGAGTATGCGCATCATCTCGCGGTAGCCGGCGGCTATGTCGGCGAAGTTACGCACCCCGTAAGCAATGGTTATGGCATCGGCGCTCCCCTCTGGCAGCCCCGTTGACAGGCAGTCGCCCTGCACAAAAGTGATGTTGCGCGCGCCCCCGGTGCCGGCGGCTTTTTCTCGGGCTTTGTCGAGCATTCCTTCCGACAAATCAAGACCCGTGACCGAAGCCTCGGGCAGGCGACGGGCGAGGGCAAACGCCACATCGCCCGTGCCGGTGGCAAGGTCGATAATCCGCTTCGGCTTCACTTCAGCCGCTTCTTTGACGAGACATCTGAGCCAGTACCGGTCAAGGAAACCGGTCATCAGATGATTCATCATGTCATAGGCCGGAGCGATGTTGTCGAACATCGACTGCACTTGCCGGTCTTTGCTGCGCCGGTCGCCTCCGTAAGGATTGATATTCTCAACCTCGGGCATCAGAGCTGGAGGTTGGCAAGAAAATCAAGTACGCCGGTCTCGATGCGTGCTGCGGCATCGCTTTCGGGTGCGGGGACGAACTTACGGCCGGTCACATGCTCGTAAAGTTCGATATAACGGTCGGAGATAGCCTTGCATACTGCCGGTGTCATTTCGGGCACTTTCTCGCCCGGACGGCCCATGAAGCCGTTCTCCATAAGCCACTGGCGAACGAATTCCTTCGAGAGCTGACGCTGGGGCTTGCCTGCGGCGAAGAGTTCGTCGTATGTGTCGGCATAGAAATAACGCGATGAGTCGGGAGTGTGAACCTCGTCAATAAGTAGCACTTTGCCCTCGTGCTTGCCGAACTCGTATTTCGTATCGACAAGAATCAGACCTTTTTCTGCAGCCATGCGTGTGCCGATTTCAAAGAGGTCGCGTGTGTAGCGCTCCATTACGGCGTAATCTTCGGCGCTTACAAGGCCCTGAGCGATGATTTCTTCACGCGATATGTTCTGGTCGTGGCCTGCATCGGCCTTGGTAGTGGGGGTGATTATAGGTTCGGGGAGGCGCTGGTTCTCGCGGAGGCCTTCAGGAAGTTTGACGCCGCATATTTCGCGTACACCCGACGCATATTCACGCCAAGCGCTGCCGGCGAGATAGCCGCGGATAATCATCTCTACGCGGAAACCCTCGCAGCGGATGCCTGCTGTAGCCATTGGGTCGACTTCGGCGAGCTTCCAGTTAGGCACTTTCTCGCGTGTGGCATCGAGGAAGTAGTTGGCAATCTGATTGAGCACCTGTCCCTTGTAGGGAATTCCTTCGGGGAGTACGACATCGAAAGCCGATATACGGTCGGTGGCTACCATTACGAGGATATTGCCTTCGATGGAGTAAACGTCACGCACCTTGCCGTGGTAAACGGGCGCATCCTGGTGCGGGAAATGGAAATCTGTGCTTGTGAGTGTCATGACCTGTGATATGATTGATTTATTGTTTATTTTTCGTTGAAACAGCGGCTTCAGGCGGTCTCGGAGCCTTCAGGGACTTCCGCGCCTTCTCCGCCGTCGGGTGCGTCAGCGTTTTCGGCGGCACGTCGCTCTTTTTCATCCTCGTCGTACTTCTCGTAAGCCTCGACTATACGCTGCACGAGCGAGTGGCGGACAATGTCTTTCTTTACGAATTCCACCTTGCCGATGCCCGGCACACCGTTGAGTATTCGCAGCGCCTGCACAAGGCCCGACTGAGTGGCCCGCGGAAGGTCTATCTGCGTCACGTCGCCGGTTATAATCATCTTGGCGTTCATGCCGAGGCGCGTGAGGAACATCTTGATTTGGTGAGTAGTGGTATTCTGGGCTTCGTCGAGCACTATCACGGCGTCGTAGAGCGTGCGGCCGCGCATGAAAGCGAGCGGTGCTATCTGAATCACTTTCGTGTCCATGTATTCCTTCAGCTTGGCAGCCGGAATCATGTCTTCGAGCGCATCGTAAAGCGGCTGGAGATACGGGTCAATCTTGTCCTTCATGTCGCCCGGGAGAAAACCGAGTTTCTCGCCTGCCTCCACGGCCGGACGCGAAAGGATGATTTTGCGAGCCTCGCGGTTCTTGAGCGCGCGCACGGCAAGCGCTATGGCTATATATGTCTTGCCCGTACCGGCCGGACCGAGGGCGAAAGTAAGGTCGTTGTTTACAAAAGCCTCGACAAGGTCGTGCTGATGCTGATTACGGGGCTGTATAGGCTTGCCGTTCAGCCCGTAGATTATCACGCCGTCGTTTTTCTGCAGTCTCGGGCCGCTTCCTTTAATCACGTCCACTATCACATCCTCGCTCAGAGAGTTGTAGCGCTCCACATACGTGGTGAGTTCGTGGATTTTGTTCTCGAATTCGGCGGTTTCGCGTTCCTCTCCTATGACACGCAGCACCGAACCGCGCGCAGATATGCGCAGCTTCGGATATAAGTTCTTGATAAGCTGCATATTGGCGTTGTTTACGCCATAAAAAGCCAGAGGGTCGACGTTGTCAATGATTACGATGCGTTCTATCATAGAATTATGTGGCAAAACGTGATGGAAGCCGCAGTGCAAAGGTACGAAAAATATCCTGCGCTGACATGCTTGCAGTTAAACAATTTTTCAAAACCTCTTAAAAGATTATGTAAAAGAAGTTTTAATTCTCCTATATATTGTCAACAATCCCCGGCCCGCTCTGTTCGCTTTTGACTCCGGGAAAATTTATGGAACCATGCCGAAGAAGCCTCATTTTTGGAGTTCGGGGAAAAAAGGAATAAAAAAATTCTTTTGTTTGTTTTAAAAATCTTATTTTTGCGAAAAATATCGCCGTCCCGTAAACCCATACGGGCGCCCGGCGTTAATCGTGTAGAAAACCGAAATAACATAAAAGCACACTTCATTATGGACTTTCTTACAAACGACAAACTTGTCATCGTGGGCGCAGCCGGTATGATTGGCTCGAACATGGCTCAGACTGCATGTATGATGCATCTCACTTCCAACATCTGCCTCTACGACGTTTTCAGCGCCGAAGGCGTGGCTAAGGAAATGCGTCAGTGCGGCTTCGATGACATCAACATCACAAGCACCACCGATGCCGCCGAGGCTTTCACCGGTGCAAAATACATCATCTCATCGGGAGGCGCTCCCCGTAAAGAGGGCATGACCCGTGAAGACCTCCTCGCCGGCAACTCCAAGGTAGCCGAAGAGCTCGGTCAGAACATCAAGAAATACTGCCCGGATGCCAAATTCCTCGTAGTTATCTTCAACCCCGCCGACATCACCGGCCTCGTAGCCCTCATCCACTCGGGTCTCAAGCCCAATCAGGTGGCTACACTCGCCGCTCTCGACTCCACCCGTCTCAAAGAGGCTCTCGCTCTCCACTTCGGCATTCCTCAGACCGAAATCAAGAACGCTTACACCTACGGCGGTCACGGCGAGAAGATGGCTGTCTTCGCTTCACCCACAACTGTTGGCGGAAAGAAGCTCGTAGACATCATCGCCGGCAAGGAAACCGTCAACGGCCGCGGCCTCACTTCAATCGAGTGGGAGCAGATGCAGAAAGAAGTTACTCAGGGCGGTGCCAAAATCATCGAACTCCGTCGCCGCAGCTCATTCCAGAGCCCTGCTTATCTCTCTGTCGAGATGATGGCTGCCGCTATGGGCGGCAAGGAATTTGAATATCCCGTCGGAACATACGCTGACACCGAGCGCTTCAACCACGTCATGATGGCTATGCCTTCACGTATCAACGGCGACGGCGTTTATACCAAGGCCATCAACGGTACTCCCGAAGAAATGGCTGCCCTCCAGGCAAGCTACGAGCACCTCTGCAAGATGCGCGACGAAGTCATCGCTATGGGCGTGCTTCCTCCCGTTTCGCAGTGGCACGAAATCAACCCCAACATCGACTGATACATCTGTCAACATCTATAAAAGCGTCCGGCATTCCCTTTCAGGAAAAAAGCCGGGCGCTTTTTCTGTGTAGGTCAATGCATTTTTAGCTCCGGGCTGTCCGTAATGCATGAGATTGACGTTTTTTTTGTAATTTTACGTCATGGAAATAATAAAAGACAAAGAATTCGGCGGCGAACGGCCGCTGTTCGGGACTCATGACCTAAGGCTCGAAAACGTAACAATCCGCGAAGGCGAATCCGCAATCAAGGAGTGCAGCAACATCGAGGCGTTCAACTGCCGCTTCGAGGGCAACTATCCTTTCTGGCATGTTCATAAGTTTCTCATCGACCGGTGTTACTTCGATGTCGGCGGACGCTCGGCCCTTTGGTACAGCGACCACCTCACGATGAAGGACACCGTGATTGATGCCCCCAAGATGTTCCGCGAAATGTCCCAGCTCGATTTGACAGATGTCGTGATGAACGATGCCGACGAGGTTTTCTGGCGCTGCGACAACATCCGCGCACGCAATCTCACCCTCCGCGGAGGCACATATCCCTTCATGTTCAGCCACGACATCGAAATCGACGGCCTCGACAGCGACAGCAAATATGTATTCCAGTACGTCCGCAACGCTGTTATCCGCAATGCCCGCATCACCACAAAGGATGCCCTCTGGGAGACCCACAACGTCACCGTCTACGACTCCGTGCTCAACGGCGAGTATCTCGGCTGGCATTCGCACAATCTTCGCCTTGTCAACTGCCACATCACCGGCGAACAGCCTCTGTGCTATGCCCATGACCTTGTGCTCGAAAACTGCACATTCGGCCCCGACTGTGACCGTGCCTTCGAGTACAGCACCCTCGACGCCGACATCCGAGGCGGTATCACCAATATCAAGAATCCCATGTCGGGCCGTATCGTTGCCGACGAAATCGGTTCTGTGACAATCGATGAAAATATCAAGGCCCCGGCCGACTGCATAATCACCGTACGCCAGAAATGAAATACGATTTCGACGAAATAATACCGCGTCGCGGCACAAATTCCTATAAGTGGGACAGCGACGCCGACCCCGAAGTGCTGCCCATGTGGGTGGCCGACATGGACTTCCGCACCGCTCCTGCCGTCACCGAAGCTCTCACGGCCCGTGCCTCGCAGGGCATCTTCGGCTACACCCGTGTGCCCGACAGGTACTACATGGCTGTCTCCGACTGGTTCGCAAACCGCCACGGCTGGACAATCGGCGCTTCGTCGGTAATATACACTTCCGGTGTCGTTCCGGCCATTTCGGCAATCATCAAGGCGCTCACATCCCCGGGCGACAAAGTGCTTGTGCAGACCCCTGTCTACAACTGCTTTTTCTCCTCAATCCGAAACAACGGCTGCCTCATCGACGAAAGCCCGCTCATCTACAGCGGCCTCACATACACAATGGACTTCGGCGACCTCGAGCGCCGGGCTTCCAACCCGGCTGTGAAGCTGCTTCTCCTCTGCAATCCTCACAACCCGGCCGGACGTGTATGGACGCGCGACGAACTCGTCCGGGTGCGCGACATTTGCCGCAGGCACAATGTGCGCGTGGTCTCCGACGAAATACACTGCGAGCTCACAATGCCCGGATTCGTTTACACGCCTTATGCCACTGTCGACCCCGGCGCAATTGTATGCGTCTCGCCCAGCAAGGCATTCAACCTCGCAGGGCTGCAGATAGCCAACATCGTCTGCCCGGACGCAGATACGCGACGCCTCATCGACCGCGCTATCAATGACAACGAAGTCTGCGACGTGAATCCCTTCGGCGTAATCGCCACCGAAGCTGCTTACCGCCACGGCGCCGACTGGCTCGCTCAGCTCATAGGGTACATATGGGAAAACTACCGCTTCATGCAGGATTTCTGCCGTGACGCACTCCCGGCCCTGCCGCTTACGCGCCTCGAAGGCACATATCTCGTGTGGATGGATTGCCGAGCATTGCCGTTTACATCCGACGAACTGGAGCGGCGCCTTCTTGCCGAAGCAAAGCTGTGGCTCAACGCAGGCACCATGTACGGAGCCGCAGGCGAAGGCTTCATGCGCTGGAACATAGCATGTCCGCGCGCTGTCCTCGCGGAGGGCCTCAACCGCTTCGCCGACTTCGTCGCTCAAATCAATCTCCGCTGAACCATGCCTGTAGTCACGGCCTCGATAGTGGTACACGGCTCGCCGGCCACGCAGCTCGCCAAAGTGCTGGGTTGCCTTGAGGCCGACGGCGTAAACCATGTCTTCGTCATTGACAACAGCGATGACGGGCGACTGCGTCCCGTCGCCGAGGCTTGTGGCATATGCACATACCGCCATGTCGAAAACCGTGGCTTCGGAGCCGGCCACAACATCGGCATCGCGCTTGCCCGAAACATGAAAAGCGACTTCCACGTGGTGCTCAACGCCGATGTCTGCTGGTCAAAGCCAGTAATCGGCCCCATGACGGCATATCTAGACTCGCACCCCGACACCGTGATGCTCGGTCCCAAAGTCTATTATCCCGACGGCGCATTGCAATACTCTTGCCGCCTCCTCCCTGCGCCCGCCGACCTCATCTGCAAGCGTTTTCTTCCCTCGGCCTTCACCGCCGCGCGTATGCGCCGCTATCTTCTTGCCGGCATCAGCCACGACGAGCCCTTCGAGTGCAGCTACTTGCTCGGCAGCTTCCTGTTCTTCCGCATGTCGGCCCTTGCGGAAGCCGGCGGCTTCGACGAGCGCTTCTTCATGTATCCCGAAGACATCGACATCACACGCCGCATGTCGCACCTCGGCAAAGTGCTCTACTGGCCCCGTGTGAGCATCATCCACGAACACACCGCAGCCTCGCGCCACAGCGTCCGTATGCTCCTCATCCACATTACCAACATGTGCCGCTACTTCAACAAATGGGGCTGGCTTTTCGACAAAGAGCGCCGCATCGCCAACCTCAAAATGAAATATCTCCCGCACTCCGCAAATCCGGAGACCGGGAGAGGATAATTACTATATCATTAGTGTCCACTAAAATCAGGAACGTGAGTAATTAGCTCGCATTCTTTCCCGAATAGACATGCATTTGTTACTTTAGCTCCATCCTTGTGGAGGTTATTAGTTTGGATATAGTCCTCGATGATTTCAGCCATCACCAATTTGTCGCATTCACCCCCTTTGGAGAAATCACAATGCGACAGATTGTGGATGCTGTACTTTTCACCACCATATTCAAACTGAATCAGATAATTGTTTTCGTTCATTACAGTTCAAATTGAGATTTTTATTGTTCTGCTTCCAGCTTTTATTATGTATAGGCCTGGTGTCAGTTTGTCTATGGTGTGCGATGTGCCGTTGTAGAATATACGCCCCTGCATGTCATAGACTGTGACGCTTTCGTGACTGCCGATTCCATTAATTGTCAGTATCCCATTATTTACAGAAATGAGGGGTGCTCCATATTCATCAGCCTCAATCCCGTCAATGCCACTGAATTCCATCTCCTCGATATTCCAGAAATTTCTCCACGGGTCTACCTTCTCATATTTAGTTTTTGTGCCTGTCGGAATGTATAGAACGGATTCCTTTAATACACTATAACTGAATCTAGGTTCACATTCTATTGGAACTTCGCATTGCATATAAATGGTTTTTAAAATATCGCAGTAGCTGAACGCCAATTCTCCGATAGAAGTCACGGAGTTGGGTATCGTAATGGAAGTCAGGCTTTCGCAGTAATAGAACGCCGATTCTCCGATAGAAGTCACGGAGTTGGGTATCGTAACGGAAGTCAGGCTGCTGCAGGAGTAGAATGCCCTTCCTCCGATAGAAGTCACGGAGTTGGGTATCATAACGGAAGTTTTTGCTTCTGGACACCTTATGAGACTTGTTGCATCCTTGTTATAGAGTACTCCATCTATAGATGAAAAGTTGGCATTCTCAGAATCAACATTAATGTACTTTAGGCTGCTGCAATCAGTGAACGCACTTCCTCCGATAGAAGTCACGGAGTTGGGTATCGTAACGGAAGTCAGGCTGCTGCAGGAGTAGAACGCCCTTCCTCCGATAGAAGTCACGGAGTTGGGTATCGTAACGGAAGTCAGGCTGCTGCAACCACTGAACGCCTCATGTTCTATAGAAGTCACGGAGTTGGGTATCATAACGGAAGTCAGGCTGCTGCAGCTATCGAACGCCCTTCCTCCGATAGAAGTCACGGAGTTGCCAATCGTTACGGAAATCAGGCTGCTGCAGAAGCCGAACGCCAATTCTCCTATAGAAGTCACGGAGTTGGGTATCGTAACGGAAGTCAGGCTGCTGCAGAAGTCGAACGCCTGATCTCCTATAGAAGTCACTGAGTTGCCAATCGTAACGGAAGTCAAGCTGCGGCAACCACTGAACGCCTCTTGTTCTATAGAAGTCACTGAGTTGGGTATCGTAACGGAAGTCAGGCTTTCGCAGAAATAGAACGCCTTATCTTCTATAGAAGTCACCGTATAGGTTTTAGAATTATTAATAACCTTCCGAGGGATATCTATGTTCACAGTGTAATCATAATTACCTGATGTAACTGCAACGGTGCGGTCTTCTTCTGAGAGAATCTTGTAATATATACCGTCTGAATTAAAGGCGTAGGCGGATGCGGAGATGGATGCGCATAGCATTGTCACAACCATCCATAGCTTTTGAATGATTGGTTTCATGATGTTAGAATTGAATGTTGGTAATCACATCATATGGAACGCCTATCTCACGGAGCCATGACGTTCCGATTCTTCTTGCTTCATCTTCGTTGATTCCTAAGCGTAGAGTGAGCGGGTACTCACGTGTAGATTCACAATACCCGCGATAGTAGCCGAAATAGGTGTCACCCGTGGAGACAGATACGGAGCATCGTTGTCCGAATTTTCCAGCGGTTTCTGAAAGTAATTGTATACTGTCCATCTTTTTATGAATTGCCGCTGTCTTCCCCTCGTTGGCATATTTGATTCTTAAAAGAAAAAGCGTAGGAATCTGTATCTGTTACCGTCCTACAAGCAGAGGCTTCTCGCATTGCCCATTAGATGTCGGACGGCAACGCAGAAGCCCACGCCAGTATATGCAATCAATACCTCCGGCCATATTCGGGCCAGCGGATTTTTCCAGTTGGTGAGCGATGATGTCAGGCGTATAGTGTCG
>CAJUKF010000054.1 GCA_910587355.1 uncultured Muribaculaceae bacterium
GGAGTGAGGTGCTTTTAGTGGCCAAACTTTCGCACTTCGTTTTTTAATTTAGGGTCCGCCCGGGAGAGGACATAAAAAATGCCCCCGGTCTGTCATTAGACGTCTCACTTTCTAAAAACACAAGCATTCTCTACGAAGCCAACCGGGGGCATTATGCCTTTCCGGCTTCGCAGAGAATGCTGTTTTTACGTCCTTCCGGACGCGTGTTTTATAAGTGAGACATTGCAAAATTAGTAAAATTCACTCAGATGACAATATTCGAAGTTCTTAATTTCAACCGTGAACTGCTTGAGAAACTTCGCCGAGTTGGCGTAAGGCTCGAGGATGCCGCTTACATCAATCTTTTTGTCGAGTTCAACAATATGATTGACTCAGGCGATAAGGTATCGTATGCCGTTGTTGTCCTTGCAGAAAGATACAATATAAGCGAGCGCAAAGTTTACAGCCTTATAAGGCATTTCCGGACTGACTGCAGCTCTGGTGCAGTCTGATGAGCGGGCACCATGACTGATGACAATGCTCCCGGCACTACCTTTGCACTGTTTTTAACTTTCACAAAAATGTCAAATTCCAGCAACTCTAATAAGCTGTATCTTTCCGCACCCCTTCCGTTCGTAGGCCAAAAGCGAAATTTCGCCAAAGACTTTATCGAGATAATCAGACAATATCCGTCCGACACTGTTTTTGTCGACCTTTTCGGTGGTTCCGGCTTGCTGTCTCATATCACCAGGCATTTTCATCCGCAGTCCCGAGTTGTCTACAACGACTTTGATAATTATCGACACCGCTTAGACAATATCAATCGCACCAATCGCCTTCTCGAACTTATACGGCCTATTGCAACGCAATTTGAACGAAAGAAACAAATAACAGGCAATGCAAGGGAGCAAATCTTCGCATTGCTCGAGCAGGAGGAAAAGGAAACCGGCTACCTCGATTTCATCACATTATCATCCTCTCTGATGTTCTCCATGAAGTACAGGCTGTCCATTGACGAGATGCGTAAAGAAGCACTTTATAACAATGTTCGCAAGTGCGGATATGAGCCGTGCCCGGATTATCTTGACGGACTGGAGATTGTTTCATGCGACTATCGCAAACTCTTCGACAGATTCAAAGACACACCAGATGTTGTGTTTCTGGTTGACCCTCCCTATCTGTCAACCGATGTCAGCACTTATCGCATGTATTGGAGGCTTTCCGACTATCTCGATGTCCTTTCGGTGTTGCCGGGGCATGATTTCATCTATTTTACTTCCGGGAAATCATGTATTGTTGAACTGTGTGAGTGGATGGGCCGCAATCCTGGGCTTGGCAATCCGTTTGCGCGTTGCAGGAGGAAGGAATTCGACGCACACATGAATTACAACGCCGGCTACAAGGACATAATGCTCTATACACAACCTCGCACTACTCTCCATAATGCCTCATAAGCCTGCTATATGACCCTCTATTTGGTATCAAATATAGGTATCAAATATAGGCAATCAATCTTCGATTTTCCTCAATTCCTGGCTGACGAATCTCGGATTATTGTTATCTTTGTGCGGATAAGAAATATAGACACCATTAAATAATATAAAATCCCATGAGAAATATCGCAGTATTTTTATGCCTTCTTGCATTTTCCCTATCAGTCACAGCCACCGATTGGTTTCCATTCAGTGATGTAAACCACAAGTGGAACCTTTCTCTTAACGGCGGATATTCACCCTCCGGCCGAGTTCCTTTATATGGGCTCGGCGTTACAGTGCGAGGATTCCATCTTACTATAGGAGGCCTTGGTTCAACACATGAACATGATGTCAATGTCGAAACGTGGAATGAAAAAGCTTCTTTCACATTGCAGGCAGGCTATCAGATACCTGTTGTAAGTTCATTTCGTATTATTCCGGTGATTGGTGTCATAGGCATCGGGGAAGCTCACACTGACGGTTGGGATTGGACGGTTGACAATGGTCAGGTAAACAATAAGGTTTCTTCAGTGATAAAATATAAATTCGATTATGGAGCCCATATGGTTTTCAAGCATCGCAAACTAATTATTAATTTAGGAGCCACCCGTTATACTCTGCTTGGTGGGCTTGGCCTCGAATTCTGATATTTGAGTTCCTGTTCTCATATTGCAGCGAGAGCCGTCACCCGATAAAGGTAACGGCTCTCTGATTTTAGCCCGTCATTACGCGTTTATGAAGCTTTATCGCAAATGCCGGAAAGCGACACACGTATAGGTCTCGATATTCTCGACTATGTCCTCATGGTTGTGGTTGGTCGACGAGCTGTCGATGTCGAACTCCATGAAAGTCTCGCCCTCCAGTCCGGCAAGCAGCTCGTGAATCCGGTCGAGCAGCCCGAACTGCCGCACGTCGGCATCCTGCGACACCCAGTCGGTGACAACATGGAGGTTGACAATCGGCTCTGCACGGTATTCGATTCCCGGCACAATGGCCTTCCATTTGAAGGGAACAAATTCTATGAATACGGCAGGACGCTCCCATGCCGCCTCCTGCTCGATAAACTCCACGTTGTGGTTCCATAGGTCGATATGCTTTATGGCCCGCTCTTTTTCTACGGAATCAGCATCTGCCATATCCTCTGTCGCGGCATCGTAATACACACCGTCGACACCTATACATAGAGCCTCCAGTCTCTCTTTAAGTTTTCGGTAAAGTTCCTCTCTCATTTCAATTTGTTTTTAGCCTCAAAGTATAACCTGGTAAGCTTTGATTTGCCTCCCAGACGGAAAACATCCCTTCTCGCAAAGTCGGATATATCCTTGCTCCAATATGGAGAGCATGCCTCTTCTGAGATTGCCTGAGCAAATTCCCATAAGACATCGGCATTGTGGCGGTTGCGTGTTTTCACTCTTTCTGCAATCCAGTTTTTCCACTCCTTGTATGAGGTGGGGATTTTTATTGTTATGGTTTTCATTTTATATTGAAATCTATACTGTTTACATATTCATTCAGATTGTCCTCGATTATCTCCCGTACCGTTGCCTCCACTTCCGGCGATGTCCCGATAAATCTGCGCTGAGGTATCCTGATTTTGCTGCCGGCTTTCATGAGCGCCATGGCTTTCCAGAAGTCGGCTTCGTCACTGAGCTGCAGCGTCCGTTTGTCATTGCGTCTTGAACCGTCCTTTTTGCGACCGAATGAGCCGGCGGTTGAATAATATTTGTGCCAGAAAAAACGCTTCATTCGCTCTGTCACCACTATTTCGCCGCCTTCATTATGAATCGCTGCAGCCGGATGCTCTGAGTAGAACACTATGCTGCTTTCCTTTATTTCGCTGCGCACGCTCCGTCTGAGCCCTCCCGTCTCCACAAGTATGTGACCGCCGGGCCGCAAAGGGCTTTTTCGTCGCTGCCATGCCTCTGAGAAAAACGCCTGCCGCTCGAAGTTCTGGTCGAACTCATCGCCTACTCCGACACGTATGTCATTGAGTATGTTGCGGAATACCTCGCGGACTTGTGCGTCTATGTCTGCCATAATTCATTGCTTTTCTGTCGGCTCGTCAGGCAGGAAATCAAACAGGCTCGGCATGTCGGACGCCACGACCGGGCTTTCGTTCCCTGCTGTGGCGTTCATTATATTGTAGAAAGTCCGCTCGCTTATGGCATAAACCGGATATATGTACCGTCGCCATATCTCGCGGTTGCTCAGTCCGCTCCTGGCGTATTGTTCGTATATCCGGTTTATGTCGGCCACGCGCTTTCTGTAAGACATGCCGCGATGTTTTGCCATTGACTGTTACATGATTTTTAGATAGCCTTGCTTAACGGGTCGGTACGGCTTGATGTCGACTGTCATCTCGCAGCTCACCACCACACGACCGCTCCCATTACACTGAGGGCACGGTGCAGGATTGCGTTGCGGTGCCTCGGTCTCGAGGATGCCGGTGCCTTTGCACTCACGGCAGAGGGCTATCTTCGGAGCCCTGCAAATCATTCTTTTCATAGTCCTGTGTTTTAATCGACATCGGTCATGCCCAACGGAATATAACGCCATGCGCCTTTATCGTCCTTGTACTGGGCGCGGATGAACTTCTTGCTGACCGTCGGCTGATACGACTCCTCGATAATCCGTACTCCCTCGAGGAACTGCTCGTTGCCGCTGTCTTCCGCCATTTTTCTCAGCTGCAGTACCCGGCTGGCCTTGATGTTGCCCTGCCCGTCGCGGCTGAGAAGTCTCAGAACCGCATTGACAAGCGATTTCGTCGCTTCGTCTTTGGCAAGGCTCTCGATGTAGCTCTTCACCATTGCTATGCCGTCTTCCACTGTATCACGGTATCCGTCGATACAGTTCACCCCGAGTATCACGCGGAGCGTGCTGTCGGAGTTGGTGAAGGTATGGCTGCACTGGCCGTCACGCGCAGCTCCGATTATCTCCGATTTCATCTTGAGTATTGTGTCGAAGTTGCCGAAGATTTCATCCTTGGCCTTCTTGAGCATCTCGCTCACTTCGCGAAGCCGGGGGATTGTGGCTCCAATCTCTTCGTCGACCAAAGTCGCGTACTCCTGTCTCTGCTGCTTCCGCTCTTCCTCGCGGCGTTTCTTCTCGCGTTCGGCCCTGAAGGCCTCGAACTCTTTCCGCTCTTCTGCGGACATCTGTACTTGTTCCATAATTATGATTTTAAAAGGTGAATTGTTTCTGTTTTAGCTTGTCATGCCGTTGGGGGCAAAGCTCACAAGATACGTCACGAGCTGCTTCCGGTTCTCCGGAGCCTGTGCCTCTCCGGCGTTTCGGCGCTGCCACCCCTTGCGCTTTATGGTGCGGAGCCGGGTGGCGAGCTCCATGAGTTCTTCTATCGACAGCTGCCCGAAGGCTTTGCCGGAAATTCGTGGATGCCGGCAGAAGTCGTTTATCTGCGCCCAGTCGGTGGTGTCTACACCCAATTCCTGCATCAGCTTGAGTGCGATGCTCCGGCGACGTTTAAGCTCGTCCCGGGTGCCGTTCATGCCTTCGAGGGCCACACAGAGGTCTGTATATTCTTTCCGGGTCATTTCCTTGAGGGAATCGGTGCGTCCGGCCGTGTACTGCAGTACGAACTGTCGCTTAGCCTCCTCCGCCTCCCCATGGATGATGAGCCTGTGGAAAGCAGAGTAGAACCGCCCGAAGTTAGTTACTTGCTGTTTCATAATCAGAATTCAGAATAATGTCAGTTGAACACATGAAGCTGAGTAGAATTGTGCCATAGCCTGATTTATGTGATGCGAAAATTGCTTTAAGTAATCGGCTCTCAGCAGATTCTTTACTCCGGCTTTAAAAGCAGCTTCCTTTGTCTTGTATGCTACACTGCGAATAGTGGGCCAACTGCCACCCCCTCCGGTATTTGTTTCATAAGAAGTCGATATGTGATAGCCATCTTCGCCGAGAGCTATATGAATGAGTAACAGATAGCCGCCAACAGCACAAACAGGCACTGTTATATGGTCTTCATATACTCCACTGTGATTTGGCATCTGGAGGCGCTTTTCCATTCTCGCAAACTCCTGAATAGAAGCTCCGTTGTCTATATCATGGCTCCAACGCATTTTTATTTTCATATTACTCCGAATTATTTGTTGTTTATCGAGTTTCTTGCTGTGCCATGTTATCTGCACGTCAGTCTTGCGAGATTGATTTCAATGGCAGCCTGGTATTTCTCGAGCCACATCTGCGCTTCTTCCAGTTTCGTCGTCACCAATGCAGCCTCTCGGGTATGAGTCAGTTTCTCAGTCATCACACAGGCTTCTGTGATTTTCGCTTCAAGCGCGATACTCATCGATTCAAGTTCTCTGAGCAGTTTAATTTCATCTTTGATTTCAGCTTTTGCCATAATTCTATCGTTTATTTGGTCTCCAGTCAATTGTCACGAAAGCTATCACCTCGCCGCTTCCCTCGCAGTCGGGGCACGGAACTGTCTCCGGCTCATGCTCTCCGCTGTAGAACCACCCTCTGCCGCCGCAATACGGACAGGATGTCGGACGTGAGAAAAAGCCTTCTTTACAGAGCCGCTCGCCCGGCTCAAGTATTATTATCTCTTGCTTGTCACTCATGTTATTTGATATTGTTTGAAGTTCGTAAAATACCTTCTTCCCATACTACAAAGTAACTGCCCGGGTCTTCCGTGAAACGTCCTTGGCAAAAAGCCTTGTAGCCTACGACTCTGACTTTGATGCCGGCTATATAGCGGAGCCTGACGGCTGCCTTGCCCATTGGCTGTCCTTTGTACTCCTGGGCGATGAAGACAAAGCTCTTTGCCGGAAAACGGTCTATAAGCTGCTTTGCCTGGTCATATGTCCAGTCTGCAACCTGAAAACTGTCCACAATCACGAAATGTGGGCTCTTGGGCTTCGACAGTCGCTCGATAAGCTCTTCGTAACTGTCGTTTGTCGCTACTCGGAATCGGCCTTGCACCTCATACATCCTGTAGCGGTCTATCCGCTCCTTGAACGACTGGTTTACACCTTCCTCATATGAGCAGTAGAGCACCATGCCGTAATTGCACAGCTCCTTGCAAAGCTGCATTACAAAGCTGCTCTTGCCGGAGGCGGAAGCTCCGCTGATGAACCATGCTTCGTTGGTGGTCGGAAAGCCGAATGGCCGACTCCACCGTTCTCCCCATGGTAGTGTCTTATAGGTCTTGGCAAGTACCTCTTTGGGGCTATATGCGCGTTTGGCCATTGTTATTTGTCTTTTTCTTATTTTTATGTTCTACGGTTTCATAGCACCACCCGAGCATTCTGTTGAAAGGCAATGCAATGCCATGAATGGTTCCAAATATGCCGAAATCACCTTCTTCATCGACTTCGCCGTCCGAATATCCTGTAAATACCTTCCAGTCATCCATGACGAACATCGCCTTACGTTTTTTGTCGATTGTCTTGAAATCATTGGGCGATTTCAGAACCCGTCTGCGACCACCTTTGAATGTCGCTGTTATCTTGAAACTCATGGCCTGCTGTTTTTCAGTTTTTCGATTTCGGTATATACTCGTCTCAGACCTCCGCCGCTCTTCCGGGCTATCTCTCCGGCATTGGTGCCCTCCGGCGCGTTGAGTGTCGCCACTATCCGGGCCTGCTCGAGCAGGAAGCGGTTGCGCTCCTTCCCGTCTTCCGGCGTCACCCGGCTGTAGCGGTCACCGTAGCGGCTCAGCATTTCGGTGTAGCCAACCTTCTTGCATTCTATCGAGCGGTTGATTTTCTCCTTGAGACCGTCCGCACCCATCATATACCATGCACAGCAGCGCTCGGTGGCGTTCCACAGGGCCTTCAGCTCCAGGAATGCCTCGTACTGCAGGTCGCCGGCCTCGTCCAGTATAATCAGCGGACACTCTATCGAGCGCAGATAGTACACAAGGTCTTCATATAGGTCTGCGTACCGTCCTTTGCTGTCGACACCGAATTCCGAGGCTATCTTCCGCACAAGCTTAAGCTTGGTCTTTACTTGAGAGCAGTCGATATAGATTGCGTTGGCATGGCTCTTCACATACTGGCGCGCCGTGAATGTCTTGCCTATGTTCGGAAGGTCGCACATAATCGCACTAATGCCCCCCGACTGGCAAACCTCAAGCTGTGCCGTGATGAACAGATAGGTCGGTGTCTTGGCTGCCTTCCACTCTATCTCGCCGCGGAGGCTTACGCCGAGCTTACGGGCTATGCTTATCCAGTTGGCATCGCTCAGCACACGGTCGGTCTGGCCGTTCTTGACCGCGCTGTAGACCGATGTCGTTATCCCGAGCGAGGCGGCGTGTTTAGCGTCACTCGGATAGTTGACGCGGTTCGCCCTGATTGCCTCGAGAATCCTGTTTTTGGTGTCTTTTGTAATCATATTCTTACTGTATTTTAATCCGGTTCTAATTATACTTCTATACGGCTTCTCGGCCACGAGCGTCGGCATTGTGGACAAAAGTTGTATTGTCAGCCGGCATCTCCGGCTCCGCTGTCTCCTGTGCCAGGACGTTGACTTCCCCAGCCTCGACAGGCTCTGTGTCGCGCTCCGTTATGCCAACTCGCGCTATTGCATGCTCGTCTACATATTTGTTGAAGTGACTTATCTTCTTGCGCTGCTCAACGAAGACTTTCTCATCCTCCTCGGTCTGCTCGGCAGTGGCGGTGTTGTATGTACCAACATTTTCCAGACGGTCGATATACATATCACCCTGATAGATGAACATGTCTGTGATTTTTCCTTCTTCGTCTGTGAGATAATACGCATCCACCTTATAGTCGTTCGGCGCAAGCAGCTCAAGGGCCTCTGTCTTGCTCAGCCACCAGTCGATACCGGCTACACGACAGTAGGAATTGCGCCTGATTGTGGTCGATACCTTTTCTCCTACATATCGGGCTATTGTCGCTTTGTCAAGAGGCTGGAGCATCGGGTTGATATTGGCGGCAAGCACGTCCCAGCGGCTCATGCCCTTGTATTTTTTCTGATTGGGATGCAGTGCATGGTTGTATTCGTAGATGTCACGCATATCGTCAGCTATCAGCTCGTCCCAAGTATAATATTCCTTCTCGACATAGGTGTTGTTGAACTCATCGAATACTTTAATGCTTTCAGTTCGATACTGTCTTCTCTTTGCATAAAATCGTCCTATACCATTGTGATTGCTGTGTTCGATTGTACGTTTTTTAACACCGTTAGCGCTTTCTGCATATTTCTCTTTTGAGTTCATCGGCGCACAGAATCGTACAAACGGAAACATGACACCGGCGCGTAGAAATGAATCTCGCCATTGGCTCATAAGGTGATTTTCTACTTCTACCTCTGCCGGACAGCCCCAGCCCTGACGGTCAAGCAGCCTGAACATATTGCGGAACATATCCACCACCAGGTCTACGTTCTTGACACGATTATAGGCGTATCCTATACAGCAGCCGCTTGCAACATCATATGCATAATATGCTTTCGGTCTCTGTTTTGTATCTTTCAGTTTGCGAGGAAGGTCGCGGTCATCGAACGAGACCTTTGACAACGAGAACTCTCCGTGATGACGGTGCATATGCGGTGATATTTCATGGGAAAAGGCTGTATAGCTCATCGTGGCTTTGTCAATCAGTATCTTGTTCTTGGGCATGTTGAGATAATTGGTAATAGTGGCCTCGCTGAGCACCATTGGCTCGCCGGACTTGTCAGTGAAGTCTTCCGGATTGTAGAGCTCGCCGGTACTGAAGTCATATACATCAAGCTCTCCCGTCACAAACGAGTTGTATAGCTCAAGCACATTCGTGTTCCACGGCTTGTTCGGCTGTATGGCGATGCTCAGAATCAGTCGCTCGGTCTTATGGTCGACCTTTCGGGCCGACTGGTTGCCGAACTTGCCGCTGATGAGGCTCGCATACCCGTAGGTCTTATAGTCGTTGACCTTCTTGCGGAACCGCAGTGTCGATGCCGGGAGCGTGTGCCCGAAATGCTTGCGCAGTGTCTCGATTGCCGCCGTCATCTTGCCCCAGTCATATTTGCCGCCAAACAGTTTCTGTGCCGTGGCCGCTCTGCTATAAAGCCTGATGCATGTGTTCATCACAGAAGCATTGGTGATATATTCCCGGGCAGTCTCACGTGGCAAGTCGATGCCGCACTTTTCTTTCGAGAAAAAGAAAACCGTTGCTTCCGGGTCGACCTCATAGTTACTCTTTATCCATCCTTCAAGCCGTGCCTGTGCGCCGCCGGGATATACCTCCTCGACTTTGTCCTTATAGCGTTGGGGCAGACTGTCTACGGCAACCAATGCATAACATCCCTGACCGCGACCTTTTCGAACCACTTCAAAGCGGCCACGGGATGCAAGCTGCTTGTAGTTCGGTTCCGACATAATGCCGCCGTCCACAAGGTCGCGCATCGAGATGCAAAGTCTGTTACCGTAATACTCCATAACCGTTATTTAAAGCGCAGCCGCATACTGCTGCATTTCGTTGATTTTCGTCAGAGGCACATGAGGGTAACTTACAACAACCTTTCCCTGTGGGTCATATATCTTTCCCTCCCCGGTCTGCTTATCAAGATAGATTTCCGCTCCATTCGGGCACACATACCGCATGCAGCTGTCCGAGTCAAAGAAGCACTCAGCCTCTTTGTCCACCGAGTACACACACCCTCCGTAATGCTTCACGGCTGTAAACTGTATCTTGCGTGCCAGTTCGTTGTTGCTGCGGTAGGCGAGTGCGTTGCGCACGCACCGGTCGCCCACCTTGAAGGTCGCCATCAGCTTCCTGATTCCTTCTTTGCTGACTGAAATGTATTTTTTCATTTCGCTCACTTATTGATTTTTATTCCTTATATTTGCTGAAATTTTTCACGTCACCTTTGAATATGTTTATATTCTCCGCTTCAATCATAATTCGTCCAGTACGCCCCGTCCATAAGCACTATGAGAAGGAACTCCATGCCTTGACGGAAAACGTGTGTATGACCTTTCGGACCCTCGGGTGCGATACGAGCGTCTCTCAATTCTATTTTCACCCTGACGAAGAAGCGGAAGTAAGAGACTTCGAGCTTGAAGGCTCTGAAATACGACTTCTTCGAGAATGCTACAGATTTCGTTCAGTCGCTCTCTTAGGTCAGATAGCTCTTTCCGTAGCTGCTCTATATCACGCTGGTCAGTGGGCTGCGGAGTGTCAAATAAACGAGCCCTTAGAACGTTGAATGAGTGTTCCATAATCTTACTTATTTAGTTCTTCTTTAATCCTGTCTGTTAAAGTCTCCAGTGCGAAACTGGCTGCAGCGAGTGTCCTATACTGCTTCGATTGCTCGCACTCCTTTTCGGTGTGGCTGGCCTCGAACTCATCGAGCACTCTGCCTGTGTCGGCCACGTTCTGCTTCAGTGTCTGAAGCAGCAGCTTCAGTGCCGTCTCTGTTCTTTGTTCTGATTGTTGTTTCATATTCTCTGAAATTTTAGTGGGCGGTCGGGGAATTGAACCCCGATACTTGCGCCATGGTCGCTCACCATCCTGGCCGCCCAAATGCCGCCGGGCTTGCTCATCGCTTTAGCGCTTTGCCTCAGCAAAGAACTCCGGCGGCTGCCTTATGATGTGCCTTGCGGCTTTCCCGGCTCTCTTGCCGGAGGCTCGCCCTCTCTTGGGCCTAACCCTGTTTACGTTCAAGTATCGACGTGAGGTATTTCCGGTCTTCCTCCCATAGGGGATACCCTTCTTCCAGTGTCAGCCTGATGACTTCGCGCTCTCCTATGAGGCGAATGGCCTCGTTTCTGAAGTCGGGGTCTTCATATGCAAGGGCTTTGCCGAGCAGAAAACGGGCGAGCTCTGTATTCTTTACCTGCATATCCTTAATCTCTTTGTTGCGTGTTTCCAATAACCCATTTAAAGATTCCGCTGTTTTTGCCAGAGTCTTTGTCAAAGGATTTTGGCCGGTCTGCCGCCAGCGTACACAAAATTCATCCTTATTCATTTCACCTGCCACCATATACATTTTCTCAATGGCAGCCCACTCCTCGGCTGTTGTCTTCAGTCCTGTGCGGTCTTCAAACTCTTTCTGTGTCATAGTCTCTTACTCGAATTCGTTAATAATCGGTTCAACCGAACACCCGTAGGCGTACACAAGTCGGCGTATAAGCTTCTTTACATAGCTTTCCGGAGCCGAAAACACAATTCCGTTATCCATGGTGTAGCTGAAAGACACTCCGTCCGCTATCAGCACACTCGCCACTTTCTGTTTGGCGCTCAGCGTCTGCCATACCTTGATTTCGTCTGTCTCACTCATTTGTTTATGTTTGCTTAACTGTTAAAATTTGTCTATCTCACGGCTTTTTTGTATCTTCGGCCGCGTGTTCCTTTTGGAATACGTTGCAAAGATATACAAGATTTCTCGATTAACAAAGAAAATATGCAAGAAAAATCGCAGATAAAGCAAAAAATCTTGCTCTATCTTACAAAAAAGGGCATTACTCCATACGAATTTTATAAGATTTCTGGAGTGACAAGAGGCATTTTGACCCAAAACAATGGGATTAATGAAGATAATCTTGCAAGATTTCTCGCTTATGCTTCTGACGTTAATCCTGAATGGCTCTTGACTGGCGAAGGTGAAATGCTTAAAACGAATCGTATCTCACGACACAATCCTGTCGAGCAAGTGCCTGTCGTTGAATACAAAGATAGTGAAATTCCGCAAGTTAAGCAAATTTCAGAACCACAGAATAATCATATGCGTCCCCGAATTCCACTCAATGCTGCTGCCGGTGGGCTCTCTGTAGCCCTATCATCTGTGTCTGAAAGCGAGTGTGAGCAAATGCCCGTCATTCCCTCCTTGCCCAAATACGACTTCACTATTGTCGCCCGAGGCGAATCCATGGAGCCGGTCATCGAGTCGGGCGACGAGCTCGCCTGCCGCTTCATCAGAGAGTCGGCTTTCATCCAGTGGGGCCGCATTCATGTCCTCGACACAGCTCAGGGCATTGTCGTCAAGCGCATCTTCGAGAGCGATGGCCACATTCTCTGCCGCTCCGACAATAAAGGATATCCCGACTTCCCCATATCTAAAGAAGAAATATACCACATGGCTCTCGTCGTGGGCCTCCTCCGCCATTTCTGAGTCTCGATTAGAACGAAATGTTCCTTGAGGGTTACCCCTGTTCACCCCCCGAATCGCCCTTTTTCTGGTGTTACCCCCTAAAATAGGGCTTAAATACACCACAATCCTTTGAATCTCCCTTATTTAATAATGTGTGATTCCGAGATGTATCGGTTTTTTCTTCATAGTGAAATGCTAAAATCGGGGGTGCATTTTGAAAAAACGGTATTTTTCCACCCCTCTATCCCCCCCCCTCAAAACCCTAAAAGTGTAACCCCAGTTTCCTAAAAATGTAACCCCACTTTGTAACCCCACGTGTAACTCCACGTGTAACTCCACCTCTAAAAATCGACCGTTCGAACACAAAAACAGGGGAGTTGTGAAACTCCCCCTGCTGCATCAGTTCCAACGGCTTTATAAAGCCACAAAAACACCGTTATTGCACCGTCTCATCATAAGTAACACCACAGCCTCCACGAGGCGCTGTAATCAGCGTAGATTGCTTTATTATAGCGCATTTAGTTACTACTGTGCCGCCTCCGCTCAGCCCGGCACGACGTAGATAATCATAGCCACAACCCACCTCTTGTGGGCTTAAAACTGTAAATATGGCCGCTATCGAGCCAAAATACAAGTCCCGGCGCTTACCCGTAAGGTGCACATGCACCACTTTAATCTGTCTCATAATCTCTGAATTTTCCGCAAATATACACAAATAACAGCTATTTGAAACCTTTTAAACTATATAAATTAGTAAATGCCCACAAAAAATCGGCCCGAAAAAGCCGACCTTAATCCCAACATACTGCCAGCGTCACCAACGTAAACCCTTCATCAACGACATTACACTCCATGTAAACGTCATGTAAACTTAAGAGGCCGAAAATTAAAGCAAAATTAAAGCAATGTAAACATTTCGTTTTTTCGACCCTTCAACCAATCATCCTTGTAACTTTCACAAAATCAAAGCATTTTATCAAAAGCAACCGTTTCCAACATCAAACGCTTCATTTTGTGCCCTACATAGACACAAAACTTTTGGAGTGCAGTTTGTTTATAAAAAGATTGTTGTGAATAGCGAAACAAAATCTGCATTCATATCACTTCCCCACAAGAATCTTGCGACCCTGAATAATGTACACTCCTGACGGCAGTCCATCGATATCTGCCTGCGTGGCACCGCGACATACGCATATACCCTGCAGATTATACACATCGGTTCTTTGATTATCGCCATCTGCAACCGTCGGTAAGACCGATGTCAAATCTGTATCAGGAACACTCGCATTGAACCGCTCATCATAATATGTTGTCATTTTCTGTCGGCCGTGAAGCGTAAACTCAACTGTAACAGAAAAGTGTGACTCTGCATCGCCGGCAAATTTATATATACCCCCGGTGCTGCCTTCAAATGTATTATCATTGATAGCCACTCTATCGATGGACAACCCATCAATAAGGGGCTCAATCTTTATTTTCCCGCTCTTGCGATTGATTTGATACGACCACATCTCTTCATACATATCTTCTGAATATCTGCCGCCATCGACCAGACCTCCGGCAACATAAATTTTGCAGCCGGACGGTACTGTCATCTGTGGATTCAATGATGAAGTGAAATAATCGTGTTTTTCACTGACGCTGGAGTAGAATGAATTGCCGAAATCAACATGGTTATCATTGAGCACATACACATATTTCAGTGCCGGGAGCATACCGAAACACTCGCCGTAAGACCAGACAAAATCACCGATTGCGAATGATTCGAGAGCAGGCAGATTGAGCAAAACCGAATTTGAAGTAAATATAATATTGTCATTGAATTCTATATGCTTAAGATTCAAACAATTGGAGACAGAACCATAGCCAAGGGCCTTTATTCCTTTGCCAAATGTTATTTTTGTTATATCATTACAATATTCAATTTGACAGATATCAGTCGTCTCGTCAGGAATCACTATTTCTCCCGACATATTGTTGGGTATCCTGATTAAGTGAGAAAGGCCGCTCCAGTAAAGGATGCCGTCACATACACTCCATTCTTCGTTTTCAGGGTCGACCGTTATTTCTTCAAGACTCTGGAATCCCCCGCCTATTGAGCCCATACAGCCGGCCTCACTTTTCAGTTTCTTTGGCAAGTGCAGTTTTTTGAGAGAGGGACAATATATGGAGTTGCAGAGAGACTCGGCATTCTCGGGCAGATGAATCTCTTCTATATAGGTTCCATCGACACAACAGTAAGGCAAAGATTTTATATTGTCCGACATCCTCACACTTGCCACTGTCGAACCGGTGAAAATATAGCTGCCTATTGAAGTGACAGTATTCGGCATCGTAAAACTGTTGATTTTCGCATTCTGCATGGCATTGTCATCAATACCAAGCACTATGAATTCGTGTCCATCCGCTGTGACAGCGTCCGGAATCAGAACATCGGCGGCCAATTGCTCCCCTACATATCCGGTGAGATATAAAGCTTTGCCGTGAATTCTGTACTGAAGTCCTTCATAAGTTATGACATCGCTATCAGGCAGAGGATTATCGTCTTCGATTATCTGTGCAAAATCTTGCCATACAGGCGCTTTTTCATATGCGTCCTGCGACCCGACGGGAACATAAAGCACACCAGAGCCGGGACATGGTGTATTTGTAAATATACAGTCGTTCACAACTATGGGCACAGCCACCCTGTTCACGACAGTTTTAAGATTTTCACAGTCAAAAAACACATTGAGACCTATAGTACGAACCGTAGCCGGAATCTCGATTCTCGATATTGCCAGACCCATCATTGAGTTCGACCCGATGTCTTTCAGTTCTCTCGGCAACTTAAGAGTTCCAAGCCTGCCCAAACCGGCAAGCGCATATGCGGGCAAAACATCCTCAGCATGCTTCGACCCGCTTATCTGAAAAGCATCTACAGGGTCAGAAGCCTCACACGCCATTATCCTGGCTTCGGATATATCAAGCACATTCAATGATTTTATGTTATCTCTGATAAACCATAAGTCCTCGGCATTGATAAAACCCGAAATCGTAAGCGACTCAATATAATCAAGCCGCACACCGCTTAATGCTGTAGCCAAAGTTCCGGCCTCGTCGAGCATCAGTATCTTCTCCATTCCACTTTCCGCTTCGTCAATAGTTATGGTATACATCTCTCCATAAACAGGAAACAATGCGTTCCCATTGTGAGACACACTCGTATTACCATACAGACCCGTTCCCTCCACTTTTATTGTCACAGTCTCACAGTCTTGCCCCGAACCATCGACAACCTTTATATGGAAATCTGAACCGATGACTCGTTCTATAATATTTTCGTCAGGCTCAAGGTCTCTCCATGTGTCCCGGCCCGGAATATTGACTATGATTTTATTGGCCCGGGTATTATTTATCACTTTAACAATACCCACATCTTCCTTTATATCCGCTATGGTTCTTTTAACAGGAGCCTCGATTGTTCCTGTCACCTCAAGCCACGCATCCGACAATGTTTTTCTTGTGGCTAATGCCACATAATCATCCGACATGACTTCTGAAGCAATAACAATGTCATAAAACTGCACGGAGGCACCACTGATTCCCATGCCGGAATCATCTTGCGACTCGACAAACACTTGTGTTTTCAGAACCTCTTTGACATTACTTTCTCCATCATACAACAAAAGACCTATCTCTCCGCTGTCGTCGCAGGGATATGATATAACATTGCAGGTATAGTCGAATTTCATATTCTGTGCCGGAGCATCCGTACTGAAATGCGAACCGACAGCCATACCGGCAGTTGCCCAGAAATACCCGTAGTCACAGAAAACTTTGGAATACTCTCTGCCCGACATATCAGGTGCGATGTTGATTACCATGCCTGCATCACCGCTGAAATCACTGGAATCAGGAGTCAATGCATTAAGGGCATACATTCCGTTAAACAATCCGTTCCACCCCCAATTTATATGATATAATTCATTCTCATTATATCCGTCGATGACAAAAGCATGATTTCCCGTACCTGAACCATTGTATATCACCGGATTGCCATTGTCAATATTAGACTTCAGCAATGACACCCACATGTCTTGGGCAAAGTTCCTTGCCGTTATATACTGACACTCTGGGCCATACCTGAAATTTTGCCGAAGCCTGTGTCCTACAAAATTCATATTTGCCGTGCTCTCTTCCGGCGAATAATGCATGAGCACAGAGGCTCCAGCATCCTTCATCAGTAAAGCGATTTCCGACGAATTATCCGCGTCCACATCACCGGAGGGCATCGCCGTCCAGT
>CAJUKF010000055.1 GCA_910587355.1 uncultured Muribaculaceae bacterium
CTAAAACAATCTTTTTTACCTTAGAAATTGTACCTATTGGAAACCCATAAAAAGGGCCTGCGTGAGCAGGCCCTTTTTATCTAAAGTTCACCTGACAAGAAAATAATATTGCCTTATGAAATATAAGAATCACAAAGGAGCATACCTCCAACCGACGGAACAAGACGCCAGATGGGGCCTTGAGACAACGTGTGTGGGGCGACAGAAAATAGATATTGAGGCTTCGTATCCTCCTCAGATACATCCCAGCGAATATCTTTACAATTCGGAAGACGGCCGTGTGCTGGGTGAGTACCAGCTCGTATATCTTGTGTCGGGCCAGGGTATTTTCGAATCGAGCCACTGTCCTGTGCAGAGAATACAGACCGGCAATCTGTTCATGCTTTTTCCGGACGAATGGCATTCATACCGGCCGTTGTCTGAGACCGGCTGGGAGGAGTACTGGGTAGGATTCAAAGGCAAGGAAATGGACGATAAGGTGCTTAACGGTTTCTTCAGTGTCTACTCGCCCGTGTTCCGCCTGGGGCTGTCGGACGAGCTGGTGAGACTTTATTCGCTTGTGTTCGATTTGTCGCAGAAACGTCCGGCAGGCTATCAGCAGTATATGTCGGGGATTGTGAGCCATATACTTGGAATTGTGTATTCGCAAAGCATGCTGAGCCGGCAGTTCGTGCCTAAAATCGAGGATATGGTGAACAAGGCCAAAATCTTCATATCGGCGAATCTGCAGACTGCCGTTTATCCCGAGCAGGTGGCAGAGCATCTTAAGGTGAATCACTCGTATTTCTGTCGCAAATTCAAGGAGTATACCGGTTTCAGTCCGTCGCGGTACATACTTGAGATGCGTATACAGCGCAGCAAGCAGTTGCTGTGCTCGACAGAACTCAACAGTCAGCAGATTGCATATGACTGTGGTTTTGAGAGTTCGGGCTATTTCTGCATGGTATTCCGCAAAAATGTAGGAACGTCGCCGCTTGAGTACCGCAGAATGGCATGCGGAATAATTGAGTAACAGTAAAAAACAGACAACCTTATTCAGTTTTTTGTAATTCATTATAATATTTGGACGGGGAAAAGCTTATTTATGTGACGTAATGTAAAAATAGCATAATTTTACGGTGTGATTAAATTCGTTCGGTTAACGTATATCCGCTGACCTTAAGTCCTGACCGTGACTTTTGACGACAACTATCCTTTAATAATCTAATATGTTTAACTCATGAAATCAGTAAAATTATGCTTCATGGCCTCAATGTTTGCCGTTTCATTGGCGGCAAATTCGGCTGTGAGAGTTGACGGGCTGCATACCATGCACCTGACAAATCCGGTGGGCATCGACGCTTCGCCGGTGTTTAGCTGGATGATTGATTCTGATAAACGAGGTGTTGTGCAGGAATCGTACAACATCGTTGTGGCTACCGACCCTTCGCTGTCGCAGGTTGTGTGGGATTCGGGCACTGTCACTTCATCGGAATCCGCCAATGTAAAGGCCGAAGGTTTTACACCCGCACCCTCGACACGCTATTACTGGGGTGTGACGGTGACCGACAATTACGGTGAGAAGGCCACAAGCACTATTCCGGCTTACTTTGAGACAGGGCTTATGGAAAGTGGCTGGAGCGGCGCACAGTGGATTAATTCTCTGGGACAGACCAAGGGCGGAGATGACACCGGTTCATCGTTCGACCCTTCGACAGTGAAGAATTATACTGTGGAGGCTGATTTTGAAATCGAGCGCGTGGCCGCCGGCATTATCTGGGGCGCGACAGACCACAACAATTATTATATGTGGCAGTTCAACATCGAACGCAATCCCACAAAATTCCGCCCACACCGTTGGGCTGGGGGCGGAGCGGCATGTCTGGCTGAAATCGATGTGCCTCTTGAGAAAAACAAGCCTTACCACATGAAAGTGGAGGTCAGCGACAACGGTACCGTAGCCAAAACTTATCTTGACGACGTTCTGATTGACACCCGCGAAGGTAATTTCCCCTATGGCGACATGGGGGTACGCTCGGCAATGGCAGAAAACTATGCACGCTATTCGGAAACAGCCTATTACGACGACTTCAAGGTATCAGCGGGCTCGAAAGTGCTTTTTGAGGACCATTTCGATATAGCGGATAATTTTGACAACGGCAAAGTCGTAGGCAATCAGTTGCGTGTTGAAGGCGTATGCTACGCATGGCAGAAGAATTTCGTTCCCGATGAGACTGTAAAAGACTATACATTCGAGGGTAAATTCAACATCGACCAGGTCGCCGCCGGTCTTTGCTTCGCCGGTGTTGACGGCTCTCATTTTTACATGTGGCAGTTCAATATCGAGAAATCACAGCCAATGTTCCGTCCTCACCGTTGGAACGGCGGAGCAGCATGTCTTGCCGAAATTCCTCTTAATGATAAAATCAAGCTCGAACAGGGCAGGGAGTATGTGTTCCGCATCGAAGTGACCGACGGCGGTACCAAAGCCAAGACATATATCAACAATGTACTGATAGACGAGCGCGATGGCGAATTCGCCTACGGCCGCATCGGTATCCGTGCCGACAGGGGCGAGGTGAATACCCGTACATACGAGCGCTCGTTCTACGACAACTTCAAGACCACCGACGAGACCGGCAAAACGCTCTACAGCGAGAACTTCGACAATCCCGGCGCAATATCCCTTACTGCCGGTGACGCCATTGACGGACGTCTTCGCGTAGGCGCTTACGGCGACGTATACTCGTGGACCATTGACAACAGCAAGCTTGACCCGAATCTGCACTATACAATCGATGCCGACATGACACTTGTCAAGGACAATGCCGAGATAATTTTCAGCCATACCGGCGCGAATAATTTCTTCATGTGGGCAATCAATACCAAAGACCACACGAATCCCTGTGTGCGCCGCCATGTATATGCCGGAAGCGGCACACCTACATGGAGCGATACCGAGATTTACACAGTTTCGACAGCTGCGCTTCTCGGTGCAGAGCACCATCTGAAAATCGAGGTGCAGGGACGTCAGGTGACTACTTCGATTGACGGTGTGATTGTCGATGTCTATACCGACACGAGCGGCACACTGACTCTCGGTAACCTCGGTTTCCGCTCGAATGTCAGCGGCAGCGAGGATGAGCGCGCCTACTGGGACAACATCAAGGTGACAGTCTACAATGCCGACGGAACAGAGACTGTGACTTTGGACGAGAACTTCGAGGGAGAATCGAATCAGTTCGAGGACGGCGAAGTAATCAACGTCGAAGGCAACAACAAGCTGTACATGTACTCGAAGAACGGCCAGACCAAAATTTTCGAGAACAAGACCAACGGCGCTCCCATTTTCCGCAAGGAATTTGCTGTTGACGGCGAAGTGGCAACTGCAAAACTATACACCACCGCACTTGGCAACTACAACGTATTTATCAATGGCGAGCGTGTAGGCCATGTGCAGCCTGACGGCGAGACAGTTTACGACGAACTCATGCCGGGCTGGACAGAATACCGTAAGAAAGTATTCTATATGACACACGATGTTACCTCTCTTGTCAAGGAAGGTGCAAACGCTATCGGCGTACAGCTCTCAAGCGGCTGGTGGGGCGGCGATATCGCACACGGTGTATACGGCAGCCCGAACCTCGCTTTCATGGGCAAACTCGTGATTACTCTCAAAAACGGCGAGACTCTGACAATTGTCAGCGATGACAGCTGGGCATTTTCCACAGAGAGCCCCGTGAAACGCGGCGACATCTATCACGGCGAGACATACGACGCACGCGATGCCGACGGCTGGGCCAAGGCTGGATACAATGCAGCAGGTTGGTCGCACGCAGGCATCGACAGCCAGTTCAAAGGCGTTATTTCGGCTTATGAAGGTCCGGCTGTGCGTATTCGCAAGCATCTCGAACGCAAACCGCAGACAATCACTGTCTACGAAGGCGTGAAGAGCACAGGCACAACTCATGGCGAAATCAACGTGGTTTCGACATCGGGCAACCGCTCGTTCAAGCTCAAGAAGGGTCAGACAGCTGTATTCGATATGGGTCAGAACTTTGTAGGCTGGCCTCACTTCTCTGTCAAGGGGCCCCGCGGCACTGTGCTGAAGATGCGTTTTGCCGAAATGCTCAATGACAAGGGCGATGCCTCGCGCGGAGACGACGGTCCCGGCGGCAGTCTCTATACAATCAATCTTCGCAACGCAAAGTGCCTGCTTAAATACACACTCAGCGGTGCCGAGGCAGGCGAGGAATATCATCCCTCGACTACTTTCTACGGTTTCCGTTACTGCGAAATCACAGCATCTGACGACATCACAGTCAACTCGCTTGTCGGCCAGGTAGTAGGTTCGGAAATTGAAGAAGGCTCGAATATCGAAGTAAACCACGACGCTGTGAACCAGCTCTACAGCAATGTGCTCTGGGGTCAGCGCAGCAACTTCCTGAGCGTGCCTACCGACTGTCCGCAGCGCGACGAACGTCTCGGTTGGACAGCCGACACACAGGTATTCTCACTGGCCGCATCGTATAACTCCGACGTGCTCGCATTCTATCACAAATGGATGGGCGACATGCGCGACTCGCAGCGTGAAGACGGCGCATATCCCGACGTAGCTCCCTATTGCTGGGTTGGCTTCGGTCAGGCTGCATGGGGCGACGCCGGCATCATCCTTCCCTGGAACGTATATACAATGTACGGCGACAAGTCGATTATCGAGGAGAACTTCGAATCGATGGAGCACTATATGAGCTTTATCGCCAATCAGGCCGGCGGCGGTTATAAATACAACGGTTCGGGCGCTGATTCATACGGCGACTGGGTTGCATTCGAGTATACCGACCGCCGCTATGTGAGCGTCGCTTACTACGGCTACATGGCATATATTATGTCGGAAATGGCAAAGGCTATCGGCGAGGATGCTAAAGCAGCCGAGTATGCCCAGCTCTTCGAGAATATCAAGAAAGAGTTCGCACAGCGCTACGTCAAGGACGACAAGCTGATTTTTGACACTCAGTGCGCTCAGCTGCTCGCCCTGAACTTCAATCTGCTTCCCGACGAGACTGCAGTGGAGAACGCCAAGACAACACTCCGCCGCAAGATTGAATCGAACGGCAACAAGCTCTCGACCGGCTTCCTCGGCACATCGATGATTAACCAGACCCTCAGCCGCTACGGCATGGATGACCTTGCATACACCCTTCTTCTTCAGCGCGAGTGTCCGTCGTGGCTCTACAGCGTTGACCAGGGCGCCACAACTATCTGGGAGCGCTGGGACAGCTACACTCGTGAGAAAGGCTTCCACAGCGACATCACGATGAACTCGTTCAACCACTATGCTTACGGTGCCGTTGCAGAATGGATGTACCGCTACATGGGCGGTATAGCTCCTGATGCCGAAAAACCAGGCTTCAGGCACATCAATCTCTCTCCTGTGGTCGACAACCGCACCAATCTCAACCATCAGCAGCGAATTACAGACGTGAAGGCTACATTCGCATCTCCGTACGGTGACGTGAAGAGCAACTGGGTACGTCGCGATGACGGTTCTGTCGTGTACCATGTGACTATACCTGCTAATACGACGGCTACAGTTACTTATCCTCTCGCAGCCGGCCAGACAGCTGTATACGAAGGTGAGGTCCCTGCAGAAGAGGCTGAAGGTGTTAGTCTTGTGGCGAAGAACGACAAGCAGGCTGTATATAACTTAGGCTCTGGCTCATATTTTTTTGCTCCGGATGTTAAAACCGGTGTGGAGAATATAGAATCAAAGAAAGCCGAACTTTTTGTGACTCCCAATCCGGCCCGTGACCATGTTGAAATCATAAGTACTTCTGCTGTCGAGAGTGTTGAAATCTACAGCATGTCGGGCGCAAGCTCTGGCAAACAGGCCGTAACGGACAATAAGGTTGATGTATCCGGTCTGTCGGCAGGTGTATATGTCATCAGGGTAAAGACTGCCGATGGTGCTGAGGCCACTTCAAAACTTGTGAAACTCTAAGATATTAATTTCTCAATATGAAAGGCTGTGCCGCACTGACGCGACACAGCCTTTCTTAAATTTCTTTTATTAGAAGTGGCAAAACGTTGTTATGCCTGCAACATGAATTACATAGATGTGCGGGTCTATGACTCGGTATGACAATCAGTCGAGTTTGAGGACGGCGAGGAATGCTTTCTGGGGCACTTCGACGCGGCCAATCTGCTTCATGCGCTTTTTGCCTGCTTTCTGCTTCTCGAGGAGCTTGCGCTTACGGCTGACGTCGCCGCCGTAGCACTTGGCCGTGACATCCTTGCGTACGGCCTTGATTGTCTCGCGGGCGATGATTTTTGCTCCGATGGCTGCCTGAATGGCGATGTCGAACTGCTGACGCGGTATGAGTTCTTTCAGTTTCTCGCACATACGGCGTCCGAAAGTAACGGCGTTGTCGACATGGGTGAGTGTGGAGAGGGCATCGACGCTCTCGCCGTTGAGCAGTATGTCGAGTTTCACGAGCTTGCTCTCGCGGTAGTCGTGTATGTGGTAGTCAAAGGAAGCGTAGCCTTTTGATATGCTTTTGAGCTTGTCGTAGAAATCGATGACGATTTCGCCCAGCGGGAGGTCGAAAGTAAGCTCGATGCGGTTGCCGGAGATGTAGTCCTGCTTTATGAGTTCGCCGCGTTTGCCGAGACAGAGGGTCATAATCGGACCGATGAAGTCGGCCACGGTGATGATTGAGGCACGGATGTATGGCTCTTCGATGCGCTCGATGAGGGTGGGGTCGGGAAGCCCCGAAGGGTTGTGGACCTCTGTCATGGTGCCACCTTTGTCATATACGCGGTAGCTCACGTTCGGCACGGTGGTTATGACGTCCATGTCGAATTCACGTCCGAGACGCTCCTGGATGATTTCCATGTGCAGCAGACCGAGGAAGCCACAGCGGAATCCGAAGCCGAGTGCTGCCGATGATTCGGGAGAGAAGGTGAGTGATGCGTCGTTGAGCTGCAGTTTTTCAAGCGACGAGCGCAGATTCTCGAAGTCTTCGGTCTCGATAGGATATACGCCGGCAAACACCATTGGCTTCACTTCCTGGAAGCCTTCTATTGATTTGTCGCATGGGCGGTCGACATGGGTGATTGTGTCGCCGACGCGTACTTCGCGGCTGGTCTTGATGCCGGATATGATATAGCCTACGTTACCGGCCGACAGCTCCTTGCGCGGGGCGAGGTCAAGCTTGAGCACACCGATTTCGTCGGCATGATACTCCTTGCCGGTCGACACGAATTTCACGAAATCGTTGGTTCGTATAGTTCCGTTCACGATTTTGTAGTATGCTATAATACCGCGGAAGGGGTTGAAGACCGAGTCGAAAATAAGTGCCTGCAGAGGAGTTTCGGGGTCGCCTTTGGGAGCGGGCACACGCTCTACAATGGCCTTAAGTATTTCGGGCACGCCGAGGCCTGTCTTGCCCGAGGCACGGATGATTTCGCTGCGGTCGCAGCCTATGAGGTCAATGATTTCGTCCTCCACTTCCTCGGGCTTGGCGGAGTCGAGGTCTACCTTGTTGATTACGGGTATGATTTCGAGGTCGTTGTCAATGGCCATGTAGAGGTTGGAGATGGTCTGTGCCTGAACGCCCTGCGAAGCGTCGACAATGAGTAGGGCGCCTTCGCAAGCGGCGATAGAGCGCGACACCTCGTATGAGAAGTCGACGTGTCCCGGAGTGTCGATGAGGTTGAGTGTATAGTGCTCGCCATCGAGGACATAATCCATCTGAATGGCGTGGCTCTTGATAGTGATGCCTCGTTCGCGCTCTAAATCCATGTTGTCGAGCACCTGGGCCTCCATGTCTTTGGCCGCGACGGTATTTGTGTATTCCAGCAGACGGTCGGCAAGAGTTGATTTGCCGTGGTCTATGTGGGCTATTATGCAGAAATTGCGTATATTTTTCATCTATCGGATATTTGCAGGCAAAGGTACAAAAAATGCGTGGGCTGACAAAATGTCGCGGGTTGGCCGATGAGTGCCAACCCGCGACTTTAACAACAATTACGCCTCAAAATTTGTAGATTATTGAAAAAGTGCGTAAATTTGCACCGCTTTAGTCAAATGACTGAGCATTACGATAGTCTTATGGTGTAATGGCAGCACTACAGGTTTTGGTTCTGTCTGTCCAGGTTCGAATCCTGGTAAGACTACAACAGCGACGCCCGCAGATTGATTTGCAGGCGTCGCTGTTTTTATTGTGGATGTTTATTTCTCAAGGAGAGCGGCCACGCACCAAAGCACCGGACCCTGGCCGTGGTAGTCGCCGATATGGCGACGGCGGTCGTAATAATACTGCTTGTCGTTCTTCTTGTTGGTGCCTTCGCAGACATTGTCAATCTGATTGCGCTCGTTGATGTAGTCGACAAGTGCGAGCCAGCCTTTGCGGGCAACAGGACCGTATGTCTTTGCGTCGAGCCAGCCGCGTTTTACGCCGTTAATCATGGCGTAGAGGAACATGGCCGAGCCAGAAGTTTCTGTCCAGAATTCGGGCTCGTCGAGCAGCTGATTCCAAAGACCTTCGTTGTTGCGGTATTTGAGCAGGCTTTCCATCATGGTGAGGTAGCCTTTCATTATGCGTTCGCGTGCCGGGTGTTTGCTTGGCAGATTCTTGAGCATTTCGGTCATGCCTGCAGCCATCCAGCCATTGCCGCGGCTCCAGTAGAAGGGAACGTCGGGTGCATGATAGAAAAGGCCGTTGGGGCGCTGGAGTTCATCGAGGTATTTTACCATTTCGTTGGCTGTGCGGTCGAGATATTTCATGTCGCCGGTCACCTTGTATGCCTGAGTCTGAACAACAGGAATCATATACATGTCGTCAATCCAAAGGCGGGTCTGCCATGAATAGCCTTTGTCGGCCCATGCTTTCTGCGATTCAGAGGCGTTTTCGGGGCACTCCCACTGCGAGTCGGCGTATGGCATGCCAAGGTCTTTGTAGCGCGTGTCGCCGGTGACTTCGTAGAGCCACAGAGGCAGTGAGCCGAACATGTTGACATCGACATGATTCATAATGGGCAACAGGGCCGATTCCTCATTGAAAAGGTGCTCGAAGCGACGCTGCAGGAGGGTCATGAGCGATTTGTCGCCGGTCAGATGCGCATAGCGGATAGAGCCGTTCCAGTAGAATGTCTCTGGATAACCTATCCATTTGCCCAGATGCAGGTTATGCTTCTCTGTGACAAAGCGGTAGGCCATGCGGCGTCCGACTTCTTCGGGAGTATAGCCCTGCGGCATGTTTTTAAGAGCGCTTTTCTGAGCGCCGATGCATTGGCATGACAGCAGAATGAGCACGGCCGCCAGTAATTTTTTTATCATAATAGGTATCAGGGTTAAAGGTTTTTGTGAAAGCGATATGTTTTTGATGGGGTATTCCAGCCGCTGATTTTCATGTCGAGGTTTTCGGGAGCTTCCGCAGCGGCAGTCTCAACTGTGAGCGATGTGCTTTCCCCGGGCAGGAGCGTGAAGAAATTGTCGGAGTAGAACGAGGGCCTTACGGGATGTCCTTCGGTATCGGTGAGCTGGAGGCGGTTGAAGAACGCGATTTTAGATGATGCGTTGCGGAGGGTGATGTCGAAGAAGATTTTGTCGCCGTCGCGTCGCATACGCACGTTGCTTTTCACTTTTGTCTGCGGCATGTCCTGCAACGGTTCAAACCCCGACACACAGGGCCCGGTGACTGTATTTGCACCTTCGTAGCGGTCGTTGGAGCGCCAGTAGAAATTCGAGCCGACTTTCTTGCCGTCTTTGTCGGTCAATACTAGACTTATGAAGTGTACCGGTGATATGTCGGAGGGGAAATCAAGTTTCATTACGTCGTTGGCTACACCATCGGCCGGAATATTTACTTTTTCGGTGCGCTCGAAGACTTTGCGGCTGTCGAGGTTGTAGACTGTAACTGTGAGTTTCAGGTTATCGGCAGGACGGTAGTAGTCATTGACTACGGATACGGTGTTTTTGAGATAGTCGAACTGCGGATGCAGCGGTTCAAGGGCATTGGCTGTGTGATAAAGTGATGCGGTGGGCTCGAGTGACCAGTCCCACATACGCGAGGCCACCTGTGGTACGGGGCAATTGTGATACCAGAAGAGAAGGCCTGAGCAGTAGCGGTCGCCGTAGCCGAGCTTGTTGTAGTTCCATACTTCCCATATGCTTTTTGAGTTGATGGCGCCTACAAGCTGTGCTTTGGCGGCGTATTCGTCGAGAGTCGCGGGACGGCCGTAGCAGTTCACCATGTCGGTGTAGACCGTGCTCATAAGGTGGAAGCCGTTCCCATCATGATAATCCCATACTTCGCGGTTCATGGGCCAGAGGTCAGAGTCGTCCATCATTTCCCGTGCCGTCTCGGCGGTAGGGAAAGTGGGGGCGCCGTATTCGGGGTTGAAACCGTCTACACGGCTGCCTCGTGGCGATGCGGTATTCTCATAGTGCTGCATGGGGTTGACCTGCTTGTAGGGACTTCCGTCATGCACGCCATCACACTCGCTCTGCATCTGATACCCTCGGGTACCGTCGAGACGGCTGATGAGTTCGGGAGTGCCGCTCACCTCGCTGCTTTCGTTTGAGGCCACGTAGTAGGCAAGAGAGGGGTGATTGCGGATACGCTTAACAACCGATGCGACGTTGTCGAGATAATTGGCACGGTCAGAGGGATGCTTTGTATCGCCGGTAAGCCAGAATTCCTGCCAGACGAGAATGCCGAGGGAGTCGCACAGCTCGAAGAAACGGTCGGATTCGGCTATGCCGCCGCCCCACATGCGCAGCAGATTAATGCCGCTCTGACGGGTGTAACGCAGTTCGGCCTCGGTGCGGCGGTCGCTGTTGCGCAGCATTGCTTCGGGAATCCAGTTCGAACCGCGGATGAAAAGCGGATGACCGTTGACGTAGAACTGACGGGATTTGTCGGGCGTATTTTGGTCGGATGTGATTTCGCGGATGCCGAAACGGGTGCTGAGCGAGTCGCTTGTCTCGCCGTCGACAGTTACCTTGAGATTGAGTGTGTAGAGGTTCTGCGGGCCTTTGTTTACGGGCCACCAGAGTTTTGGATTGTTGATGATGATGTCGTCAAAGCTGACTGTCTTTTCTTCGCCGCGCTGCACGGAGAGTGTCTTTTCAAAGGAGATATCGGTATCAGCGATATTGCCCGACACAGTGCATTTTATTGGCTTGTAGGCTGATGTGGGATTCACTACATCGACCGATACTGTTTCGCGCGAAATGTCGTAGCCGGGCTTGGCGAGCTTCGATTTTACGAACGGATTGCGAAGGGCGATTTTACCGGTAGTGAAGAGCGATATGTCGCGCCATATGCCTGTGTTGCGGTCGCGTATGCCGTCCATGAATGTGAAATCCCAGCCGACCGACATAAGCATGGTGGTGTTGAGACCGATATCTCCGTTGCCGCCGTTGCGGAATTCTCCGGGCGCTCCCCAGCTCTTAGGTTTTGTAGTGCCGGGAATGTCGACAGGAACAACCTTTATGGCCAGTGCGTTGAGTTGCCCGGGGCGTATGAAATCAGTCACGTCTATGTCGTTGCGCATAAACATGCCTTTGGTCGAGCCGACGAGAGTACCGTTGAGCCACAGTTCGGCGCGATAGTTGATGCCATCGGCCCTGAGCCACACGATGCGGTTTTTGAATGAAGCCGGAACTTCAAACTCCGTGCGGAACCAGTATGTGTAGAAGTCGCGTCCGACCGCAGCGATGTCCGGAATTATGCCGGCTTCGATTTTATTATTAAGCCCGTAATATGGCTCGGGATAGATTTTATTGAATACAAGGGAGTTGAGCACAGTGCCTGGAACAATGGCATCGAGCCACTTTTCATCGTTGAAACCGTATTTTGAAATGATGTCGGCGCGTTCAGCGATGTCCGATACTTTGGCCATGCGCCATTGCGTATTACCGTGATGGCTGGCCTGCGAGGAAAGATTTATTGTCTCAGCTTTGATAGAAGAGGCAAGCAGAAGGATGGCAAATACAGACAGGAAGAAATGTTTCATGGTGATATATGCGACTGCAGATTATTTGGTATTAATCGATACGGCCGAATTTTTATGCAAAGTTGAGAATAAAAAGTGAATCTGCAAAATGATTGGAGGGAAAAAGGCCGGAAAGAGTCATCTATAACAAAAAAGCGAACTCAGATTCTGCTCTGAATTCGCTTTTAGTGGAGTACAGCGGACTCGAACCGCTCACCTCGACACTGCCAGTGTCGCGCTCTAGCCAGATGAGCTAGTACCCCTTTTTTGCGTTGCAAAGGTAAGGACTTTATTTTGATAATTCCTAATTCGTCTTATGGTTTTAACAATCATTAAGAATAATGATGCATGTACGAGCTTGTCTGCGGCTAAAAACTTTTATGCTTTTCATTTTGGTGTGCAATAATTTTTACTACTTTTGCTTCAAATTAAATACCGATGAAAAAAATAGCGACAATTATTCTCGCAGCTGCGGCGATAGTCGGATGTACGGCTGCGAATACAGATAAAACTCAGACCGATGCCGTGTGTGAGCAAAAGGCCGAGACATGCTGTCAGAAACCCGTTGTCGGGGCTGCCCAGCCCGAGGAATACGTGCCGCTGCTCAAGGGCAAACGGGTGGCTCTTTTTTCCAATCATACCGGCACGGTGGGCGACAAGCATACGGTGGATGTGCTGCGCGACAACGGCATAAATGTGGTGACGCTCTTTTCGCCCGAACACGGCTTCAGAGGAACGGCTGATGCCGGCGAGCATGTGTCGAGCAGCATTGACGGGCCTACAGGACTACCGATTGTGTCGCTCTATGGGTCGAAAGCTCAGCGGACACCTTCGAAAGAGGTGCTTGACGGGATTGATGTGATAGTATGCGATATTCAGGATGTGGGTCTGCGTTTCTATACATATTATTGCACGATGATTGACCTTATGAATGCAGCCAAGGGCGCCGGCAAGGAATTTGTGGTATTTGACCGTCCGAACCCCAACGGCATGTATGTCGACGGGCCAATTCTCGACATGAAATATTCGTCGGGTGTCGGACGCCTCCCCATACCGGTCGTACACGGCATGACACTGGGTGAAATAGCGCTTATGGCCAACGGCGAAGGATGGCTCGCAAACGGCGGACAAGTTCCGCTGACGGTGATTCCGGTAAAGAATTATACGCATCACACCCGTTATGAGCTGCCGGTGGCACCGTCGCCCAATCTTAAGTCGATGAAGGCTATTTACCTGTATCCGTCGATGTGCTACTTCGAGGCCACTCCCGTGAGCCTCGGGCGTGGCACAGACCGCCCATTTGAAATGTACGGACATCCGGCAATGAAGAAAGGCGGCTACAGTTTCACTCCGCGGAGTATGCCCGGCGCCAAAGAACCGCCGCAGCTCGGTAAGCTTTGCTACGGTGTTGACCTCGGCAATCTCGACAACGAGGAGATTATAGCCCGTGGCATCGACCTGAGCTATCTGATTGACGCGTACAATCAGGTTGGTATGGGCGACAAATTTTTCCGTTCGTTCTTCGAACTCCTTATCGGCCGCGGCGACATACGCAAGATGATTGAAGAAGGCCGTAGCGCCGATGAAATAAAGGCTACATGGGCCGGCGATGTGGAAAAATTCAAGAAACAGCGCCGTCCTTATCTGCTTTACGAAGAATAATCCGAACTCCGACACCTGATTATGAGTCACCCCCTGATTGTAATAATAACCATAGCGGCATATTTCGCGCTGCTGTTTCTGGTATCGTATTTTGCCTCACGGGGCAGCGATAATTCAACGTTCTTCACCGGCAACCGCAAGGCCCCGTGGCCTCTTGTGGCTTTCGCCATGATTGGAGCCGCCATATCGGGCGTCACTTTCATCTCTGTACCCGGCATGGTCGCCGCCAAAGGCTATGCGTATCTGCAGATGGTGCTGGGCTTCATTGTAGGTTATTTCTGCATAGCATTCGTGCTCGTGCCTCTTTTCTATAAGAAGAATCTCATATCAATCTACGGCTATCTCGAAGACCGCTTCGGGCGCTTGACATACCGTACGGGGGCCTGGTTTTTCTTCCTGTCGAAGATTCTCGGAGCGTCGGTGCGCTTCTTCGTCGTATGCGCGGTGCTTCAGCTGCTTGTATTCTCGCCGCTTCACATACCGTTTGTCTTCAATGTGATAGTGACGATTGCACTCATATGGCTGTATACAATGCAGGGCGGTGTCAAGACACTCATATGGACAGATTCGCTCAAAAGTTTCTGTCTCATAATGTCGGTGATTCTGTGCATTTACTTTGTGGCTGCCAATCTGGGCTACAGTTTCGGTGAACTTACAGCCGCGGTGAGCGGGCATCATACATCGCGGATGTTCTTCTTCGACAATCCAAAAGAAGGGACTTACTTCTGGAAGCAGTTCATCGCCGGTGTATTTATGGCGATAGCCACCAACGGCCTTGACCAGGATATGATGCAGCGCAACCTTGCATGCAAAGACCAGCGTGAAAGCCGCAAGAACATGATAGTGAGCGGTATCACACAGTTCTTCGTGATAGCTCTCTTTCTGGTGCTCGGCACACTCCTTGTGATTTATATCGACAGCAAGCAAATCGCCATGCCGGAGAAAAGCGACGAACTTTTCGGACTTGTAGCTCTCGACAACGACATGCCGCTGATTGTAGGCATACTCTTTGTACTCGGCCTTGTGTCGGCTGCGTATTCGGCTGCCGGGTCGGCTCTGACCTCGCTGACCACCTCGTTTACGGTCGATATTCTCGGCGCTCATAAGAAAAAGGACGAAAAAGCGCTCACACGTACCCGTAAGGCGGTGCATGTTGTCATGTCGGCCCTCATGGGTCTGGTAATCATCATATTCTATTATATCAGCAATCAGGATGCCATATCGGCGGTATATACACTTGCGAGCTATACCTACGGACCGATTCTCGGTCTTTTCGTCTACGGGCTTTTGTGGAAGAAACCTGTCCGCGACAAGTTGGTGCCGTTGGTGTGCGTCGCCGCTCCGTGTCTGTCGTGGTGCCTGCAATACATTCTTAACCATCTGTGGGGCTACGAGACCAGTTTCGAACTTCTGCTGATGAACGCTTTCTTCACCGTGGGCGGCATGATGCTGCTTTCGGTGGGACATAAGCTTGTGCCTGTCACTGAAAAAGCATAAACCATGGCCCGAGACCTTTTCAACCGCTACATATGGCTTGTAGACACTATCCGGCGTTACGGCCATATAACCCGAGCCGAACTCAATGAGTGCTGGCGACGCTCGAAGTACTCCGAGGGCGCGTCGGAGTTGCCGCGACGCACTTTCTGCAATTACCGCGCGGCAGCCGAGGAACTTTTCGGCATTGAAATCAAGTGTAATCCGGCCACTTTCGAATATTATATAGACGAGGGAGGCGACGAGCAAAGCGACAGCATGAACAACTGGCTCCTCAACTCTGCGGTAACAAACGAGGTACTTGCCGGAAGCCGCGATGTGGCCTCAAAGATTTTTGTGGAGAATGTGCCGTCGGCTCGTGAATTCCTCGGTTCGGTGATTGATGCCATGCGACGGAGCACCCGTGTTAAGTTCGATTATAAATCATACACCCGTTCATTGCCTGCAACCGGCATCGTTTTCGAACCCTATGCACTGAAAATTTTCCGTCAGCGTTGGTATATGGTCGGTCGTCATCTTGCCGAGAACCGTCTCAAGACATATGCCCTCGACCGTATCACGCGCCTCAATATCACTACAGAGGCGTTTACTCCCGACCCCTCGTTTGATGCAGCCGAATATTTCAGTCATTCCTTCGGAATTGTGGCGGATGAAGGCGAGGTCAAGACAATCGACCTGAGGGTCGACCCCGTGCAGGCCAAATATTTCCGCACATTGCCGCTGCACCATTCCCAGGAAGAATTCGTGCACGATAAATATTCTGTCTTCCGCTACCACATGCGTGTCACACGCGACTTTGTAAGCGAACTACTCAGCTATGGGCCTCGGGTCGAGGTGCTTGCCCCTCCCGAATTACGGCTTATGCTTGTCGGGCAGTTGCAGGAGACATTGGCGCAATATGATAATTAATAAAATCGTCCAATTTTATTTTGTCTGATTGCACGAATCATCATACGATTGAAAGTGGAAATATTTGTCTCCAAAGTGTCAAGTTTAGCAGAAAGTTGTTTTTTGTCCCCTTCGGAGAGACTTTTTTCATATATGATTTTATTTCCTGTCTCAGCAAAGGGTGATTGGATATTTTTCTTATAAAATGTTGTAAAACCCGGGCCGAAATAGCCCTCTATCAGCGAATATGTGCGATGTCTGTTGGCATTCCATTCTTCCAAATTCAGAATTAAGGAATCTTTACAACGTTGAATTTTTGTGCTGTCGTTTTGCTTATGGGCTGAGAGCAAGCGTAAAGTTTTGTAATGTCTGTCATCCATTAAACGGCTGATTTCATTAAAAATGACTTCGGCTTGTTTCCTGTCGCTCTCCAACATGGATAAGGAATATTGTTCTTTCCAGTTTTTGTTCTGATATTGTACGCCAAGCCACCAGCCAAGAAAACCGGCAATCACAGTACATGTCACTTTAACGAAAGGCTCGTTTAAAGTAACTATTCAGCGGACATTTTGAGTCTGCATGGGTGCATATACGTTTTACAT
>CAJUKF010000056.1 GCA_910587355.1 uncultured Muribaculaceae bacterium
TCGCTAGCGTTCATCCTGAGCCAGGATCAAACTCTTCGTTGTTGCTTATCTTGTTCTTTTTCTTTCCTAAATTAAAACAAGGCAAGAAATTGTTGTTTTTGCCTTTTGCAACCAAGCTTTTTTAAAGCACGAAGCGCGTTGTGATTCCCGCGTCCAGGTAGATTACTTAGTTATTGGTTTCGGAAAATTGACAGAGTGAAACTTTTTACCGTTTCTCTCTCTTGTACTACTTTCGTATCTGTTGTCAGACTTTCAATGTTCTCTTGTCGCTTCTGTGAAGACTTGCGTCCTTTCAGCTCGGCAAAATTACGGCGAATAACTCAAATGACCAAACTTTTGTTCAAGTTTTAACATCATTTAATCTTTCGCACGCTCTCTTGCGGACGCCTCAGGACTTGCTTCCCGAAAGCGAGTGCAAAGTTACATCCTTTTTCTTCCTCCTCCAAATTTTTTACACGAAAAATGTGTTTTAAAGCATGGATTTAACATATATTCACAATTCGGAGGCCGATTTACCTATCTTTCCTTGCATTTCGTCCATGTTTCTCTACCCATCCCCCATTTTTTGTTACAGTTTTTATTCAGCCAACGGATTTCTTCCCGGATTAAACAAAATGACAATTTTTCACATTCACTCCCGACATTCACCATGAGAAATTGTTTATAATTATAATAGTCATGTAATCTGAATTCTGAACAATCCCGTGAAATTACCATCGGTCACACCTACAAGAATAGCCCTTGTCACGACGGCGGCCCTTGCTTCTGTCGTGATTGGAGGGGCTGCATGGCTTCTGAAATGGCTGATACGGTTTATTTCGCAAACCGTAACTTCAGGATTCAATTACGCAGGCGGTAACTGGTACTTCATACTTACGGCACTTACCGGAATTCTCATCGTGGGCTTTCTTGTGAGGCGCGTCGTGCGTGCGCCAATGGAACATGCCACCGAATTGCTGAAGCAGCATCTCAAGGAGAAAAACGGCAATCTGCCTCTGAAAATGAGTATCTATCCTATAATAATGAGTGCCCTGACACTCGGTGCAGGAGGTTCGGCCGGAGCAGAAGCACCGATAGCATTAGCCGGAGGTGCAATAGGGAGCAATATCGCACGTTTTTTCAGACTTGACCGGGAGGGGCTGAGAATATTCATGGCCTGTGGTGCCGGCGCCGGCATTGCAGCAATATTCAAATCTCCTGTCGGAGGCATGTTTTTTGCCATAGAAGTATTGAGAATGCAGGCAAAAGTAGGCCCGCTGTTAATGCTCGGCGCCATGTGCGTGATTGCCGACCTGACAGAGCTGGCCCTCACAGGCTTTACTCCGGATATCACTCCCCCCGGAGGAATGCTGATATTCGAGTGGCCCATGCTTATACCTTCAATCTTTCTCGGCATAGCCGGAGGGGCGTATTCAGCATATTATCTCCGGACGGCACGGGCCTCCAGACGGTGGCTCGAAAAAATAAAACGTCCAGTAGTCCGGAATATCGCATCAGGACTTGGCATAGGCATAAGTGTGGCTATGTTTCCGGCCCTGTTCAGCGAAGGCTACCGAGTGCTGGCCCAACTTGCGGCAGACAATGTTTCGGCGGCTTCGACGGGAAGCATTGCCACAGCGCTCGGCAACAACTGGGCTCCCATCGCCGGACTCACAGGCATTTTGCTTCTGAAAGGATTTGCAAGCTCATCCACAAACTCGGGCGGCGGTGTTGCCGGTGAATTCACACCGACGCTTTTCGCCGGAGGTGTACTCGGAGCTCTGTTTCATGTGGCGTTTCCGGGAACAATGCCTATGCCAGCAGCAATAATATGCGGTATGGCGGCAGGAATGAGCGGAATCATCCGGGCTCCGCTTATGTCGATTTTTATAGTTACAGAAATGACTCAGACACCGGGCCTGATGCTACCGGTATGCACGTGTGTAGTGATGTCACTATTTGTCTCAAAACTGCTCACACGCCCCGAAGGTCCACATCCGCACAACCTGAGCCTGATTAATCGAGCAACCCCGCGGAAGTAAGCAAGCGCCTTACTTCATATGTGATGTGATAAAAATCCCAGTCATTACGGTTGGAAAACACTACATAATGCAGACTCTCGGAGGGGTAGCTGCCTTCAATGCAGGTAAATCCTCCGTTGCTATCGAGATGATATTCACATACAGGCTGGCCTTCGGGATGATAAATCGCACATCCGAGCCCAAAACTTACATCGGAATGTTCTGTAGGAATATACGGATAAAACAATGCGTTGAAAGAGCTGTCACAAATGACCTTGCCGCCATAATAAGCGTGCTTCCACCGAACAAATTCGGCCGGTGTCATATATGCGCCGCGGTCAGCCTTAGTTATAAAAAAAGGAGCCTCACCGTAGTCATATTCCTCCCATTTTCCATCAGAACTTTTAAATGCCGTCCGTAGAGCAGCGGCAGGGTCAACACGGCGGTAGGCGTGCGCGGTTGCCGGAACGGGCGTACCAGGATTTATATAACATACATTCTCCACTGAAGCGGGGCGGAAGATATTGTCACGCACCCAGACATCAAAAGACATACCGGTGATTCTTTCTACCAACGGAGCGACCAGCACAAACGCAGCATCGTTTCTTGAATAATGAGTACCAGGTTTATATTCAAGGTCCTTTATACTCTTAAAGCATTTGATATGCTCGGCCTCTGTGCCATAGAGACGATAATCTTCGCTGTTTGCAAAGACCGATGCGTTTTCTTTTAAGTAATTCGACCACTCGGAAGTTTTATGGGGCCGGAGGTCGGGAAGGCCAGAACTATGTGTGAGGATATCGCGAACAGTAATCTGCTTAAAGAAATTATCGCTGAATTCGGGAAAGTAGAAACTCAGACTGTCATCAAGACTGATAAGCCCGCGTTCGGCAAGCTTCAGAAAAGCGGCTGCCGCAAAAATCTTGGAAGCGGATGCTAAATTAAAACGAGTATTCTCATTAATCGGCTCTTTAGTCGCCAAATCAGCAATACCGCGGACATACCGATATACCACGGTGTCGTTCTTAATAACCAACGCATAACCTCCAGGCTCATCGTCGGAGGTAAAAATAGTTGAGAACAAGCTATCGAGCTGTCCGGCGGCAGCGCAACGGGAATCAGCGCTATAAGAGTTTGCAGCACTATGTGTGCACATCCACATTGTCAGGCCAAAAGTAACTGTGACAATCGCGGCAAAAAAATATCGCAGATTTTTCCTGCTTTTACCAGACTCTGTTGTTTTTTCTTTTTTCATTGCATGGCAAATTTAATGTACCTATGTCCGCATTGCAAGTCCACAACCGTATTTTATCGGCTTTGTGTCGTTATTGTAAATTTTGTGACCGCTTTGTAAAAACCACTGTCACTCTTTCCCCATCAGGCAAAGTACACCATACTGCAGAGAAAGACCCCACAACATTCCCATCTCTGTCAAACGCCCGTGCCAAAGAGTCATCCCCTACAGGGATACGCAACTGCGACGCAAAGCATGGCTCGCTATCCAACAGTATTCTTGAAGCCTTATAAAGAGCCTCTTTAAGTGTCCATGCGAGAAGAAAACCTCCATCAAAAGACGAAAAAAAATCATATTCATCTGCCGAAAGCGCTCTCTTAGCCACCGTGGCCAGCTGAGCGCGAGGAGCTTCGACATCTACGCCAGCGGAAAGCCCGGGAGGGACAACAGCAAGCACGGCATGCCGGCGCGAATGGCTCACAGAAATACCGATAACAGACCTCCTCCCTCCTATATATAACACAGGCGCACCCGCGCACGTGTGTCTGCGCTCCGCTTCGGTGCCGAAAGCCTCATCAAGAAGAACTCGGAGAGCACGTTCCTCGCGCTCACTGCGGCAGAGAGATGCATCTTCAATGATATCACATATGAAAATGTCGCAGGGACATTCAGTAAACGAAAGCTTCATCGGACGGTGTGTAAAGTATTCAGCAAAAGAACAGCCTGCGACTGAAGATGCTCGACAACCGGGCGGATTGAATCTGCCGGTGCTATGCTGCCGGCAATCACAAAGGAACCGCTCACAAACACATTGCGCTGCCAGACAGCCATGAACTGCACAGGAGTCGCAACACCTTCTGGAGCCACAACCATCTCACAGTCGAACCCGTTCTCATTGACAAAACGGCTCACTCCGGCAGAAGCATCACCAAGATTGAGACTTATACGCTGCAGACGGTTGTCTAATGCCTCTTCAAATGCTTCGGGAGTATAAGTGCGGTTAACCGACATATGCAATGTCGCACCCAAGACTGGGTAAGAAGCATCGAGCCACGTTTCCGAAGGATGACTTACCGACGCATCGGAGCTGAGCTCAAAGCCTATATTTCCGACAGTAATTACGACGGTACTGTCCGAAAGTTCAGGAACCCGAGGAAAAGCCGTACGACGGGGCACAGCCGTATCATCACCGGCTCCGCCGGAACATGCGGCAAGCAGAAGAATAAAAATCGCGGGCAAAAAAAGTCTCATTCGTCCTGAATGTCGGGCATCACTTTCACACGCACTTCGTTGATGCGGTGGTCAGTGATTTCAAGCACAAGGAAACGGCAACGTCCGTATACGAGCGGCTCCTTGTCTTTGGGGAAGTCACCCTTGATAGCCAAAAGCATACCGGCTACAGTCTCTGCGTCTTCGGTCACCTCCTGATAATCATCGGGATTGAGGTCTGTGATACGGAAAAAGTCGGTGAGCGGAGTACGGCCCTCAAAAACAAAAGTATCGTCACGCAGACGCTTATAGGTAGTATCCGGCTCATCATATTCATCCTCAATATCTCCTACTATTTCTTCAAGCACATCTTCGAGAGTTACCACACCCTGTGTGCCGCCGAACTCATCGACGACAATAGCCATGTGAATTTTGAGCCTGCGGAAATCTTCAAGCAAATCGTCAATCTGCCGCGACTCGGGCACGAAATAAGCTGGCCGGAGCAGTTTCTGCCATTCAAAAGCGCTGTCGGCCCCGGTGCCGATATAAGGGAGAAGGTCGCGGGAATAAAGAATACCCTTTATATTGTCTTCGTTCTCACTATAGGCCGGCAGGCGCGAATATCCGCTGTCGAGCACCACTTTCATCACCTCATCGAAACTCATATTTATATCGAGGTCGGTGAGTTCGACACGAGGTGTCATGACTTCGGAAGCCGTAGTACCACCGAATTTCAGAATACCTTCGAGCATCTCTTTGTCGTTCGCCTCGGAATCGTCAGTAAGCTCGAGTGCGAGCGAAAGGTCGGAAGGAGTGATGTCGTGAGCTTCTTTGGCAACGACGCGCTTCACTATCGTACCGGATTTCACCAGCAACCCGGCCAAAGGATGGAGAATAGACATTATGGTCGAAAGGGGACCGGCCGCCACACGTGCCCATGCGGCATTGTTGCTGTTTGCGTACAGTTTCGGAATGATTTCACCGAAGAGAAGTATAAGAAAAGTAAGAATCACCGTCTGCAGCACAAAACTCCATACTGCGCTCATGCCGGCGAAAACAGGCCCGAGAGCAAAGTTACAGAGCACTACGATAGTGACATTGACAAGATTGTTGGCTATGAGAATTGTCGCCAGCAGATGCTGCGGGTCATTGAGAATCTTACGAATCCGCTCGCCTTTGGATGTTTCGTCGAGTTCCTCGCGCTGTGCAGGAGTAAGAGAGAAAAACGCCATTTCACTGCCGCTTACAAAGCCTGACAGAAAAAGGCATATAACGGCTATGACGAGCGCCACAATCTGGGCTGCCCCGAAACCGGGGATAGATACTATGGTGCCCATTTGAACGGGCATCGCAAAAAATGTATTAAGCGGCTCTATGGCCGGAAGAGGGTCTATGTCCAAAATATATGTTTTATTGGTTAAAAATAAGCCGAAGAGCCAAAAAACTCATGGCGATAGTATCTCGATTTATCAGATTTCCGAAGGACCGGTTTCCGAAAACAAAGAAAGTCAGTCAGCTTATCATATATCCGTGGCCCGACCGGTTGACTATGCGAGCACCAAGTTCTCCGAGCTTTTTACGCAGACGCGATATATTTGTGTCGACGACCCGCTCATTGCCACCTGAAACATCATCTTTCCATACCTTGGAAAGAATCTCGGCCCGGGAGACATAATTATCACGGTTCTTAAGCAAAAGCACCAACAACGAATATTCCGTCTTTGTGAGCGCAACCGGCTCCTGTCCTATCTTGACAGTCTGTGTAATCAGAGAGACAGACATGTTCTGGAAAGCAATGACGTTTCCGCCTGCACTGCCCGACACGGAGCGTTCATGACGTCTGAGCACCGATTTGACCCGCGCTATCATCTCGCGCAGAGAGAACGGTTTGACAAGGTAGTCGTCGGCTCCGGCATCAAGAGCTTCAATCACCATACTTTCACCTCTGAAAGCCGAATAAAGGATAATGGCAATCTGCTCCGTCCGCGGGTCATCTTTAAAGTCACGAATCAGGTCCATGCCGCTATATTGCTGCTGCATGGCATCCACTATGACAAGACGGGTGTGTCCCTGAACTCCGCGGTCAACATCAGAAGCCCGGTCAATAACCTCGACGCTATAACGCATACTTGAAAGGTTCACACGGAGTAACTCGGTGATGTTGGTGTCGTCGTCTACGATTAATATGTGCCCTAATTCGGATGTGCCGAGCATTATCAATTAAAAATCATAACGCAAATTAACGAAATAACCTTGACAAATTTTATGACAGTAACCGAATTGTGTCTTTATTGTTTCCGAAAATTATTATTTCCACTTCAAAAACGGTACCTGCCATATGCAAGAGCCGAGGTCGGAGGGCCGGAAAGTCTCCTCTGAGCCAGTCCGGAACAAAAATCAGTCGACAGCCTTACGGAAATTATCACGCAGTGTGTCGATGACATTGATTATATAGTCGCCGGTCTTCTCGAGGTCATTTATAATGTCCATATAGTAGATGCCCGACTGATATTCGTAGTGTTTGGCGTTGATATTTTCCACATTACCCGTACGCAAAGTGTTGCGGAAATTGTTGATTTCACGCTCTTTGTTGTAGGAATCGATGAGTGACTTTCCGCTCAGATTCTCTATATTGAGCAGCTGAGAAATCATCATGTCCATGGCAGCTTTGACATACACATACATTGTGTCGATATTCTTATAGATTTCTTCATTGAACTGTGCACCGCTCTGAATCTTACGGTTCATAATCTTGCCAATGCCGAGACAACTGTCGGCAATGCTTTCGATTTCGCTGATAATATTCAGCATAGCAGCAATGCGCAGCTTGCCTTCGTTGGACAGACGACCTTCGGCGCACCGGTTGAGATAATGGGCGATTTCAAGCTCCATTCGGTCAGAAATGTCTTCATACTTCTCCACACGCGACAGAAGGGCATTGTATTCCTCGCTCTGTTCCTTGGTGTGAATCAGCGTCTGAGCCATGGTAATCATGCGTCCTACACGTTCGGCATAAACTCCGATTTCCTTCTCTGCCTGAGCGATATTGAGCTCGGATGCGCTCATAAGACCGCCGGAGATAAATTTGAGAGTGAAATCCTCGTCGTCACGGTTCTTCGAGGGCACAAGCCGCTCCACAATCTTTACGTACAACGAAGTAAGCCATATCATTATAGACACGTTAACAAGATTGAACGTGGTGTGAAAGATTGAAAGGCCGAACGACACCGATGTCTGCATGACACCTACCTGACGTACTGCATCATGACCCTCGGGGAGAGAATTGTCAAACAGATGATTATAAATTTCCGGGTTTGTGTTTTCAAGATTTGTCACAAATCCGTAGAGTGCATTGGGGTCGCCCTGACCGATAGCTTCAGTGAGCCAAGCGTTGAAATTTACGAACGGGATAAAAATGAGCAGACACCATATGGTGCCGAGGAGGTTGAACAGGAGGTGGCCTGCCGAGGCGCGCTTGGCAGCCACATTACCGCTGAGAGATGCAAGAATGGGGGTGATAGTCGTACCGATATTGGAGCCAAGCACAAGCGCACATGCAAGGTCGAAAGTTATCCAGCCCTTGGAGCACATGATAAGCGTTATGGCGAATGTAGCGGCTGATGACTGGATTACCATAGTGACAACTATGCCGACTAATGTAAAAAGCAGTATAGAACGTATGCCGAGCGACGCGTAGTCTTTAAGCACAGCAAACATCTCGGGATTATTCTGCAAATCAGGAACATGGGCGCTTATCATATCGAGACCCATGAAAAGCAGCGCGAAGCCGAGCAGAAACTCGCCGATGCTCTTGGTGCGGCTCTTGTTCATGAGCAGAAGCACTACTGCAAGGCCAATGAGCGGCAAAACAAAAGCCGATATATTCACCTTGAAGCCGAAGAGCGCTATTATCCACGCGGTAAAAGTAGTACCCACATTAGCGCCCATAATGACCGCCATGGATTGCCCGAGGGTCATGAGGCCTGCGTTGACAAAACTTACGACCATCACGGTCGATGCAGACGAACTCTGAATCAGCGCTGTTATCACTATGCCGGTAAGAAGACCCGTGAATCTGTTGCGGGTCATTGCAGACAATATATTGCGGAGCCGGTCGCCGGCCGCCTTCTGCAGGCCTTCACTCATCACCTTCATGCCGTAGAGGAACAAAGCCACGGCACCGAGCAGACCCAGGAAATCTAAAATGCTATAATTCATCTGACTTAAGATGTGGTGGAGACAAGCATTCGGCCTGTCGCGGTGCAAAGTTAACAATTATATCCTATTTCTCAAAATTAAAGAATCACGACCCGCGCAACGACTGATGAATTGCTGCAACGAGAAAACCTAAGCGTTTTTTTCACGTTCTACTTATTGAAATTATTGCTAAATTTGCCGCATGAAACACAATGAAACCAAAGTGCTGCTGCTCACCGGATATCTGGGCAGCGGCAAGACCACTCTGCTCAACCGGATTCTCACCAATGAGCGCGGTATACGCTTCGCCGTCATTGTAAACGATATCGGCGAAGTAAACATCGACGCCTCTCTTATCCAGAAAGGCGGTATCGTCGGTAAAAAAGATGCGGGCGATCTGGTGGCCCTGCAGAACGGATGCATATGCTGCACCCTGAAAATGGACCTCGTGGAGCAACTCTCCGAAATCATCTCCGCAAAGTGCTTCGACTATATCGTAATCGAAGCCAGCGGCATATGCGAGCCCGCTCCTATCGCCCAGACTATATCAACCATGCGCAACATGGGCGCTAAATATGTCCGCGACGGTGTTCCAAAGCTCGACTGTATCGTCACTGTAGTCGACGCACTGCGTATGCAGAGCGAATTTGCAGGCGGCGAGAAACTGAAGCGCAAGGACCTCACAGAAGACGATATCGAAAACCTCATCATCGAGCAGGTTGAATTCTGCAACATTATTCTTCTCAACAAGATTTCGGAAGTCAGCCGCGAGGAAGCCGGCCGCATCAGGGCCATTATCCGTGCGCTCCAGCCCAAAGCAAAAATCATCGAATGCGACTACTGCGACATCGACTTGTCGGAAATTCTCAACACCAACATGTTCAATTTCGACCGGGTAGCCACTTCCGCAGCATGGATTGACGCAATCGAAGGCGACCACGACAACGACGAACACGAACACCACCATCATGAACATGACCATGACGACGATGAACACGAGCATCACCATCATCACGACCACCACCATGGCGAGGGTGAGGTAGAGGAATACGGCATACAGACATATGTATACTATCGCCGGGCACCATTTGACATCAACCGCTTCGACTACTTCATTCACTCAAAATGGCCCGCAAATATAATACGAGCCAAAGGCATACTCTATTTCCGCCACAACACGGACATGTCGTATCTGTTCGAGCAGGCAGGTGTACAGAAAAAACTTACCGAAGCGGGCTACTGGTACGCCACGGCCCCGGAAGAAGAGCTCCGCGAACTATTGCGTCAGGACCCGGCAGTATTACGCGACTGGGATGACAAATACGGCGACCGTATGATAAAACTCGTTTTCATCGGTCAGAATCTCGACCGCAATGCACTCGAAAAAGAGCTCGACAGCTGTCTCGCAAGATAAAAAACATTGCAATTTAGACTAATTTATTGGTCCTAAATTCTTCTTATATTATATAGCGCCCCAAATTTTTGTAATTTTGGGCGCTAATTTTTTGAATGGTAATTTCAATGGAAGAAGACAACTCCTTAAAAATACTCGAGCAGACAGCAACCGAGTACTGCAGCTTCGACGACAAGATGACCTTTATACGTCTTGGCAGCGGCAGCGGCGAGCAATTGCTCAATAAGACACATGGCACATTAAAAATAGAAGGTCTTGTAATACTTTTGGTTACCAAAGGCTCTCTGTCGCTTACATATAATTTTACGGAATATAAAATAGATGCCCCCTCCGTCATAGCGCTTCCGCCCGATGCCATAATAGATGTGAAACCCGAAAATCTCGACAATATTGAATCCTACATCCTCCGTTTCATGCCCGCGTTCCTGCAGGAAATCAATCTGTCGTTTTCTGTGATTTCAAACAAAAATTTCATCAAACAGGAAAGTCCTGTCCTTGAAATTTCCGAAAGGTCATCCAATCTTCTGAGGCGGTATTTCTTCCTGATATCGACAGCAATGAGTGACCAGGAAAACATGCTGGTTACAAAGCACATTTTGTCGAGTCTTGTATCAGCACTTTTTTACCAGATTCTATTACTGGTATACAAAAGCATCGATGCACCGACATCAATATCAAGTATGGGACCGGGACGCCGCAGCTATGTCCGGGATTTTCTCAAACTCGTGCATCTTAACTACACACATGAGCGGTCTGTAAGTTTTTACGCATCAAAACTTTTCATTTCTCCGAAATATCTTTCGCTTCTTGTAAAAGAGGCTACAGGAAGGTCTGCGGCCTATTGGATTGACCAATTCGTAATAAACGAAGCAAAGAATATGCTCCGTTATTCTGGCAAAAACATCCAGCAGGTAGCATATGCCCTCAATTTCTCAAATCAGTCGTCCTTCGGCAAATATTTCAAGCACCTCACAGGCATGTCGCCCACGGAGTTTCAGAAATCATAAAAGCAGCCGCACAAGCTGAAATTACGCCTGCCGAATTCCCGCGGTTTTGGCTTTGAGTTGTCTGAACTGACGCACAAGCAGAATAAGAGTCACCACCGTTGCGACGGCATCAGATATCGGGAAGGCCATCCACACACCTTCCACATCAAAAACACGGGGGAGATATATCAGTAGCGGTATCAGAAAAATTACCTGACGGAGCAGGCCGACAATAATCGACTCGGTGGCCTTGCCTATACTCTGGAAGAAGCAAGTGGATATAATCTGAAAACCGACAACCGGAAAGACAGCCAGACATATGCCGAGTGCACGGTCGGTAGCTGCAATAAGGTCTGCGTCGGTAGTGAAAACACGCGCGATAGTCGAAGGCCAGAAGAAACCATACAGACCGCCGGCACACGTTACAACCGATGCCGCAGCCACTGCGAGATAGAACGCACGGCGAAGACGGTTCAGATTTCCCGCACCGTAATTATATCCGATAATAGGCTGCAGACCCTGACAGAGACCGAGCACAATTGTCACAAGCAGCGACGTATATGTCACCATGATTCCAGCAGCGCCTATATCCCTGTCGTTGCCATATGAGAGAAGAGAGTGATTGGCAAGTGCATTCACGGCACACGAGGCGGCGTTAACTATCGCAGGAGCCGCACCAATCGATACTATGCCAATAAAGATATGTGTGCTAAGTCTGTAAATACCACGTTTAAAACGCAGTGTGACATCGCGCCGCATGAAATGCGCAAGTACGAAGGCGGCCGATACAGCCATAGCAATCACGGTAGCCATTGACGCACCGGCGATGCCCCAGTCGAACACAAGAATAAAAAGAGGGTCGAGCGCAACGTTGACCACCGCACCTATAATCATGGTGAACATCGCCCTGCGCGGATAGCCCGACGCACGCATTATGTTGTTGAATCCGTAAGTTATGTTTGTGAGAAGCAGACCCGGCATCAGCACGAGCATGTATGAGCGGGCATACGGAAGTGTGGCGTCACTCGCTCCGAAAAGCCGCAGCATAGGGTCGATATAAATCACAAACAAGGTAATATACGTTATGCCGATAATCAGCGTGAGCACAAACGCATTGCCGAAAATGCGCTGAGCCTCATCGAAACGCGAGGCTCCGAGCATAATCGACATACGAGCCGACGCACCTACACCTATCAGAACACCCATGGCTGTGGCGAGGCTCATCATAGGGAAACATATGGCCAGACCGGCTATTGCATCAGGTCCCACGCACTGACCGATGAATATGCGGTCCACGACATTATACAGAGCCATCACCAGCATGCCCACAACGGCAGGCAGGCTATATTCCCACAGCAGGCGACCTACCGGTCGCTCGGCAAGTTCATTAAGTCGTTTATCTTCCATCTTCCTTCATCTGTCTGTAGAAAAACTAAAGGAACCGCCACGGCACGCGCGACAGTTCCTTTGGCATTGTTATGGCTTGGGAAATGATTTTTTCAGTTCTTCGACTGGGCAAGGGCGCGTTCGTAATACTTGCGGATGTCGGTGCGGCTCTCCTGCACAAAGAGGGGATATTCGTCGATAATCTCCTTGTAACACTTTGCCTCATCGGCATATTTTTCCTGCGAACGGTAGATATTCGCTTCCTTGATAAGAATCAGAGGCACGATTTCGGGGTTTTCGTCTGCTTTCGAAATAGCTTTCGAGTAGGAGCTGAGCGCCTTGTCGAACTGGTCGAGATTCACGTAGCAGTCACCTTTAAGAGTGTATACACCGGCTGCGGCAACTTCGTCGTCAAGGTCAGCTTTATCGAGATATTTGATTGCATCCTCGTATTTGCCATCCTGATAGAGTCGGATAGCGACTTCAGCGGCGGCACGGTGACCGCTCTTGTAGCCTGCGCCGGCTGCTTCCTTATAAAGCTCTATAGCTGTGGAGTCGCCTGCGGCGGCATCGGCCCGGGCAATAAGTTCATCGGCCTTGCGGCTGCCGGACTGAGCGATGAGAATCCAGACAAGTACGCCGATAATCAATACGAATGCCACAATGAAGCACCACATGATAGTGCGCTTGTTGGCCTGTGCTTTTGCAATGATGTCTTCGCTCTCTTCGAGCTGAGAGGTCGGAGTGTTCTTTTCCATTGATATTTATTGGTTTTCGTTTTTTCTTTTTATGATGCCGCATGAGCCGGAGAGCCGGCACAGCATATGCGACTGCAAAAATAGTGTAAATTTCTATAACAGCGAAATTTTACGATGCAATTTTTTTGATTAGGCGCATAAAATGAGTAAATTTGCATTTCTAATTAAAGGATGTTGCCAATATTTAACGATGAAAGATATCGAAATCATAACAAAAATAAGCGAACGGAGTTACAATGAGCTCTCCGACACAGAGCGTAAACTTGTCGATGCCGCCCGCAAAGCCACCGAAGGCTCATACGCCCCTTACAGCCATTTCCGCGTCGGCGCCGCCATTCTGCTCGACAACGGAGAAATCGTCACCGGCGCAAATCAGGAAAACGCCGCATTTCCCTCCGGAACGTGTGCCGAACGCTCGGCATGCTACTATGCCGGCGCAAACTATCCCGACGCACATTTCGATATGATTGCAATCGCAGCAATCGGCACTGACGGCCTCGAGACAGCCGTGCCCACAGCGCCGTGCGGCGCATGTCGCCAGGCTCTCCTGCAGTATGAGACGATTGCCGGCCACAATGTCCGCGTTATTCTCGTCGGACGCGAAACCATATACATCGTTCCGTCCGTACGAGCCCTCCTCCCTCTTACTTTCGCAGAATTTTAAAGACATAACCTCATATTTCCCACCAATAACTTCATTTTATTTCGATGGATTTTATTGAAGAACTCACCTGGCGCGGCATGGTGCACACCATGATGCCGGGAACCGACGAACAACTCCGTAAAGAGATGACTGCTGCATATCTGGGCATCGACCCCACCGCAGACAGCCTCCATATAGGCCACCTCTGCGGCGTGATGATGCTCCGGCACTTCCAGCGTTGCGGCCACAAGCCCTACGCACTCATCGGTGGCGCCACAGGCATGATTGGCGACCCCTCGGGTAAATCGGCCGAGCGAAACCTCCTTGACGAGGAAACTATCCGCCACAACATGGAATCTATCAGGAAGCAGCTCTCCAAATTCCTCGATTTCGACAGCGATGCCCCCAACCATGCAGAAATGGTGAACAACTACGACTGGATGAAAGACATGGGCTTCCTTGAGTTCGCTCGCGAAATCGGCAAACATATTACCGTCAATTACATGATGGCCAAGGATTCGGTACAGAAACGCCTCAACGGCGAGGCCCGCGACGGCCTCAGCTTCACCGAATTCACATATCAGCTCCTGCAGGGCTTTGACTTCATGCATCTCTATGAGACCAAAGGTGTGAAGCTGCAGCTCGGAGGCTCCGACCAGTGGGGCAACATCACCACCGGCACCGAACTCATCCGGCGCAAACTCGGTGGAGAGGCATATGCACTCACCTGCCCTCTTATCACCAAAGCCGACGGCAAGAAATTCGGCAAGACCGAGAGCGGCAACGTTTGGCTTGACCCGGCCCGCACATCCCCTTACAAGTTCTATCAGTTCTGGCTCAACGTAAGCGATGAAGAGGCTGTGAAATACATCAAAATCTTCACTTCGCTCACCAAGGAGGAAATCGACGCCCTCGTCGAAGAGCAGAAGGCAGACCCGGGGCAGCGCCCCGTGCAGAAGCGGCTCGCCAAGGAAATCACCACCATGGTGCACAGTGCCGAGGAATATGAGGCTGCCGTGGAGGCTTCGCAGATTCTGTTCAGCAACAAGGCCGCCGAGACTCTGCATCATATTGATGAGAAAACCCTCCTCGATGTGTTCGAAGGCGTGCCTACTTATGAAGTAAGCCGCGAAGACATCGAAGCCGGAATCCGTATGGCCGACCTCCTTACCGAAAAAGCTCCTGTATTTCCCTCCAAAGCCGAATTCCGCAAAATGGCTACTGCCGGCGGGTTCTCTGTAAATAAAGAAAAAGTGACCGACCCGCAGGCCCAGACCGATGCGTCGATGCTTCTCAACGACCGTTACATCATCCTCCAGAAGGGCAAGAAGAACTACTTCCTCCTTATTGTAAAATAAATATGGACAAAGTTACCGTAGCTGGAGAGTTCTTCAATGAGGCCGAAGCCCGTATAGCAGCCGGTATGCTCGGCGAAAACGGCATATATTCTCAAGTTCTTGTCAGCAACATAGGCACTCTCTATGGTTCCGGGCCAATCTGGGCTCCCGTGCGGATTGTTGTGGACGAGAGTAATCTCGCCGAGGCTCGGCGTCTGCTGCACGAACACGGCGACATATAAAAACTAACGTGGCGACGCTGTCACAGTGTCGCCACGTTAGTTAATAAACCAATCATTATCACATTTCTTGCAATGGAAAAAGTAATTTTGCT
>CAJUKF010000057.1 GCA_910587355.1 uncultured Muribaculaceae bacterium
AACACGAAAGCAGGAGATAAACACCTGCGATTAGTGTTTACCTCCTACTCGATTTTCGTGTTTATTTGTGCAGTTTATCCGCGAGGTCGTGAGCCTTGTCGGCGAGAGAGTCAAGAAGGTCGCCGCCTTTTTCCATTATGTTTCCGGTGGCGTCTTTAACCTTGCCTGCAAGGTCGCCTCCCTTGTCCATGAGGTTTCCTGTGACGTCTTTCATCTTGCCTGCGAGGTCGCCGGCTTTGTCTTTGGCTGCTGCAAGAGCATCGGCAGCTTCTTCTTTCATTGCTTTTGCCTGAAAGCCTGCAGCGGTCTTTGCGGCTTCTGCAGAAACTTTGGCTCCTGCCTCCGATATTTCAGCGGCGGCGCGGGCCATGTCTTTGTCGGTGTTCATATTCATAATAGTAGAGTTTTTTGATAGAGTTTGATAAATCTACCATATGAAACAAGCTCGCCGGCGTTTTTGTTTTGCAGTGCGCTTAGCGGCTTACAAGAGCCATAGTGTCGCGTGCAATCATCAGCTCCTCGTCGGTGGGGATGACACACACTTTCACGGGTGCCGATGTCTTGGAAATCACGGCTTCGACGCCACGGGTTCTGGCATTGACTTCCCTGTCGATTTCAACTCCCATGAATCCGAGGGTGGAGCATACATTCTCGCGGAGACCCATTTGGTTCTCGCCTACACCGCCTGTGAATACGATGATGTCGGCGCCGCCCATTTCGGCTGCATATGCGCCGATATACTTGGTGATGCGGAGCTCGTACATGTCGAGGGCGAGGCGTGCGCGTTCGTCGCCTGCGGCTATTGCTGCTTCTATTTCGCGCATGTCGCTGCTCACGCCGCTGATGCCGAGCACACCGCTCTCTTTGTTGATGATGTTCTGAAGCTGCTCGGCGGTGAGTTTGTGCTTGTTCATGATGAAGGTGAGCGCGCCGGGGTCAACGTCGCCAACGCGTGTGCCCATCATGAGACCTTCGACGGGAGTGAGGCCCATCGATGTGTCGATGCACTTGCCGTACTTGACAGCAGCCATCGATGCGCCGTTGCCGATGTGGCAGGTGATGATGCGCTGTCTGGTGATGTCAACGCCGAGGAATTCGCACACGCGCTGGCTCACATAGCGGTGGCTGGTGCCGTGGAAGCCGTAGCGGCGCACGCCGTCTTCGGTGTAATATTTATATGGGAGGGCATACATATATGCCTTCGCGGGCATGGTCTGGTGGAATGCGGTGTCGAACACGCCTACCTGAGGCACGTCGGGCATGATTGCCGTGATTGCGTCGATGCCCGTCATGTTGGCCGGGTTGTGCAGGGGAGCGATGTCGTAGCACTCGCGTATTTTCTCCTTCACGGCATCGTCGATAATGACGCTCTCGCTGAATTTCTCGCCTCCGTGTACCACGCGGTGGCCGACGGCGTCGATTTCGTCATAGCTTTTGATGCAGCCTTCCTTGGGGTCGGTGAGCACGTTGAGGATAGCCTTGACGGCACCCTTATGGTCGGTGAGGCCGAGGTCGATTGTCTCCTTCGAGCCGTCGGCACGCTTGAATTTCAGGAAACCGCCGGCGAGTCCGATTTTCTCTACGCCGCCTTCGGCGAGTACTTTGTCGCTGTTGCCCTCGAGGTCGAGGAATTTATATTTTACCGAGCTTGAGCCCGAATTGAGAACGAGAATTTTCATATCGAATCAAAGATTTTTCAGACCGATGGCCTGGTTACATGTGATGATGATAGTCTTATAGATGTCTTCGGGGAAGCAGCCGCGCGAGAGGTCGTTGACCGGAGCTGCCAGACCCTGAAGCACGGGGCCCACAGCCTGTACGCCACCGAGACGCTGAACGAGTTTATAAGCGATGTTCCCTACCTCAAGCGAGGGGAATACCAGCACATTGGCGCGTCCGCTGAGGGGGCTGTTGGGAGCTTTGCTTGCGGCAACGGTGGGCACGAGGGCTGCATCGGCCTGAAGCTCGCCGTCGAGCATTAGTTCGGGGTCCATGCTGTGTGCGATTTTTGTGGCTTCGATGACTTTGTCCACACTCTCGTTCTTTGCCGAGCCTTTGGTAGAGAAGGAGAGGATGGCCACCCGGGGCTCTATGCCTGCGATATCGCGGGCCGTTTTTGCAGAGGATATGGCAATCTGGGCGAGTTCGGGAGCTGTGGGGTTGGGAACAACGGCACAGTCTGCAAAAATCAGAATTCCATTTGTACCGAAGTTCGAGCCTTCGTTTAGAAGCATGACGAAGGCGCCCGATACTACATTGATGCCCGGCTGTGTCTTGATTACCTGGAAGGCGGCGCGGAGCACATTGCCTGTGGTGTTCATCGCACCGGCCACCTGACCATCGGCATCGCCGGCCTTCACCATGAGGCAGCCGAGGTAGAGTGGATTGGCGGTAGTGAGACGCGCTTCTTCCATTGAGATGCCTTTCTTCTTGCGGAGCTCGAAGAAGAGAGGTGCGTATTTGTCGATTATTTTTTCGTCTGAAGGGTCGACGATTTGTGCTTTATCGATGTTTTTGAGCTTGAGCTGAGCTGCAAGTTCTTTGATTTCAGATTTGTGGCCGATAAGTATTATGTCGGCGAGCTCTTCTTCAATAATTCGGTCGGCTGCTGTGAGTGTACGGGGTTCCAGCCCTTCGGGTAGCACTATGCGCTGGCGGTGTGCATGTGCTTTGCTTGTCAATTTCTCAAAAAGCTCCATTATATCTTAAGGTTAATGTTTTGTTTTCTGTTGCAAAGGTAGCTATTTTTTATTGAAGCGTGTGCTTGCTTTTTTTGATTTTTGTATCGCGGGAGGCAAACAAAGGTTGCCGCGGGTGTGTTTCATTATAAACCGTCTGGAAAACGGCCGGGAGCCGGCCGGCTCCCGAAAAAGTTTCAACTTTTTAAAATGTAATACAATGACCCGCACTCGAACAAACAAAATCAACCGTACAAGCGTATGGGTCGCTATTCTGGCGATTTTCCTGATTATACTGCTTGTGATATGGCTTACTTTCGCCGACCTGACCGGTAATACCGACGTAGCGGCGTTTCTGGCTCCCTATATAGTAAATTCACCTGTCTGATAAACATTACTGATATGAGCGAACTTATTGCAATCACCCCTGAGCGCATCGGATGGCTTATATGGGTTGTCTGGGGCGCCATAGGAGTTCTGGCCGGCATTGTATCAAGCCGGTTTGTGGGCCCGCGTACAGTGTTTTTCTGCATCATCATAGGTGTTGTGGCAGCCGTCTTCGGCGGTTATCTCTCCACCTGCTTCCTTGGCGGGGGAGCGGTACAGCTCTTCCTGCTCTCTGTTCTCGGCGCTGTTTTCGGCGCGGGCATCGTTCTGTGGATAGTCGCGGCCCTCACGTCGCACTTCCGCAAGGACGAGAATCTGTAGGACCTATAAAAACTGTGTGTTATAATATGATTAATGATTAAAAGCAAACGCCTCGTCGTGACTGACGGGGCGTTGCTTTTTCAGAATGACGATTTGCTTATATTGCAGGATTGATTACTTTACCGGCGAAGAGGCAACGGTGTGAGCCGTAGTCGCTGATGATGAACAGGAACGGACGGTCGAAAGTAACCTCCTTGAATTCGGGAACAAACGGTTCTCCGGCATTGCACATAATAGATACTGTTGCGGCGGCTCCTTCGGCTCCTTTCTCGCTGAACTCGATAGCTGCATTCTGTTCAATGGTGAAGTGTCCTTGCGTGGGCTTTGTAAAAATGCTGACGTTCTGAGCCTTGTCGAAGCCCTTGACACCGAGCTGTTTCAGCACTTTGAGCACGTCGAGATTTTTATCGCACGGCGCAATTCTGAAGCGCGGCAGGGCGAGTTTCACATCACACGGTGTATAGGCACGCTGCTTGGAGACTATGCCCGATGAAATGAAATCATCGATATTCTGCCCTGCCGACGGCATAATGATTTCGGCATTGAAGAGCGAGCCTCCGAAGTCGAGTTTTATAGCCTTATAGTCAGATGTCTCGCAGTAGGAATGCAGTTCGCGCTGGTTCATCATATCAACTTTGATTGTGGCTCCTGGAGTGTGGAAATCGCCTTTGACTGTATTTCCTTTGTCAAAAATATTTGACCATCGTCCGTTGAAATAGAGGGCGTTGATTTGCATCGCGATTACCGCGGGGTCAATCGATTTGAGCATTTCGGGAATAAGACCCGATGTCTTGTCGTCAATCCATGAGTTTACATCACTGAGAAGCTTCGCGTTGTCCGAGAAGTCGCGCTGACACATTTCGGCAGCATAGCATTTGGAGGCGATGTCGGCGAATGATGTATTGAGTGTTTTGCCATTGTCGTACCATACAGAATTGGCAAGCCCGATTTTCACTGCCGGGTCTGCCACGGGAAGCCACTCCAGGTATTTGGACGAGAAAGAATTCAAGGCATCGGTGTCGGAGGTGCCGAGTGCGGCGGCTATCTCTGCCGAGGTGGCAGGCTCGGTTACATTCGACAGCATCGACAGCAGCATGGCGGCGCTGAAAGGCGAGCATACGAAGTTGCCTTCGCCGGCCACTGCGTTTGCGGCGCTGAAAAATTTTGTATCGAAACCTGCGATATTCTCAACTGCCTCGCGCTCTGCGCGGCTGAATTGTGGAGGCAGTACCACTTCGGCGGGAACTCCTTCCTCTGTGGAAGTAGCCGGCGTACCCTTTACTTCCGGCTCCTCCGTCGTGGTATGGTCAGAACACGACAGCAGGAATAACAAAACACCATAAAGCAAATGGAATAAACTCTTTTTCATAAGTTCATAAGATTGTGTATTTATAGAGTGCTAAATTATGTAATATAAGTGAATTGTAAAAAAACATAGGTTAAATGATGTTAATAGATTAGTGCGGTAGAGAAAAAGCGCCCCACGCTATGAGCGTGAGGCGCCGATATGGTTTTTGTCCGAAAAGGCGGATTATTCGGGACGACGTGTCTTCTTGCCGTAGCCGTACTGAGCGGCGGCACCGAGCTGCTCTTCGATGCGGAGAAGCTGGTTGTACTTGGCCATACGGTCGGAACGGCTTGCAGAACCGGTCTTAATCTGACCTGCGTTGGTTGCAACAGCGATGTCGGCGATAGTGGCATCTTCGGTTTCGCCCGAGCGGTGCGAAATCACGGCGGTGTAACCGTTGCGCTGAGCGAGCTCAACAGCGCGGAGTGTTTCGGTGAGCGAGCCAATCTGGTTGACTTTGACGAGAATCGAGTTTGCGCAGCCGAGTTCGATACCTTTTTCGAGGTACTTGACGTTGGTAACGAAGAGGTCGTCGCCAACGAGCTGGCAGCGGTCACCGATGAGGTCGGTGAGAATCTTCCAGCCTTCCCAGTCGCCTTCGGCCATGCCGTCTTCAATAGAGTCGATGGGGAATTCCTCGACGAGTTTCTTGAGGAATTCGGCCTGCTGCTGGCTTGTGAGCTTGGGAGCGTTTGCACCCTGCTTCCAGGTGTAGTCGTATACGCCGTCTTTGTAGAACTCCGACGAAGCGCAGTCGAGGCCGATGGTCACGTCTTTGCCGGGTACGTAGCCGGCCTTTTCGATAGCCTGGATAATTACGTTGAGGGCATCTTCAGTGCCGTCGAGTGTGGGAGCGAAGCCGCCTTCGTCACCTACAGCGGTGCTGAGGCCGCGGGCTTTGAGCACGCTCTTGAGGTTGTGGAATACTTCTGTACCCATGCGGATGCCTTCGTGGAACGAAGTAGCGCCGATAGGACGAATCATGAATTCCTGGAAGCAGATGGGAGCGTCGGAGTGAGCGCCGCCGTTGATGATGTTCATCATGGGCACGGGGAGCACGTATGTGTTGCAGCCACCGATGTATTTGTAAAGGGGAAGGTCGAGGTAGTCAGCGGCAGCCTTTGCAACAGCCAGCGATACGCCGAGGATAGCGTTTGCGCCGAGGTTGCTCTTGGTGTCGGTGCCGTCGAGAGCGAGCATTGCTTCGTCGATAGCTATCTGGTCGAGTGCGTTCATGCCAACGAGAGCTGCGGCAATGGGGCCGTTTACGTTAGCTACGGCTTTGAGGACGCCTTTGCCCATGTAGCGGTTCTTGTCGCCGTCGCGGAGCTCGAGAGCTTCGTTTACGCCTGTGGATGCGCCCGAGGGAACGGATGCACGGCCAAAAGCGCCGCTTTCGAGGGTAACATCAACTTCTACTGTGGGGTTGCCGCGTGAATCGAGCACCTCACGACCGATGATTTTTTCGATTTTCATAGTGCGAAATGTTAATATGCTGTTATATTGTGTTTTGATTTTTCTTGTTGCCGCGCACTTTTTAATGCGCACGCAAATTTACGAAAAATTTCCGTAATAAATACTCTTGTTTCAAGTTTTTTGCATCATCCGCACTTCGAGGTGCCGCAGTTGGTGCAGATGAGGCAGCCTTCCTGATATATGAGGGTTTCTTCGCCGCAGTTGGGGCACTTCTGTCCGCCGGCCTTGGTGCCGTTGGGCAGATATTTCTTCAGCGCGCGCTCAACACCCATTTTCCATGTGTTGATTGACTGCGAATTCAGTTCGAGACCGCCTACGAGCTTGAGCACCTGGTCAATCGGCATGCCGTAGCGGAGCACGCCCGATATGAGTTTGGCATAGTTCCAGAATTCGGGGTTGAACTTGTCGCTGAGGCCTTCGATTGTGGTCTTGTGGCCTCGTTTGTTGATGAACTGGAAGTCGTAGCGCTTGTTGCCGTTTTCGTCCACGGCCTTGATGATTTTGCCGCGGGTGATGGTCTTGGGCAGGAAGAGACCGTCCTCGTCGTCGGCGAGGCCGGTGAAGATTTCGTAGGGGCGTCCGTCGACGAGGCCGACGAAGGCAATCCATTTTTCTTTGTTGTTCTGGAAGCGTACTACATCGGCGTCGAGCTCAATCGGGCGCTTGGCAAGGATTGGCTGGTGGCATGCGCATGGAGCCTCGGTTTTCTTATCTTTCTCAACGGCGATGAGGACACCCGAGCGCGAGCCGTCGCGGTATACTGTGCAGCCCTTGCAGCCCGCATGCCATGCTTCGCGGTAAAGCTTGTCGACTTCATCCACTGAGATGTCGGCGGGAAGGTTGATTGTAACGGAGATTGAGTGGTCGACCCATTTCTGTACGCGGCCCTGCATTCGTACTTTTTCGTGCCAGTCGATTTCGTTCGCAGTGGCTCCGGCATAGGGCGAGCGGGCCACGAGTTCGTCGAGTTCGGCCTGCGAATATGTGTCTTTAGGCTCTATGCCGTTTATTTTCATCCATTCGAGGAATTTGGGATGATATACGATATATTCTTCGAAAGCGTCGCCCGAATCGTCGACATAGTCGACACGCGCGCCCTGCTCTGCGGCGTTGATTTTGCGGCGGCGTTTGTAGACGGGCATAAACACCGGCTCTATGCCCGATGATGTACGTGTCATAAGGCTGGTCGTTCCGGTTGGAGCTATCGTGAGGCAGGCTATGTTGCGGCGTCCGTAGAGGGTCATGTCGCTGTAGAGCTGCGGGTCGGCCTGTGCGATGCGTGCGATGAAGGGATTGCTGGCCTCGCGGGCGGCATCATATATTTCGAATGCGCCGCGCTGACGTGCCATTTCGACGGATTCCCGATAGGCGGAGAGGGCCACGGCACGATGCACTTCCTCGCTGAAGGCTGTGGCCTCAGGTGTGCCGTACCGCAGACCCATGGCGGCTATCATGTCGCCTTCGGCGGTGGTGCCGAGGCCCGTGCGGCGTCCGCGGAGGGTCTTGGCCTTTATTTTGAGCCAGAGGTTGCGCTCGACGGTCTTCACCTCCTCTTTCTCGGGGTCTGAATCGATTTTGTTGAGAATGAGGTCGATTTTCTCCATTTCGAGGTCGATGATATCGTCCATGATTCGCTGTGCGCGGCGTACGTGGTGTGCAAGCAGCTCGAAATCGAAGTGAGCCTCGGGAGTGAAGGGTTTGTTTACGAAGCTGTAGAGGTTTATGGCCAGCAGGCGGCAGCTGTCGTATGGACAGAGAGGAATTTCGCCGCAAGGGTTGGTGGATATTGTCTCGAAGCCGAGGTCGGCGTAGCAGTCGGGCACCGATTCGCGGCGGATGGTATCCCAGAAAAGTACGCCGGGTTCAGCTGATTTCCATGCATTGGCAACAATCTTATGCCAGAGTGCCGAGGGGTCGATTTCTTTTACAACCGCAGGGTCGGAAGAGTCAACGGGGAATTGCTGGGTATACATGGTGCCGTTTTCAGCTGCGCGCATGAAGTCGTCGTCGATGCGCACCGACACGTTTGCACCGGTGACTTTGCCGGGAGTCATCTTGGCATCGATGAAAGCTTCAGAGTCGGGATGCTTGATTGATACGGTCATCATCAGAGCTCCGCGTCGTCCGTCCTGAGCTACTTCGCGGGTCGAGTTGGAATAGCGCTCCATGAACGGAACGAGACCAGTTGATGTGAGGGCCGAGTTTTTCACCGCCATGCCTTTGGGGCGCAGATGCGAGAGGTCGTGTCCCACACCGCCGCGGCGTTTCATGAGCTGTACCTGCTCCTGGTCGACGAGCATGATGCCGCCGTAGCTGTCGGGTTTGCCGTCTATGCCCACGACGAAGCAGTTGGAGAGAGAGCCTACCTGACGGTTGTTGCCGATTCCGGCCATGGGGCTGCCCTGAGGCACCACATATCTGAAATCACGTAAGAGCCCGAAAATTTCGTCGGAACTCATTCCCTCGGGGTATTTTGCCTCGATTCGCGCGAGTTCGTCGGCCAGACGCCGGTGCATGTCGTCGGGAGTGAGCTCATAGATATTGCCATCGCTGTCTTTGAGAGCGTATTTGCTCACCCATACCTGTGCGGCGAGTGCGTCGCCGTCGAAGTATCGGTTGGAGGCTTCTACGGCCTCGTCGAAGGTATATGTCTTTTGTGTTTCCATTTCTGCGTTCTTTCGTGTTTTTAAAGGCACGGCAAAGTTGGGAATTTTTTGCGGAATATGCAAACAGAAATGCAACGCTTCGGAGCTCCCCCGGCGGTTAAATGCCCCTTGTGGAAAAAACATCTTCGTCCGGCCTGCTCGAAAGGAGCTGACCGGACGAAGACGCTGTATGTGCTGCCTGTGCCGTGCAATCAGAGATTGCTGCGGTCTTTATTTGATTTGCGGAAGAAGAGCTTGTGGTCGATGTACTCCTGGGTTGCAATCAGGGTAGGCTTGGGGAGACGCTCATAGTAGCGTGATATTTCAATCTGTTCACGGTTTTCGGTCACTTCCTCGAGGTTGTCGTTATAAGGAGCGAATTCCTGAAGTTTCTTTTCGAGGTCGGATTTCATCTGGGCGGCAATCTGATTGGCACGCTTGGCTATTACGCATACTGTCTCGTAGATGTTGCCTGTCTGCTCGGCGAGCTGAATGGTGTCGCGGGTGACGGTGGTCTGTGGGGTGTTTGTTTTTTTGAAATCCATTGTATATATGGTGTTTTGCGTTTTCTTTTGTGTTGAGGTGAGAGTTATTCTTTTACGTAGCGGCGGGCGATTTTAAGTATATTGTCGGCTTCGTCGCGGTTTTTTGTGTCGGGGTAATTGTTGATAAAGGAGTAATATTCGTCAATTACGTCGCGGAAGCGGTCGGCCTTGCGCTCTTCAATAGAATTGGCGGCCTCCTGATAGCGTGATTTGAGGACGAGGAGCTCGAGGTCTTCTTTATATTTCGAGTAGGGATAATCTTTGATTGCGTTTTTGGCTACGATAATTGCGCTCTGGTAGTTGTTGCCCATGTAGTTGCCGAGGTTATAGTAAAGCTGGGCATTCTGGAGCTGCTTGAGGGTGAGCTTGTCCTGAAGCTCGAAAATGGCGTTCTGTGCTATGGAAACCCTGTCGCTGCGCGGGAAGTAGTCGAGGAAGGTTTGCAGTTCTTCGATAGCCTTGATTGTGCCGCTCTGGTCGAGCTGTGCGTCGGGCGAATCCTGATAGTATCCGTAGCCGGAGTAGAATCGTGAGTCTTCGGCGTATTTGCCTTTGGGGTAGCGGGTATAGTAGCTTTTGAAATAGACTCCGGCAGTGGCGTAGTCTCGGTTTTCATAGTTGCTCATGGCCAGGAGGTAAAGAGATTCCTCGGCCTTGTCACTGCCTTTGAACACCGAAATGCAGTCCTGCAGCAGGGTTGCTGCCTGCACGTATTTCTTCTGCTCATATGCCCGCTTGGCGTATTCGAATTTATAGTTGTAGTCATTGCTTTTCTGCACGCGCTGGTATTCGCCGCATGAGCAGAGCACTATGAGAGCAAGTGTGTAGATTATGAAGTTGCGCATTGTCAGTTAGAGTATTCCGAGGCGTCTGCATGAGACACTTCAGCGTGCAAAGGTAATAAAAAACCTTTGAAAAAGCTCTAACTGCGCGTGTATTTTCCTATTAATTAACATTTGGCGCTGTTTTCGGGTCTATTTTTGTGAATGTGCAAGGGCTGAGGTTCAATATCTATAACGCAAAGATAATCATTTTCATCGCATTAGACAACCGCGATAAAAGCACTCTACAGAGTAAAAACGCACAAAAGCCACGCACTCCCTCCTCATCCATTCTTGTCTCACGCGCTGAGCTTCAGCGAAGCATCCGGACAAAAACATAAGAGCGCAAAAAAGCGGGCCTGCCCTCTCCCGAGAGGCAAGCCCGCTTTAGTATACATTCTTCAGAAATCAATCACAGCTTCTCGAGCACCGTCTTCACATACAGACTGTGGTCGCGCAAATCAGGACGGCCTGCGGCATTGCCTTCACGGTCAACTATGATATAGTACGGGATTCCGTCCACGTTGAAGTGCTCGCGGATTTTACGAATCTGCTCCTCATTCAGACGGAAATGAAGTCCCTTGATTTCGGGAATCATCGTAAGATACGTATTTATAGGCGAAGATTCGTCGGCGATATAAATCCATACAATGTCGTCCGACGAAAGCTCGGTGCTCTTCAGCGGCTCGTTCTGGGACAGAGCCATACGGCACGGGGCGCACCACGTGTTCCAGAGGTCGACTACCACCACTTTGCCCTTATAAGGCTTGATGATTTCCTCGAACACCTTGTCATCGGCTACGTCAGGAGTAGCCTCGACCAGTTCGGCAGCCGCCGAATTAAGCAGTGCCTCCGCTTCCTTCTGCCGAGCCTCAACCGCCTGTGCGAGTGCCGGATAAGCCGATGCTTTGAGGCTGTTGAGACTTGCCTCGTCCAACTCTGCCGACGAAGCCGCCTTGTATGCCTTGTTATATGCCGCCACTGTGTTGAACATTGTCACGTCAACCCCGGCATTATTCCATACATCGGCACGCGCAAGGTTGCTCGGACGTGTGGTGTCGTACACATACAGCAGCTTAGGATTGTTGAGGTCGAACTTTGCCGCTACTTCACGGGCGCGTTCGGGCGAAATTTCGACAGTCACGGAATCAGCCGGCACCGGAGCGTTCCACAGACCGTGCGAAGCCATATAATTATGGTTGAGGATGTTGCGGGCCGTAGCAATAGCTTGTATCATATTTGCCTGCAGACTCAGCGTCTTGTATTCCTTCACAACCGGAGCTGCATCAAGCGCGTTTATCGAGTCGAGTTTTGCTTTGTAGGCAGCCACGACATAGTCGACATACTGGTCTCCCGTCATGTGATAGTCGCCGAACTTGCCCGAATACAGGCTGAAACCGGAAATTCCGGCTTTCCATGCCGCATGTCTTATTTTGTCAAGCCGTCCGTTCGAACCGGCATATTCGATTTCAGGCTCGACTTCGCCGCGCGAACGCACCTGCATGTTGAAGTTGCCCGAGTAGCGGCAGTCGCAGTCCATATCGATTGTTTCGCCGGGAAGCATCAGTACGGCACCATTAAGACCCACATCGCCTATGTAATACAGTCCAAGCTCCTCAGGGCCGGTAAGAAGTTTCTTGAATGTCGCATTGCCATTTTCATCAACATCGAGCTTTGGCAAGTCGCCTGTCTGACCGTTGAGGTCATTGACATAGTAGCTCAGCTTCGAGCCCATGGCCGGACGGTAATTGAGCAGATGTATGTTCACAGTCGTGGTGTCACACACAATGTCGGCGTCGGGGAAAACCTCTGTGCTCTCCACTCGGCTGTACTCCTCCGGAATCTGAGTTTCATATACGTAATTCGGGTCGAGCTGAATACCCCACAGCTGCCACCCGTTGGCAATATTCTCGGTGAAATCAATCGACTTGACCGAAGCCGGAATAGCCGGGAATCGCATCGTGAAACGAGCTACGCCTGAGTCGGGCATCCAGAAATACTCGCCCAACGTCATACTATCTACAGAAATTATGGGATAATGCTTGCCGTCGGCAACAAGGCTGCTTGCGCTGTCGAATCTCACCCACTGCCCCGGATTATAATGGACGACAGCATCAAGTACGGTCGACGAGTCGGTAAGTGTGATACCCTCGACACTAAGGAACATAGTATTTGCTGATTCGATGTAGGGCATCTCAATTTCTCCTCGGTTCGAGAAACTGCTGCATCCCGCCGCAAAAAGAGAGGCGGCAATGGCAACCGTGAACAAAAGTTTTTTCATTTGTTTTTAGATTATAGCCCCATTTTCAGAGCTATGGGTTATTGATTTATTTTTACAGAGGCAAAGATAACTAATTATAAATATTTCACCATTTTTTTAACAATGGCACCGATATGTAGAGGGTGGCGCAGATTGCCATTGCAAGCCCGGACATAAGTATGGCGGTGTTGGAGGCGGTGAGGTCGCCGCTGCTGAGCATTTCTTTGGTCTGGCGTATGACAACCGTGACTGAGACAGCGAGGACGATGAAAAAAGCCACGACCTCGGAGAGCGATACGGTGCGCGGCTGCCTGTCGGGCAGGCGGTTGAGGGTTTTGCGTGTGAACCAGTCTTTCGACGGAGGAACGGGCGCTTCGCTGCGCAGAATCGACGCTATACGGCGGTCGGTGTCCTGAATTGTTTTGTCGTTTTTCATTATGCTGAGGAGTGGGTTATTGGTAGCGGTATTTTTCGAGAATTGTGGCAAGGCGGTTGCGCGCCCTGAAGAGATGCGAGCGCACTGTGGCCTGCGGCAGGGAGGTGACGGCCGAAATGCGTGCTATCGGAAAGTCTTCGTAGTAGAAAAGCTGTACGACGGCTCTTTGTGTCTCCGACAGCTGCATTATGGCTTCGGTCAGTGTGTCGGCGCTTATCAGCGGTTCGTCGGATGATTCGTCGGGTATGTCCGGACATTCCTCATCCGTTGTGTCAATTTTGCGCTTGCGCCGCAGATTGTTCACAAATTCGTTGTAGGCTATGCGGAAAAGCCATGTGCGGAACCGTGTCACGCCTTCGAGCGAACGGATTGACAGATATGCTTTCAGAAAAGTCTCCTGCGCGAGGTCGTCGGCAAGGGCCGCGTCACCTTTGGTGAGGCCGAGCAGAAAACGGCGGAGGCTTTCGGAGTAAACGCCGACAAGTTGCCCGAAGGCGTTGCGGTCGTCGGCCGCAACGCATCGGGTAATCAGTGCCAGTTCCTGAAAGCGGTTGATTGTCATTTTGAAAAATCAGGCGCGCTTGTTGAACAGATAGGGGATGAACTTGGCCACGCCGAGCACTACGAGCGAGCCGCCGGCGAAAAATCCGACGCTGGCATTGTGGCCTGCGGCGAAGGCAAGGAAGAGCATGAGGCCTATGCCGACCAGAATGAAGCCGTTTCGTAAATCTTTGCCGGGCATCTGTCCGCAGGCTTTGTTCACGCTACGCAGGGCGTTGCGCACGCTGTCGGCGTCGGCTGTGGTTGTGCTCACTTCGGGATTCACGGGCTGTCCGTTGTCGTCGATTATCACCGGAGCGGTCTGCGTTATTTGGTTGATTGTCACTTGCGGAGCGGCCGGCGAGCCTGTGAAGAATGCTTCGGGCAGCTGATAGTCGTGTTCGATTGCATTGTTGATGCTCTTGTTGCGGTTGTGCTGACGGCGCAGAGTATACACGAGCACACATATAAGAATAAGGAGGATGATTGCTCCTATGATGCCGATGACGTAGATGATGGTAAGTATCTCCATATTCTTGCCGCTGATGCCTTTGGGGTAGGCCGGCGACTGGATGTCGACATAGACGGTGCGTGTGATTGTCGAGTCGGTGGCCGAAATCAGTGTGTCGCCGTGTGAATCTACTACGATTGTCGAGCCGTTGTCGATGCCCGGCTGCTGCACGGCACGGCGTACCGATTGTTTTACCGAATGTTCAAAATCGCGTTTCTCCCACGATGCGGGCTCCGCGTTGGCCATGGTCTCGGTCAGGTTGCAGCCTGTGATGATTGTTACTGTCAGAAATGCGACAAGTATTACGATAAGTTTTTTCATAAAAGGTTTTGTTTGATATGTCGGGAAATGTGACGGGCTTTTTTGTGCCCTCTGCCATAAAGACGGTGCAGTTTCACAAAAGTTGCACCCGGACGAAAAATATTTTCACTCTTTCTCTCCCGAAAATAAAAAAATAGCTGCAAATCGTGAGATTAACAGCTATTAGATGTGCGCATGAAGGGACTCGAACCCCCACGACCTGAGTCATTAGATCCTAAGTCTAACGCGGCTACCAATTACGCCACATGCGCGAGTACGGTGCAAAGGTAGCTATAATTTTCCTTTCCGGCAAAATAAAATTAACAGGTGCTGTCGTTTTTTATGTTCATTAATTTCTTCGGAGAGTTCTTGTGCGTTGTCTGCTTCTTTTTCTGTTATAAGCCGAAAGGAAACTCCGGTGTGATGTTTGTTTCTGTAACACAGGACGTTGCGCTGTGTGATGAAAAAATCTTATGAAAAAAGTTTGCAAAAAATTTGGTGGAATGAAAAAAATAGCATAACTTTGCATCGCTTTTGACAAGGAAGGGGCGCTTAGCTCAGCTGGTTCAGAGCGTCTGCCTTACAAGCAGAGGGTCGGGG
>CAJUKF010000058.1 GCA_910587355.1 uncultured Muribaculaceae bacterium
TTTATCGTAGAGATAGTCGAATCCGCCGTACTCGATGAACGGACGGTAGAGGTTCACATCGTAGATTTCCGCTATGAATGCCACATCCGGGAAGTGCGATTTTACCTGAGGTATGGCCCAGTGCCAGAATGCAAGCGGAACCATGAAAGCCATGTCGCAGCGGAAACCGTCTATGCCCTTCGAAGCCCAGTACCGGAGTATATGAAGCATCTTGAACCACGTGTCGGGCACAGGGTCGAAGTGCTCCGAACGGTTGAAGTAGTCGACACCATAGTTCAGTTTCACTGTCTCATACCAGTCGTTGGCTCCAGGGAAAGCTGTGAAGCAGTCGTTACCGGTAGCTTTGGCCGGAAACTCGACATAAGCGTCCTTGCCGCTGCCCAGGTCTATATGAGGCGCGAACTGCTGATGGGGGATATAGTAGAAATTGTTTGAAGGCGAAAAAAACATCTCCCGGTTGTCGCGGGCGCCGAAGTCTTCGATTCCCGACGGCTTCGCGTCCGAGCTGTACTGACGACCGACATGATTCGGCACGAAATCAATCAGCACCTTCAGACCCGCATCGTGTGTGCGCTTTACAAGCGCTTCGAATTCTTTCATCCGCTCATGCACATTCACAGCCAAATCCGGGTCGATGTCATAATAATCCGTAATGGCATACGGACTGCCGGCTTTGCCCTTTATCACGTGCGGATTGTGACGCGGTATGCCGAATGCAGTATAATCGGCGTCGTGACCGTGCTCTATCACGCCCGTATACCACACATGTGTGGCTCCCAGAGCCTTTATCGATGCGAGGATGTCTTCATTTATGTCGTTGAGCTTTCCCGAACCGTTCTGTTCGAGCGTACCACCGGCTATCGGGGCCTCGCAGTAATTTGTAAAGAGGCGTGGAAGAAGCTGATATATGACAGGTTTGAGGGCAGCCATCGTATATGTGTTGATTGTGATGATTGTTTTTTACTTTTTCATTGCCGGAGCGCTTCCGCCGCTTGTCTGCCACATGCCCGCGTCAATGAGGGCATGGCGGGTATTTTTATATCCTATCAGGAAAAGCTCCTTGATTTTGCGCAAGTCAAACACTCCGAAATTGGCAAGCTCGGTTGTCGTCACTGCTACATCGCAAAGAGCCATATCCTCGGCTGTATGAGCTTTCGTAAGAAGATTATATGTGCGCAGCGCCACCGACAGAATCGAATGATTGTTCGTATAGGGGCGCAGAGGGCTTACATTAATGCCTATCAGAGTCTCACACTTGTCGCGCAGCACCCATGCCGCATTGTTGCTCAGCACGCCTCCATCAACATAGTGTACACCGTCGATTTTCACAGGATTGAAAACTATGGGAATGGAGCAGGAAGCTATCATCCGGGGCCCGATTTCGCCAGTGGAGAAAGCCACCGGACAGCCGTGGTCAAGGTCAGTAGCTGCAATATAAGTGGAAATGCGGAGGTCTTCGAGATAACGTACTCCTCCGAGAGCGCGCATCACAAAATTCTCAAACTTCTCGATATCGAAAATACCGCCGTGCCCGAAACTCAGCCCTGCGAAATCGCGAAAACCAGTACGCGCGAAAATCGTTGCCATCGAAAGAGGCTTAACACCAGCGGCATAAAGCACGGCCACAACCGACCCGGCGCTCACACCGGCCACTGCATCGGGCTTAAGGCCCGCTTCTTCTATAGCCATGAGGGCTCCTGCATGTGCAAAGCCTCGCGCTCCGCCTCCGCTGAAAGTGACACCCAGTTTATAAGGCTTGTGGGCCGACTGGGCTGCGGTGGAAGATGGCGTTGTTGCGTTGTTTTTTGTCTTCATAAGGAAGGGTCGCGCTTTTCAAGTGCAAAATTAGTCAGAAAAAATAGATTGTTCAATTTTTCTTAGAGGAAAATATAAAATATGAACGCTTTTTGACGTAAGTTTGTTGTAACTTTGCCGTCGGAATGCCAACGACAGCTACACGCCTCCTATGAAAGAACAGACCGAAAAATCGCAATCACGCATTGACCGGCTCGTCGACCGGTGTATACGTGCATGGACATATGTCAGCACAGGTCTGTGGAGTGACCCGCGCCGCAAATGGTGGATTAACGTGCTGCGCATCGCCAATCTGTCGGTGAATTCATTCCTCAACCGCGACATACAGACTCAGGCCTGCGCAATGACTTACCGCACAATGCTCGCCATTGTCCCGGCGCTTGCACTGATGCTCGCCATAGCCCGTGGGTTCGGCATACAGAGCATGCTGCAGCAGGAACTCTACAGGCTTTTTCCGGCACAACGGGTCGCCATACAGTACGCCATGAATTTCGTCGACAGCTATCTTGCACAGGCTTCCGAAGGCGTATTCGTCGGTGTGGGCATCGTTTTTCTGCTTTATACCCTCATATCTCTGATTTCAAACGTAGAGGCCGCTTTCAATCTCATCTGGGGACAGAAAGCCGGACGCAGCATATGGCGCAAGCTCAGCGACTACACTGCCATGCTCCTCATACTCCCTGTCCTCATGCTTTGCGCCAGCGGCATATCGATTCTGCTGAGTTCTACGCTCAACACGCTCTTCAACTTCAGTTTCATGACTCCGGTCATAAGCGGTCTCCTCGAAGGCGCCTCGATGCTGATGACTTTCCTCTTCTTCACGGCAGTCTACATCCTCATTCCCAATACAAAGGTAAAGTTCGGCAACGCCTTCGTCTCCGGAGTAATCGCCGGCATAGCCTTTCTCGTGCTTCAGTGGCTTTTCGTGACAGGAACTCTCTATGTGACAAAATACAATGCCATCTACGGCTCTTTCGCTTTCCTGCCGCTGCTGTTGCTGTGGATGCAGCTCGTATGGGTGATTATCCTCGCCGGTGCGGTTATATGCTATTCGTCGCAGAATGTCTTCGCCTTCAACCTCGACCACGAGGTGACAAACATATCCGACCGGTACAAAGCCATGGTGACTCTCGCCATAACGGCCATAATCACACGCCGGTTCATCAGCGGAAAAGAACCTTCGACCGCCCGCGACCTCATGAGTCACTTCGATTTGCCGGCACGCCTTGTCACCGAAATAACCGACAGACTCGTAAGCACCCGCATAATAAGCCGTGTACTTATACCGGGAAATAAAGATGAATACGGCTTCCAGCTTGCCGTTGACCCCTCCACTTTTACAATCAAATCGCTCACCGAGCGCCTCTATACTCTCGGCACATCCAATTTCATACCCCACTTCAGGCAGCGTTTCCCCGAAGTAGTGACGGCCTTTGCCAGAATAGAGGGCGTCTACTCCTCCCTCACCGCAGACATGCCTATCAGCAGCCTGCTTGAAAGCGATGACGATGAATCACCCGACCTCTGACATCAGTAAAAATCAACCCACAAAACCAATAAGAACATAAAACAATGAAAAAAGTAATCGCAACCACCGCAGCTCCCGGAGCTATCGGTCCCTACAGTCAGGCTATCGACACCGGCACATTCGTTTACGCATCCGGCCAGATTCCACTCGACCCCGCAACGGGCACTATCCCCGATGGCATCACGGCTCAGACAACCCAGTCACTTGCCAACGTATGCGCTATACTCAAGGAAGCCGGGCTCTCAGTCGACAACGTTGTCAAGACAACCGTCTTCCTCGCCGACATGGCCGACTTCGGCGCCATGAACGAGGTCTACGGCAAAGTATTCACCGAACCCTACCCTGCCCGCTCGGCCGTTGCTGTCCGCGAGCTCCCCAAGGGTGTGCTCGTTGAAATCGAGGTTATCGCCGTGCGCTGATTATAAGCGACTGCACAAACCGCTCAGATAAAAAAATCGCGTCCGCCGTTAGTTTTCGGCAGACGCGATTTTTATTGAAGAATATTTCTATTATAAGGAGCCGGTCAGGCGTCGGCCTGCTGGTCTTCTGCTTCAAGTGCCTGTGTATCTTTTTTAACGATATTGGGGCTTTCGAGACCGTAGTGCTTGCGGCCATCAAGTATCTTGAGCCATATCGAGAAAATCAGGGCAAGCACACCCAGCGATGCGAAGAGAAGCATGGGCACGGTATAATTATACTGCATTGGGTCGTCGATGCCGGGATTCGCCCACATAATCACCTTGCCGATGAGAATGGGGAACAGTGCCAGACCGATGTTCTGCACCCAGAAAATCAGCGAATAGGCAGAGCCGAGGTAGCGTGCTTCCATGATTTTAGGCACTGAGGGCCAGAGCGATGCCGGAACGAGTGAGAATGATATGCCCAGAACGATAATGGCCACAAAAGCAAGCCACTGCTCGGGATATACCGGTAGAACAAGCGCGAAAGTAAGGTGACACGCAATCATCAGGATTGCTCCGCCCATGAGCATGGTGGCGCCTTTGCCCCAGCGGTCGAGGGCATAGCCCAGTATGGGAGTAAGACCGGCGGCTCCGATAGGGAACCAGCGGAAAATATCGGCGGCCTGCTGCTCGTCCATGCCGAGATTGCACTGCAGCATATTTGTGGCATAACGCTGGAAGGGGAATATGGCCGAATAATAGAGCACGCAGAGCAATGCGATAATCCAGAAAAGCTTGCTCGAAAGTATATTGCCTACGTCGCTCATCTTGAATTCCTCTTCGGGAGCATCGTCCGAGCGGTCGGCTGCGATTTCACGGTCGAGACGCGTATCCATGAAAGTGAATACAGTATAGGTAATCAGGCCTATGAGCAGAAGCACCGTGCAGAATGCCACCGGTGTCACAACAGTAGGCTCGCCCATCCAGGAGGCCAGACGCGGTGATATGGTGAATATCACGAAAACACCTACGCGGGCGAGGGCCATTTCGAGACCCATGGCCAAAGCCATTTCGTGGCCTTCGAACCACTTTGCAAGTGTCTTCGACACCGTGATACCGGCCATCTCGCAGCCGCAGCCGAAAATCATGAAACCAAGAGCCGCAAGCTTTGCACTGCCGGGCATCTCTGTCCACCACGACGAAAGCCATGTGTCCAGACCGCTTCCGGCAAAATAATCACTGATTGCATAGAGCTTGATGCACGCGCCGACAAACATGACCGATGCCGAGAGCACGCCCGTGAACCGTATGCCCATCTTGTCCAGAATGATACCGGCAAGAATAAGGAAACCGAACACATTAAGTATATATTCGGCTCCGGCATAGTAGCCGAAAGCCTCGGGCGTCCAGCCCAACTCCGTCTGAACCAGACTCTGAAGCGGCGACATTACGTCGACAAACATGTACGCGAAAAACATCATCGACGCTACGAGGACAAGCGCTATCCAGCGAGCCCATGCTTTGTCGCGAAGTGTTTCTTTAATCTTTTCTGTCATTTTGCAAAATTACTTATTGATTTTGAACGCAAATTTACAATAAAAATATTAAATACGAAACCATAAAATTATCTGCTCCATCTCTCCAGTCACATAAGCAGCAGGGACGCGAAGAATCGCGTCCGCGAAACAAAATGCAACTATTCACAACCAGATTTCTAAAAAAGCCTCTTATTCTCCACCCAGATACGAGAAGAATCGCTTCCTGTAGCTGTCACCCACAGGAATGCATCGTCCGGCAAGAATAATTGAATTGCGTTCAATAAGGCGCACTTTGTCCAGATTAACTATAAACGAGCGGTGTACACGCATGAACTGCGACGCGGGCAGAGCCTCCTCGAGCGACTTCATGCTCATCAGAGTCAGCACCGGTTTACTGTCGTCGCCCGTATTGATGCGCACATAGTCTTTAAGACCTTCGATATAGATAATTTCATCAAAAGGTATGCGGAGCAGCCGGTATTCGCTCTTTACAGTGAGAAAATCGGCCGCCGGAGGCACCGGTACCACGACATTGGCCGTAGCTTCGAATATTTTTTGCGCCCTCACGGCCGCCTCAAGAAAATCCTCATAGCTCACGGGTTTGAGGAGATAGTCAATGGCATTGACGCGAAAACCTTCCACCGCATGGTCGGCATATGCCGTCGTGAACACTACACGCGCCGAATCCGGAAGAATCCTGGCCAGTTGCATCCCCGAGAGTCGCGGCATGTGGATGTCGAGAAACACAAGGTCGATGTCACCTTCGTTAATGAACTCAAGGGCTGCTTCGGGAGCATGCACCTCGGCTACGAGCGACAGAAACGGAGTTCGCTCAACATATGTGCTAATCAGCCGGGCGGCAAGCGGCTCGTCGTCAACTACAAGGCATCGTATATTGGCAGGATTCATGGATTCAGGTCAAAAATCAATTGTCAAGAAGTACGGTAAGTTTTGTCCGGTAGATATTATCGCGGCACGTGATACGGAGTGTGGCATTCTGACCATAAATAAGCGCCAGACGCCGACGCAGATTCGAAAGTCCTATGCCCGAAGCTTTTTTGTCTGTTTTTGTGCCTGGAATAAACGAATTGCTTGTAGTGCATGTAAGCACTTTGTCGCTGGAATGGATTGATATTTCCACCGGCACATTGTCTGGAGCCGAAATACCGTATTTGAAAGCATTCTCCACAAGCGGAATAAAAAGCAGCGGCGGAATCTCACGGTCTCCGTTATCGCCCAAATCGATATCAACCTTTATCTCACGGTCGGCGAGGCGCAGTTTCATCAGGTCTACGTAATCCGTGATGAAATCCGTCTCGCGGTGCAACGCCACATATTTCACATCCTCATACAGCATATATCGCAGCAGAGCCGACAGCCGGTGAACGGCCTTTTTGGCATCCTCGGGGCTTATGTCAACCAGTGCATATATCGTGTTGAGGGTATTGAACAGAAAATGCGGATTAAGCTGACTCTTGAGGTTGGCAAGTTCTATTGAGCGCTGCTCCGCAATCAGGTCTTCATTGCGCCGTTCTATATCACGCCATTTGGTGGAGAGGCGCAGAGCCACCGACAGTCCTATCACAAGCAGCAGTGTCACTGCATCGCGAAGCAGAAATGAGGCGTATTTGAGCAGATAATGGGTCCCTGTACGCGGATGACGCGGCTGGGCCGTGCTCAGCCAGTTCGAAATTACTGTCGACAGAAAAAGACCCGCTGTGATTATAAGGAGATTGATTAAAATGAAACTCCATATCCGGCGGTTTCCTGTACGCCCTATCGTCTTGTCGATAATCACGAAATAATTCAGATAGAAGATTGCTATGAAAATCAGCGTCTTTACATAAAAACCGGGATAAAACACAAATCCTCGACGGTGTGGCATAGCTATGGCCATCACCAGTTCCGGAAGTACGAAAATGATGATTATGAATAGCAAATGCACCAGCACGTTCACAAAACGCCGGCGTCTTGATGTGGTCTGTGTATCCATACCTTAATTATTTTTTATTGGTGTCCGCTAAAACTTTCAAGCCCTATTTGGCTTTTAATTTTCCTCGGACAGCCGATATATTGAATGTGTAGGGGCTTTATTGTGAGATATAAGTCCATTAGAAGAGCTTAAATTGGGCAAATATGGCATCCTTGTCTATGCATACCATGCGAAAGGAGAACATTTTTATCGGACTGCCGATACAAATACTGAAACAGGGGGCTTGTCAATGCATAAAATCACTCAAAATAGCCGGGTAAACACATTTACCGGACACCAATAATTATTTTTACGCAAATTTAACTATTAACATCATTTCCTCCAAAAAAACATCTACAAACACCCCTTTATTATCGATAAATCTCACATCCGACAGCTTTTTCAGCCACAAACCGCCCTCAGTAAAATCGCTGTGCCACAACAAGCAGGACCGCGATTTTTCCAGTCTCGAGGGTGTTGCAGCCTCCCATACTCTGCCAGTTTGGCAATATCACGGTATCAATCCCCGCGAAAACAGTGACGCAGCCACGATATTACAAAACCGTGGCTGCGCCATTCATTCTTTATTGACAAGCTATGGGCCCGTCTCAGTTGATTTCAAGTTCATCAAGAGCTACATGTGCGGCCTCGCCGTCATTGCTGTTTCTCTCAGAGCTGCAGCATTTGAGAATCACCTTCATGGCTTTAGCCATGGTCGGTGCGAACTGAGCATCAAATGGATATATGGTAGACTCCGTCGGAAGTTCTCCCACAGGAGTTTCCTTGTCGTACACGGTTTCAAAAGCATTGCCGTCGGCCGACACTTCGATTGTAACTCTCGACTGAGGCCACCACATATAGTTGGGGCGGTAAAGCGAACGGCTTCTTACGTTGCTTACTTCCACAGGTTCGTCAAAGACTACGGTGATAGTGTCGCCATATGTGCCGTACCAGCCGTAGGAATCACGGGGCAGACCCACATAACCGTCGATAATCTGAGGATGCGTGTCGACACTCGCCCCCGTGGCCTTGCTCACTTTGAGTATGCGGTGCGTAGGAGCTGCCTCCTGCTTGCCGTCGCGCAGGGCCCGGGCCCATACAGTAGCATTGCCTTCGAGTGCGAAAGGAGCCGTATATTTCTGCGGCTGAGCGAAAGTGCTGTCGTTGAGCGTGTATTCTATTTCGGCATCGGGCCAGAGGGTTTTCAGTTCGACTTCGTACTGCTTCGTGTCAGAGTTATAACGTCCGAAGATGTTTGCCTGATAGAAGTTGCGGCAGGCGTGCACGCCCATTGCGTCGAGACGCGGGAACTCGGCATCAAGAGCCCGGCAGAAACGCTCGAAACTCTTGCGCGAGGGCTGCGTCCACCCTACCTCCGCCATAGCGAGCAGACGGGGGAATGCCATGTATTCAAAATGTTCGGGAGTCTGGATGTACTCGCCCCACACATTCACCTGAGGACCGATTATATGGTGCTGGAGCGAATCTGGAATCGCCGCCGGAGCAGGATTATAGCTGTAGACCGTATCAATGGGCAGATAGCCTCCGATACCCTGCGGAGCGAGTGCCGGGTCTTCCTGATAATAGTCGATATAACACCAGTGTGACGGTGTCATAATCACGTCGTGACCGGCATTGGCAGCCTCTATGCCGCCTTTCTCGCCTCGCCATGACATCACTGTGGCGTTAGGAGCCAGACCGCCTTCAAGAATCTCGTCCCAGCCGATGATGCTGCGTCCGCGGCTGTTTACATGCTCCTCGATGCGCTTTATGAAGTAGCTCTGCAGCTCGTGTTCGTCTGCCAGTCCGAGGTCCTTAATCATCTTCTGGCAGTGCTCGCATTTGGCCCATGCCTTCTTTGGACATTCGTCACCGCCGATATGTATATACTGCGAAGGGAAAAGTTCTATCACTTCGTCGAGCACATTGCACAGGAACTCGAAAGTCTCTTCCTTGGGGCAGAATACCTCGTCGAATACATCATAGCGGCCCTGTACGATATAAGTCTTTCCGAGTCCGCACGAAAGCTCGGGATACGATGCGAGGGCTGCCGATGCATGGCCGGGCATCTCGATTTCGGGAATAACGGTGATGAAACGGTCGGCCGCATAGGCAAGAATCTCACGGATATCGTCTTTGGTATAATAACCCTCGTCGGGAATCGAGTCGTAGCGCACCGGATTGTAAGTGTCGGCATGACCAATCTGCGTATGAGGGCGCTTGGACCCCACTTCCATAAGACGCGGATAGCGGTCAATCTGAATTCGCCAGCCCTGGTCGTCGGTAAGATGAAAATGGAAGGTATTGAGCTTGTAAAGCGCCATGAGGTCGAGATATTTCAGCACCTCCTCTTTAGGCAGCCAGTTGCGGGCCGGGTCCATCTGCGCCCCGCGGTAGCCGAATCGCGGAGCATCGTTGATACGCACGGCATCCACGACACCCTTGCCGGCATTGCGGAGCTGCATCATTGTCTGCACGCCGTAGAACCAGCCGCTTCCGTCAGGCGCCGATGTGATTTTCACTCCCTTCGAAGGCGCAATTTCGAGTACATATGCCTCAGGGGCCATAGCCGTGTCCTCCCTGAGAGTCACTGACGTAGCATCACCTCTGTCCGACACAGTGAAACGGTCAGAGAGATAGCGCACCACCTTCTCGGCTCCGTCATTGCCCTCGGGAGCCGTGATGCAGAGATTATCCGACAAAGAAACTGTGCCGGACAATCCGACGGCTTCGTTCGGCTGGGGAATCACCGTCACGTACACGTCCTCTTTTCGAGTACACGATGCCACACAGAGCACCCCAGCGAATAACCAGGAAATAAGTTTTATATTCATAAAAGATTCAAGGATTAATAGTTCTTTGTTTCCGGCACTACATTCACTACTTTCTCCTTGCCCTTTCCGTAGAGCACTTTGAGCTTGAAGGGAATGTTCGAGTCGACGGTGAGACGCGGCTCTTCGTCGGCTGTGCGGCGTTTGGCTGCCTTGAGGGTTATGTTGCCTTCGGGGCCGAAAGGATAGCGTTCGATGCCGTGCTCGTCGAGCAGCGACATATCCCACACGATTTCCTTCTCCACATAGTCGCCGCGGATGCCGAATATGTACTCAATAAGCTCTGCAATCGGAGCGAGACCTGTCCAGCCGATAAACTCGTCTCGGGCCATGAAGCCCGGGTCGGAAGTCTCCGGCGAATAGTATTCCCAGAAAGTGCCTGTTTTTTTATATACGTCGAGTACCTCGTTGTAGTGGTTCTGCGCTATGCTGCGCGCCAGGTCGTTATAGCCGTTCTTGGTGAGGCCGCTCAGCACCATGTAGTTGGTGCCGGGCCATACGCCGCCCTGCCAGTAACGTCCGTTGTCACGATACTTGGGGTTATCGTGCGACAGCGAGGGGACCATACCGGGTCGCTTGAATTCATCGGGATTTTCAAGATGCGCCACAAGTTTATCCATGCGCTCTTTGTCGAGCACACCGGGTGTGAGCAGTGCCCAGTATGCACCGATACCCTTGGTCGGACAAAGACTGCCGTCGCGGTACTGGTCATGAAGAAACTCTGTCGAATCATTCCACATATGCTTGCTTACATGCTCCGATAGCAGTTTTATTTCATCCTCATAATCTTCGATTTCCTGCCAGCGCTCTATATAGAAACCGATTTCAAGCATTATATTGTCCACAAGAATCTGCTGCAGATTAGTGTCAAGCCATGTCATGTGGCCGTGGCTGAAAATAGGATTATATTCTTCTGGCACACGGGGCATATTATCCATGCCTGTACCCCAGCCGCTGCTCCAGTATGTGCCGTTCTGCCATGTATGATTAAGTTTCAGCCATTTGTTGTATCCTGCCAGAGGCGCGAAAATTTTGTGCAGACGGTCAATGTCTCCATACTGGTGATAATATATTATCTCACTCCAGGGTATGATGTTGGGGCCTGTGCTTGTTGGGTCGTAACGCTCGAAGCAGTCAGCGCCATCCGATTTGATTTCACGGCAGATGAAACCGTCGGGATGCTGCTTGGCGTAGAAATTGTCGAGAGTTTTCTGGAAGGGGAAGAAGCGGTCGCCGTAACGGGCGAACATGAGAATAAAGCTGCTGTCCCACATGAAAATATTACCGTTATAGGCCGTATCGATATAGGGGCTCACAAATCCCGAGCCCTCCGGCACCTGACGGATATTCCCGACGGCGATTTCCCACGCGCGCCAGTACATCTCCAGTTCCTTGTCGTGACCCGGCCAAATGGGATTGGGCAGTATCTGACGGGCCTCTTCAAACGTGCCGGGAATGATTGTCTCCGGTTTCTTGGTCCGGAATTCGTTCTCGGCCGTAAAAATTTCTTTGACGTAAGTGTTCTTGTACGGAAGCTTATACTTCACATCGTTGCCGCACGACTGTGCGGCTGCAGTTGAGGCCGTTGTCAGCAGAGCCGTGGCCGCTAAGATTTGTATGAATATTTTTTTGGACATCAGCTGTAAATTAAAAAAGCAGAGCCGCCGTGATTAACATCACCGGCGGCTCTGCCGGGTATAGAAGTCAGAAAAAAGAGTTATTCAATCTCAAGACCGACAAGGGCGCCAATCTTGCGCGGTATGTCGGTGTTCTCCATAATGCCGGTGAAATTCATCGCGCCGGGGCCGAAGGCGTAAATGGGAACCATTACGCCGCTGTGGCCGCCAGTAGAAAATTTGCAGATAACCTTACCTTCGTTCAGGTCACCGTCTACCAGTGTCAGGCCGCCTGTCTCGTGGTCTGCTGTCACTACGACAAGGGTCTCGCCATTTTTGGCCGCCCATTTCATCACTGCGCCGATTGTGCGGTCGAAGTCGTGGGTCTCCTGCATCAGAAGGTCAATGTCGTTGAAGTGGCCGTAGTCATCCAGCTGCGAACCCTCAATCATCAGGAAGAATCCGTTGGGGTTCTTGCTCAGAATGTCGAGAGTCTTCATTGCTGCGCGCTCAAGATAGTTGCCGCGCTCTGCCGGCACGGGTGTATCGTGCTCGTAAGGAACGCAGAATGCCTTCGTTGCGTCAGATTTCTCGAATTCTTCGAGCGAACGCGTCACGGTGAAGCCGTTGTCGGCGCACTCTTTCAGAAGGTCGCGGCCGTCGGCACGGTCAATCATCTTTTCCCAGCCCGGACCCACCACAACATCGGCATTGCATGTCGGATAGTCGGTCATAATCGCGTCTTCCTGGTCACGGTCGGAGTTATGACAGAGGAAATCGGCCGGAGTTGCGTCCCACAGACGGCAGGTCACATTCACACCCGTCGACATGCCTTTTTCATGCGCATAGTCCACAAGTGATTTCAGAGGCTTGCCGTCGGGGTCAACGCCTACAGAGTGATACTTCGTCTTGTGACCGCTTGCGAGGGCTGTGCCGCCGGCGCCCGAGTCGGTAATCAGCTTATCGGTGCAGTAAGTCTTCGACAGACCGGTAGCCTGAGCATTCTCCAGCCACAGCTTGCCGCGGTTGGCGGTCCATGCAGTGTATACATGGGCAAGACTCATGCCGTCGCCAATCATAAGAATGACATTCTTTACCTTGCCGTCCGCCGGAGCTTCGATAGCCTCTACTTCGTAAGGATTCTCAAGCACGTAGGTAAGCTCGGTATCGCGGCCCTTGGTGATGGGTTCGCCTGAGTTTTCATTTTCAACAGCTGCTTTCTGCGAGCACGAAGGCATCACAAGAAGTGCCGACAGCAGAAGCGCGCTGCAGCTGAATTTGAATTTATTCATCGAAGTATCGTTTAATAAATCTTATTTATATGATACGTTTACCACTACAGGAGCATGGTCCGAGAGATACTGACCGTTCTCGTCCTCAGCACACACACCGTAACGGTTCACATCAAGACCACCGCGGATAAATACATAGTCGAGCAGCGGACGCTGTGAATACGACAATGCGCCGAAATCATGCCAGCTCCACGAGGGGCCGTAAACTACGGGCGACACCTTGCGCGAGTCTGTGAGATGGTTGTCACTGGTAGTATCAGTGATATGGGCAATGACATCGGAGTCGGGCGACGAGTTGAAATCACCGGTGCAGATTACAGGCAGACCGAGGCTATACTCGTTGATTTTCTGGAAAAGCAGATTCACGCCTTCGCGACGGGCCGTAACACCCTGATGGTCGAGGTGTGTGTTGATGAAGAAAATCGCGTTATTAGTGTACTTGTCCTGAAGGATAGCCCAGGTAGCGATGCGCTCGCATGCGCCGTCCCAGCCTTTGGAGGGAACATTGGGCGTCTCGCTCAGCCAGAAATAACCCGAACTCTGGAGGGTGAAACGGTCCTTTTTGTACCATACGGGACTATACTCGCCGGCTTCCTTGCCGTCCTCGCGGCCGACGCCGATTACAGCATACTGGGGGAGACGGCTCTTGAGGTCTTCAAGCTGGTTGTGAAGAGTCTCCTGCGTACCGAATACATCGGGGTCATAGAATTTAATAGCGTTTGCAGCGCGGTCGCGGCGGTTTTGCCATATATTCTGGCCGTCACCGGTATTATCGTAACGGATATTGAATGTCATCACGTCGAGCGACACATCGCCGACCGTGGCGGTAGGCACCGGGGCGGGATTGGGAGTCGGGTCGGTTGAAGGTTTATTGGGGTCGGGAGCATCGCCGCCGGTCGAACCGCAGCATGTGATACCTACAAGGGCTGCTATGAAAGCAAATCTTTTAAGCATAATATTTATTATAACTTTATGTTGATTGGTTAAGTACATGACAAAAATTTGAAAACATCGAATTTTGGGGTATAAGTCGGGCG
>CAJUKF010000059.1 GCA_910587355.1 uncultured Muribaculaceae bacterium
AACCCGCTCATCGGCAACGCCGGTGTGTCGGCTGTGCCTATGTCGGCCCGTATCTCCAACAACCTCGGTCTCGAATACGACCCCAGCAACTATCTGCTCATGCATGCCATGGGCCCGAACGTTGCCGGTGTGATTGGTTCGGCTGTGGCAGCCGGTGTGCTCCTCGGCTTCCTTGCCTGATAATTCTTATTATTGATAAAAGACTGCGCGTCAGCTTATGCCGGCGCGCAGTCTTTTTTTGCAATGAGTTACGGATAATAAATTATAAAATTATAAATCTGTACAAGGCCGGGAGGGGATGCTGATACACCGGTTTATGTTAATGTATAAACCATGGTGAGAACGTAAACGTTATAAAAACATATAAATTCTATTTCTTATGAAAAAAGCTTATCTCTTGTCTGCCATTCTGGGGCTTTGCGCGGCATCGGCTGCGGCTCAGTATACACAGCCGCTCGATTCAGTACCTTCGCGTGCGTTAGTTCTCTCCGGTGACGCTTCACATCCGGCTCAATTGCACAATATAGCTGAATTGTATTCAAGGCTTAACCTCGCATTCGAGGACCCGGCCGCCCCACGTTTTCTTTTCCTCGATAAGAAAGGCGAGGTCGCACTCGGTATCGGCGGTTATGTCAAGGCCACCGGCATGTATGATTTCATGGGTGCAATCGACAACAATGGATTTGTGACAAACGAAATTCCTGTGCCGCTCAATCCGGCCCGGCGCAACCGTTTCGGCGCTACGGCAAATCACTCGACAATTTTCCTAAAGCTTGTTACAAGCCCTACAAAGTTCGGTCGTGTGATAGTGTATGTGCAGACTAATTTCACGGGTGACAACGGCGGCTACGGACTTAAAATGAAGCAGGCTTATGTTACTGTGGGTCATGTGACGGCAGGTCTTGCCCGAAGCACTTTCTCGGATGCGCCTGCCATGGCGCCTACGGTCGATGACCAGGGCCCGTCGGGTCAGGTGACGGCAAAACAGATGCTTGTGCAGTATATATCGCCTTCATATGGAGGGTTCAGCTATGCTCTTTCGGCCGAACTGCCTTCGGCGAGCTATACTTTGGCTGCGGGCACGGAAGCTATTTCGCAGCGTTGCCCCGATATTCCTGCATATATTCAGTATGCATGGAACAAAGGAGCAAGCCATGTGCGCGTGTCGGGTCTGTTGCGTCAGCTCAGCTATCGCGATGTGATTTCCGGCCATAATCATTTCGCCACCGGCTGGGGCGTGCAGTTCAGCGCCATTGCGCAGTTGGGCGCGGGGTTCAGTTTCTTCGGTCATTATACTTATGGCAAAGGTATCGGGCATTATATCAACGATTTCGACGGCGAGGGCCTTGACCTTGTGCCCGATTATAATGAGCCGGGCAAACTCAAGGCTCCCGGCATGGCCGGACTCACGGCCGGTCTGCAGTACGACATCACTAAGGATTTGTTTGTGTCAGCCAGCTACAGCCGCGCGCAGCTATATAATGCCGGAGGCATGAGTGAGGACACCGAGCGCTACTCGCAGTACATCGCAGCCAATATGTTTTATAACGTCTGGGGTGACCTCCGTTTCGGCCTCGAATACGTACACGGCACACGCAAGGATTTAAGCGGCCTTTCGGGTAAGGCCAGCCGCATCGAGGCCATGCTGCAGTATAGTTTCTGAAAAAATTAATTTCTATAATAGCAGAGCCATTGACCTGTATTTGTAAAGGTCAATGGCTCCGATATTATTTAGATTTATTGTCAGATTGACAGGCCGGTGCGCTCGTATAGGCCGAAGAGGAGGTCCATGAGGTGTACGGCGTTGCCCGTGCAGCCTTTTGTGAGAGCGTCGAGTGTCCCTTTTATGGTGAGAGTGTCGCCTTCTTTGGAGAGCTGCAGGAGGCACTTGTTGCTGCCGCGCATGTCTTCATCGATGTGCGTGCGCGCCGGCAGGAGATATACGAAGTTGTGGTCGGAATAGAAGTCGTTGTAGAGGCGCTCTATTTCTTCGATAGCCAGAGGAGTGGACAGATGAAGGACGATATCAAGGCGGTCGTACGGTGCCTGAGCCATGGCTTTGACCGATATTTCCGCAGCGAGGCCCTGCTGCACCTTGGCAAGTGTGACACGGGCTTCCTCGCAGGCGTCCGGCATTGTCGCGGGCCGGTTGGTGGCCATTTCCCCGACAACAGAACCGTAGATGTGCCCCTCTTTGGCAAGCGGGAGCAGGGCAAGCTCGATGAGCATGGCTTCGGCGCGGGGGCCGTAGGCGGCACGTGCGCCGCGGACAAGCTCCTTGCGGTAGTATTCCGGCAGACCGTAAACGAAATCGTCGGGGCGCTGTGCGCGCATTTTATCGGCCCGGCCGAGCACTATGAGCTTGAAGTCGGGGTCGTTATGGTATTTGTCGAGTATTTCGGGTGTAAGATTCTCCTCGTCAATCACAAAGAGCATTTCCACAGAACTGAGGTCGAGCACACGCTCGAGTGTGAGTTCTGTCTCGCCGGCGTATACGGGATATAGTTCGGCCAAAGGAGCGGTGTTGCCGGCGGGAGAGGCGACGGCGCATAGCTGGACGTCGGGATGGCGCAGCAAAAGGCGCAGAAGCTGCTTGCGCACCGGGTCGGTGACGTCGGCCGACCCGTAGATGCCCACTTTAATCATTGAGGGGAGTGTGTTTAGGTTTTATGTTGAACAAGTCTTTCAGGATAATGTCGGATGCTCCGATATTGGAGCGGATATAGGTGTCGGCAGCCGCTCCGGCATTTGTGCGGAAACTGCTGTCGGTGTGAAGCCGGTTGAGAATCTGTGCCGTCTCGCTTTTTGAATGTACGCAGAAAGCGGCACCGCACTCTATGAGGGCGGCGGCTTCGTTGAATTTCTTATGTTTCGGGCCGAAGACTACGGGAATGCCGTATACTGCGGCCTCGTTGATGTTGTGGATGCTTACGCCGAATCCACCGCCCACGTAGGCGGCATCGGCATAACGGTAGAGGCTGCTCAGCAGACCGAAGCAGTCTATGATAAGGTATCGGAGAGATTTGGCACGTTTGAGGGCATACTCGGGCGAGTCGGCGTATATGCGCTTGAATTCGCTGAGAAGCATCGACTCTTCATGTCCAAGGCTTCGGTGAAGGTCGGATAGCCTGTCGGTGTCGAATTCGTGCGGCGCGATAATGGCGCGGACATCGGGATGTGCTTTCAGCCATGGGAAATACATTTCCTCGTCCTTGGGCCAGCTGCTGCCGGCAACAAGAGTGAATGCATCGGGTTGTGCCGACATGAAGCAGTCGATATCTGGCAGTTCTCGCGCATTGGCGCGAACTTCGGTCACACGGTCGAAGCGGGTGTCGCCTGCTACGGTTACGTTTTCGATGCCTATGCCTTTGAGCAGCAGGCGCGAGCGCTCGTCCTGCACATACAGACGCTTGAATTTGCCGAGCATCCTGCGGAACATTGTGCCTCCGGTGTTGCGGAAGAAAATCTGCCCGGGACGAAAAATAGCCGATATTATGTATGTGTCGATGCCGCGGCGTTCGAGTTCGCTGAGATAATTACCCCAGAATTCGTACTTTACAAACACAGCCATTCGCGGTTTCGCTATGTCGAGAAACGACTTTACGGACGAAGGTGAATCAAAAGGCAGATAGACGACAGCCACGCCGGGATAATTGCAGCGTACCTCATAGCCTGAGGGCGAGAAGAACGACACCAGTATTTTTGTGTCGGGATTCCCGGCTTTCAGACGGTCGATGAGGGGACGCGCCTGCTCGAATTCACCAAGCGAGGCTGCATGAAACCATACGTCGAAGCCGTCGGGAGCGTAGTCGCGGCGGAATCCGGCGAGGCGTTCCATGGTCCCGGCCTGGCCTTTGAGCATGTGTCTGGCTTTGACAGAGCTGAGCGAGGCTACCCGTACGGCTCCGGCATAAAGCTTTATGGCTGCGTTATAGAGTGGGTTCATTCGACGGGGCGGATTCGTTCGACGCCCGCGCGTATTCGGTCGAGGGTCTCGGCTTTGCCGAGCACGTCCGTGATGTCGAACATGTGCGGACCCTTGCATTCGCCGACAACAGTGAGACGGAAGGCGTTCATTACGTTGCCGAGGTGATAGCCGTTATCGGCAATCCACTGCATCACAACCGGTTCGATTACCGAGCCGGTAAAGTCTGGCTGAGCCTCGAGCAGAGCGGCAAGCGCTGTCATTATTGCGGGCATCTCGGCGCTCCAGCGTTTTTTGACGGATTTGGCCTCGTATTCCGTCGGAGCCACGAAGAAGAATTTAGCATTGTCCCAGAGGTCATTTACAAAGTTGATGCGGCTCTTTACAAGGCCCACTGATTTTGCAATATATTCATCGGAGAAATCAGCCGGATTCACGCCGTGTGCGCTGAGCACCGGTTTGAAGAGTCCGGCAAGTTCTGCGTCGGGAATTTCCTGGAGATATTCGTGGTTGAACCATTTGCCTTTCTCGAAAGCGAATTTGGCGCCTGATTTCGAGCAGTGGTCAAGGGAGAAGCGACTGATGAGCTCGTCCATGCTCATGAGTTCGGTGTCGTCGCCCGGATTCCAGCCCAGAAGGGCGAGGAAATTGACAACAGCCTGTGGCAGATAGCCGCTTTCACGGTAGCCGCTTGAGGTCTCGCCGCTCTTTGGGTCGTGCCATTCGAGGGGGAAGACAGGGAAGCCGAGGCGGTCGCCGTCGCGCTTGCTCAGTTTGCCTTTGCCATCGGGCTTAAGGAGCAGTGGCAGATGCACGAACGAAGGTGCGGTGTCGGCCCAGCCGAAAGCTTCGTAGAGAAGCACGTGGAGGGGAGCCGAAGGCAGCCACTCCTCGCCGCGAATCACATGTGAAATCTTCATCAGGTGGTCGTCGACGATATTCGCAAGATGATATGTCGGGAGGTCGTCAGCGCTCTTGTAGAGCACTTTGTCGTCGAGAATATCGCTTTTAATGGTCACGCGGCCGCGGATTAGGTCGTCGACGGCCACGTCGCGGCCCGGCTCGATGCGGAAGCGGACAACATACTGCTCGCCGCTGTCGATGAGACGCTGCACTTCGTCGGCGGGGAGGGTGAGCGAGTTGCGCATCTGCAGACGGGTCGAGGCATCGTACTGAAAGTTCGCGGTTTCGTTGCGTTTGGCCTCGAGCTCTTCGGGAGTGTCGAAGGCGATGTATGCCTTGCCGGCATCAAGGAGCATTTTCACGTGTTCGCGATAGATGTCACGGCGCTCGCTCTGCTTATATGGGCCGTAGGGGCCTCCTTCGCGCACACCTTCGTCGATGCCGATACCCAGCCACGCAAGAGCCTCGTTGATATAGTCTTCAGCGCCCGGTACGAATCGGTGTGAATCGGTGTCTTCAATACGGAGAATCATTTTGCCGCCGTTCTGGCGGGCAAAGAGGTAGTTATAGAGAGCAGTGCGGACGCCTCCGATATGGAGCGGCCCTGTGGGCGACGGAGCGAAACGCACGCGTACTTCACGTTCTGTGATTGCCATTTTTGATATGTGTTTATATAAACTCCGCAAAATTACGAATTATTTTTAACGTGGCAAAGAGGTGTCTGTTGTCCGGTGGCTAAGGAGTATTTGAATTATAGGGGATTAATTCTTAATTTTGTGCCTGTATTACATAATCCTGACCTGAAACCTCTTGTTTTTTTACTATGAAAAGAGCGATAATCTCCCTGTTCGCAATCCCTCTTCTTTTCTGTGCGTCGGCACAGACATATAAAGATGCCGGTGCGCCCGTGGATGCGCGCGTAGAAGACCTTCTCTCGCGTATGACGCTCGAAGAAAAGGTGCAGCAGCTCACTATGCACGGTCTCGGTGCGTTTCCGCATATCGGAGAAGTTGTCGGTGTCTGCGACAGTCCCTTTGAGGGACTCGAACTGATTGCCAATCAGTCGAAAGAGGCCAAAAAGCATGCCAAAGAAAAAACGCGTCTTGGAATTCCGCCGATTCAGATTGCTGAATGTCTGCATGGTCTGCTTGCCTACGGAGCCACGATTTATCCGCAGGCAATTGCACAGGGTAGCACCTGGAATCCGGAACTGATTGAGCGGATGTCGGCGCAGATTGCCGAAGAAGCCTCGTCGGTCGGAGTCGACCAGGCGCTTTCGCCTCTTTTCGACCTGATTCGCGACCCACGTTACGGCCGCAATGAGGAGTGCTATGCCGAAGACCCCTATCTCGTTGCAGAAATAGGCAAGGCTTTCGTCACCGGTATGCAGGGCAAGCCTGAGCAGACGCGTACGGGCATACCCGAAGGTAAACTGATGTGTACGGCCAAACATTTCGCCGGCTACAGCGTTCCTGCCGCAGGCATAAACCTCGCTCCGGCATCGCTGGGCGAGCGCGAGATGCGCACTCTGCATCTTTATCCTTTTGAAAAGGTGGTTAAGGAGGCCAATGTATATTCTGTCATGCCGTCGTACAACGAGACCGACGGTATACCGGCTCATGCCAACCATCATCTCCTCACCGAGATTCTGCGTCATGAGTGGGGCTTCGAAGGTTATGTGTTCTCCGATTACGGCGGTGCCTCGCACCTCACCCATTTTCACAAGACGGCCCCGGACAAGAAAGAGGCTGCCTATCAGGCATTCACCGCCGGTCTCGACCTCGAAGCCGCCCGCCCCGATATCTATCCCCATATAGCGGAGCTTGTCAAGGAAGGGCGCCTGTCAGAAGCCGATGTGGATGTGGCCGTGCGCCGTATCCTCAAGGCCAAATTCCGCAGCGGTGTCTTTGACAAGAAATATGCCGATGTAAAGAACATTAAAAAACATGTACATACTCCCGAGCATATAGCGCTTGCCAAGACTATCGCCGACGAGTCGATTGTCCTTCTTCAGAACAACGATAACATATTACCTCTAAATCCTGATAAAATCAAAAGCATTGCCGTTGTAGGCCCGAATGCCAATCAGGTGCAGTACGGCGACTATTCGTACACACGCGACAATAAGTCGGGCGTGACAGTTCTTCAGGGCATCACCGACCTTGTCGGCGACAAGGTGAAAGTGAATTATGCCAAGGGATGCGGTATTTCGTCGCTCGATACCACTGGTATTGCCGAAGCCGTCGAAGCTGCAAAAGAAAGTGATGTGGTTGTTGCGGTTCTGGGTGAGACCAGCGTGATTCTCTCGGGTCTCGGCTGGGGGCGCGGGCCGGGCGATATGGAAGCCGACGATGCATTCACTACCGGCGAAGGCTACGATATCACCGATATCAATCCTATAGGCGTGCAGCGTGAGTTGCTTCAGGCTCTCAAAGCTACAGGCAAGCCTATTGTGCTTGTGCTCGTACACGGACGCCCGTGGAGCATCGTCTGGGAAAAAGACAATATGGATGCGATTCTCGAAGCGTGGTATCCCGGAGAGCAGGGCGGAAATTCAGTCGCCGACATTATTTTCGGCAAAGTCAATCCCTCGGGTCGCCTGAATGCCACTATCCCTCAGTCAGCCGGTCATATTCCTGTGGCTTACGACTACAAACCCTCGGCGAAGGGTATCAACCGAGAGCCCGGAACTCCCGAGAAGCCGGGCCGCGATTATGTGTTTTCGTCGCCTGCCCCTGTATTCCCATTCGGTCACGGCTTGTCGTACACCGACTTTGAGTACAGCGACATGCAGATTTCGGGCGAAACTTTCGGTAACGACGGCGTAACTGTGTCGGTGAACGTGAAGAATACAGGTTCTGTTCCTGGCAAGGAAGTCGTGCAGCTATATGTGAATGACAAAATCAGTTCTGTTACAACTCCGGTAAAAGCCCTCAAGGGTTTCAGCAAAATATCGCTCGCGCCCGGCGAGAGCCGTCGTGTATCGTTCACCGTTGCCCCCGCAGACCTCGGTCTGTGGAACCGTGACATGAAGTACGTCACCGAACCGGGCGACTTCGATTTCATGTTCGGCAAATCAAGCGAAAATATTCAGTGTATGCGCACTGCGCGCTATACGGGAGAGTAATCGGATTTCACAAATCAGATTGACTCATAATAATCGACAAGCCGGACGTGACGAGCGTCCGGCTTGTTGTTGCTTTATCCTGAAGTAACGGTTATTATTTCTTCAGTACGCTTACAGCACCTTCGTAGTCCGGTTCGTGGGTTATTTCGTCGACGAGGTCGGAGAAAATTACTTTACCGTTTTCGTTAATTACTATGACGGCACGTGCGAGCAAGCCGGCCAATGGACCGTCAATCATTTGCAGGCCGTAGTCTTCGGTGAATTTCGGCGAACGGAACGCTGAGGCAACCTCTACATTCTTGATGTTGTTGGCTGCGCAGAAACGAGCCTGTGCGAAAGGCAGGTCCATTGATACGCATACCACCACTACATTGTCGAGCTCGGCGGCTTCTTTGTTGAAACGACGTACGCTCATAGCGCACACGGGGGTGTCGAGACTCGGAAATATGTTGAGTACTATTCGCTTGCTTTTAAAGTCGGTGCAGCGAATGTCTTTAAGGTCTTTGTCGACCAGACTGAAGCAAGGAGCTTCGGCTCCTACAGCGGGAATGTTGCCGTATGTGTGGCAAGGAGTGCCTTTAAAGTAGATTGTTTCCATTAGTTTTGTGTCGGTTGTTAGGGATGTTTGTAGGTAGTTCTATTTGCAGAGTGTTACCTTCTCTAAAACAATCGAGGAGAGGTTTCTGTTGTATCCGCGGATAAAATCGCATACAGTGCCGTCGCTGTTTACAAAAACTATCACGGGTGTCGTGCTGCCTACACCGGCATCGCGAGCTGCTCCTCCGGAGTGGATGAGGATTGTTTCTTCGGTTGTTGCCGGCCCGGTAAGTTCTTCAACATCGTCGGCCTTATGGTCGAGGAATGCCCATACGACGTTGAAAAGAGTTGAGCTCAGAACTTCTGCCGAGCGAATGTCTTTGATTACATCGGCTGTTGAGCCGACGCCTGATTCGACAAAAGCAATTACTGTCGGAGCTGCGAACGGCGACCCGGCGGCATGAAAGTAGCGCTCTCCGGTTATTGTCGGCGCCTGAATCTCAGGCATGGGGCGGCCCGGCAAGTTGTCGAGTGAGAAGGTGCTTTCGCGATACTTTTCAAAGGCTTCGCTTTCAAGTTCTATCAGTGAGGTTAAATCGATTTTTGCCAGCATGGGCTCGCAGGGACTGTAGTTGACGGCTATAGACTGTTCGCCGATTTGTCCGGGATTTGTCTCGAGGTCGTAATGAACGGGGTGCAGAGTTTTGTTGTCGAATACGTATGTAAATTCCATACAGTCGTATCCGGCAATGCGTCGTACGCCACGTAACACTGTAGCTGCAGTGCCGTTGTAGATTGTATCAGTGGTCACTTTGCAGATATATGTGCTGTCGGCGGCCATGGTTCGGAATTTTTGTGCGAGAAACTGAGGCAGGAGGTCGGCGAACTGCACTTGCTGCTGCACTCCGCCGCTATAGTTGCCTCCGGGAGCGAAGGGCGTGACATCGTCGGAGGCATGGTACTCCTGCAGGCGTTTGTCGCGGAAGCGGAAGTGCGAGCCGTCGAAGTAAGCCGAGAAGCCGCTCACATCCCCCGAAGGCGTGGGCAGACTCCACTCTATGAGATAATCGCATGGAGAGAGGGTGTCGGAAGGAGCGGGTGTGCTCTGTAGTTTGACATTATAAGTTACCGGCTCGGATAGTGAGGCCAGTAAAACTTCGTAACTGCATTTGCTTGAATATGGTCCTGAGCCGGCAAGAGCGTCGGCAAGTCCGGTAAGACTGCCGGTGCGTGCGGCCGCCGTGAGACAGACGGCCAGACACGCGGCAAGGGAGATGACACTTGTTTTTTTCATAATGCGATAAACTGTCTATATGTTTAAAACGCTCCGAAACGTCTTTGGTTCGGAGCGTTTTAAATAAATTATATTAAAATCTGAATCAGTTGTCGCGGTCGATGAAGAATGTGGGAATGTTCGCAATGAAAACATCGTCGTTGTTGAAGAGCGCACGGTGCTCTATAAGGCGGCTCAGAGGTATGTCGCCTATTATGCAGTTGCTCTGCTCAGTCAGGTGCAGCTCGTGGATATGGGTAAAGTTGAGCTGGCCGGGTACATCGGTGGTCGAGTAGCGGATGTATACGCGTACCTCGATGTCGGTGGTGTACTCGGGTCGGTCGACATATGCCATTTTTTTGTACTCATAGCGGTAGTTGTGCAGTCGCGCCATGATGTCGCTCAGTATAGACGAAGCGGTGGGATATCCTCCTGCACCTTTGCCGAACATGAACTGTCGGTCGTAATATTCGCCTCGGATTACAACGCCGTTGTATTCGTCGTCAACGCTGTAGATATATTTCGACTTGTCGACGAGTTCAGGCATCACAAACATTGTGAAATATTTTTCGTCGACTTTAGCCACTTGTGCCACAAGTTTGATTTTGGCGCCTTTCTCGCGTGCGTACTGTATATCGGCTTCGTGGATGTTGGATATGCCTACTGTAAACACGTCTTCGGCGGGAACGAAGCGTCCGAGCGCATGTACGGTGATGATAATGAGTTTGAAGAGTGCGTCGTAGCCTCCGATATCGAACGAAGGGTCACTTTCGGCAAAACCAAGCTGCTGTGCGCGGCGCAGAGCGGCATCGTAGCTCTCGCCGTGGTCGAATACACGCGAGAGTATATAGTTTGTGGAGCCGTTGAGAATGCCTTTCACCTCAAGCAGCAGGTCGTTGTCGTAGTACTCCTCAAGATTGCGGATAACGGGAATCGAACCGCACGATGATGCGTCGTAGAGTAGAGCTGTGTCGTATTGGTGCTGCAAGTCGATGAGCTCGGGCAGATGACGTGCTATCATGGCTTTGTTGCCCGAAACGACAGGTATTCCCTGGCGTAGCGCGCGTGTGACTATGCCATATGAGGCATCAGCGTTGTCGACCAGTTCGACAATGAGGTTGATGTCGGGGTCATTGAATATATCGTCGGCATCCGCGGTGAGGATACCTTCGGGAACTTCAACTTTGCGGGGCTTGTTTATGTTGCGCACGCATATGCGACGTATTTCGGCATGTGCGTTTTTGGTCTGTCCGAGCACTTTGTACACGCCCTGACCTACGGTGCCAAAGCCGAAAAGACCTATCTTGATAGACTGTTTGCTCATTGTTGTGTAAGAATGTTATTTAGTTGAACGTGCTCCACCAAAAAGCCGTCGTGGCCCATTGGTGAATCTATTTCGTAGTATTTTGCATTAGGGAGCCTTGATGCGAGCAGGCGCATCTCGGCCGGTGTGAATATGATGTCGGTGGTAATGCCAACTACAATCGCCGGCATTGTGAGGGTGTCGAGAGCTGCCTGAAGACCGCCTCGGCCGCGGCCGATGTCGTGTGTGTCGAAGGCATCGAGAATCGTCATGTAGCTGTAGGCGTTATAGCGGTTGCACAGCTTCTCTCCCTGATGCCGTTGATATGTGACGGCACGGTGCAAGTCGGAGAGCGACGCTCCGGGCAAGTCCTGCTGCGTGCGGTTGTATCCCTCGGGTCCGCGGTAGGTGAGCATGCCTATGGCACGGGCTGCCGCAAGGCCGGCGGCAGCGGCATCGGCTCGTTTTTCGCCGTAAGTGGCATCCGATTTTATGGCCATTCGTTGTGTTTCATCAACAGCGATAGCCCACGGCGATGCTTTTGCATCGGTGGCTATAAGCACAAGATTTTCAAATCTCGCGGGTTCCTGTGCGGCCCACTCCATAGCCTGAAAGCCCCCGACGGAGCTTCCAACGAGCTTATGTATCCGGCCAATGCCGAGCGCGTCGGCGAGCAGTGAGTGAGCACGGGCCATGTCGCCTATGGTGATTGTGGGGAAGGCGTCGTAGAGAGCTTCACCGCTCACAGGGTCGGGTGTCAGAGGCCCCGTGGTGCCGTAATGCGAGCCTAATATGTTGGCACACACTACGAAATATCGCTCAGGGTCGAGAAAAGCACCCTTTTCGACAGTGTGGGGCCACCAGTCGGCTACATCGCTGTTTGCTGTCAGGGCATGGCATACCCATATCACATTGTCGCGAGCAGGCGAGAGTGTGCCGTAAGTGTGGTAGGCTATGGTAAGCTGCGGAAGAACTCCTCCAAGCTCAAGTGCAAACGGTTTATCGGATTTGAAATACTGTATCATTTAAAATAAAAACCGGCTCACCCTTTATGAGGGGGAACCGGATATGATATTGATGATTGATATGCGTGAACGATTGTCACACCCGGCTCCCGAAGCTGCGCATGACCATCATCATCGACATCGACATGACTGAAGAGCTATGAACTGCTGCGGTTTTCATTTATTTGCGGGTGCTTTTATTTATGGTGCAAAGGTACGTTAAAATTTCTTTCCCTCAAAGTTTTTTGAGAAAAAATAACTTCTGGAGAAACAACGATTTTATGTCGGTTTTAAATGCTGAGGCCTTTCGGTTATTTTATATCATCCGGAGTTATCTTGACGGCAAATAGAAAATCGCCTTGTTGGGAATAATAATTATAATAATAAGTAATTCCGTCTTTTAAAAATTTCATGTCTTCCGAGTCGGGATGTGATTTAAGCAGAAGTATCAGGCTTTGCTTGCTTTCTTTAATTGCTTTGTTTGTAGGTTTTGTCGCAGGTACGGTATAGCGGTAACGATACACAAGGGAGTATGTTTTGGAGTCATAGCTCAATTCGGTTAACAAGAGACCGTAGCCACCCGGAAATGGTAGTTGAGGACGCGCATTTTCTACCATTGTCTTTGCTTTCTGAACGGTTTCGAGTGGAGGTTGTGCAGACAGGCATATATTTGTGCTGACTATGAATAGAGCAACAATAATTGTGCGAATAAGATTTTTCATTGGCGTTGATTTGTTTGCTGGCTTATGAGGAATAGTGAATTAATTGGCATAGGCTCACTCATGAAACTGTCTGCAAAGTTATATAAATTTCTTGCTATACAAGAAGTTTCATGAATCTCCTGTCCTGTTTTATGTGATAGTTTGCAAATGTAGCAATAAAAACCTTAAATGCCAAAACAGATGTTATGAAAATATGCCCCGCAGATTAAACAGGCAAGTGCGAAATTAGGAAAAATGTTTGAAGAATTGTATT
>CAJUKF010000060.1 GCA_910587355.1 uncultured Muribaculaceae bacterium
TCGCCACACACTCAACGAGGTTGGCGATGTCGCGGAAGGTCGGTATGATTGGAAAATTGACAGAGGGCGAGGTGGAATAAGTTTGTAGTCCCGTTTTCAATGTTCACTGTTCCAAACAGTGTTGGAAATCGTATGTTTCGATTTTATAACAACCAACCCTTTTGACAGTTATGCATTGACTGGTTGCTTGAGGTTATTTTATTTTTGCCCTAATCCGGCTCAGGCTTGTTTGTGTAATACCTAAATATGTAGCTATGCTTCCGAGAGGTAAGCGTTGCAGCAAATCCGGATTATTCTTCAGCAATTCGCTGTAACGCTCCGAGGCGATGACAGAAAGCATGGAAATCAACCTTTCTTCGGCAGCAAGCAATTCCATCTCGGCATATCGCCGTCCCCAATTAGCAATATGTAAGTCCTGCAAAAATAAATCCTGTATTTTTTTTCGTGATAATACATACAAGATTGAGTCTTCCATCAGCTCCATGGTTTCATAGCCGGGTTCTTCGTTCACATATCCCTTCATGGAAACTATGGTTGCTCCTTCCTTACCAATCCAAAATGTAATGTCCTTCCCGTCCATTAAAGTAAAGGCACGGACAATTCCCTTCTTTATGAAAAAGATGTCTTTTTCAATTTTCCCATTCTCCAACACCCGGTATCCCTTAGGATATGAAACTTCCGACAGACATTCCTTTAATCGGCTTAGAGATGACTCAGGCATCGCATATCGTTGGGTGATTATCTGCTTTATATCCATAATTTATAGGTTCCGATTTATTTGCAAAATTACTAAATATCCGGCAGAATCAGGATGGCAGAACTGATTTTTACATATGATAAAACCGTTTTTGCCATATGTAAAAAGTTGCGCGCTATGTTTTAGCTAATTTTGCATCCGATTTAAAAAATACAGATATGAATTGGATAATATTATTATTGGCTGGATTATTTGAGGTAAGCCTGACATTCTGTTTAGGTAAAGCAAGGTCTGCCTCCGGTTTTGAATACTATCTGTGGGGAAGTGGATTTCTTGCTTCCACGGTCTTGAGTATGGCACTCCTTGCAAAAGCAGTCCGAACCTTACCCTTGGGCACGGCCTATGCCGTTTGGACCGGAATTGGGGCGGTAGGCACTGTCTTGGTCGGAATAATCTTTTTCAAGGAATCTACGGCTCCCATAAGAATTTTCTTTTTAGTCACCCTCATTTTGTCTTTGATTGGATTGAAGGCAGTCTCATCATAGTAACAATAGGCTCATGAGATATGAATTGAAACAAAATCAAGGTATTCCAACTCCCTTGCTCGCTCTTATGGCAATCGCCACCGGACTTTCGGTGGCGAATTGCTACTACAATCAGCCATTATTGGGAAGTATGGCAAGAGCTTTTAATGTGACTGACTTTTCAGCCAGTATTGTGGCGACATTGACCCAGATTGGATATATGGCAGGACTTCTGTTTGTCATTCCACTTGGTGACTTGCTGTCAAGAAAGAAACTTATATTGGCAAACTACATTATTTCGGCATCTGCATTGCTTTCAATAGCAGTTTCACCAAATATATATTGTATGTGGATAGCATCTTTTTTCGCAGGTGCATCGTCCGTTATGCCGCAATTCTTCATCCCTTTGGTATCATATAATTCTTCTCCCGTACACAAAGTCCGTAACGTGGGTATCATACAATCATGTCTTCTCATCGGTATCTTGGGGTCTCGTGTCGTCAGTGGATTATTGGCTGACACATATGGCTGGCGTTCTGTTTATTTCGTGGCAAGTTTCTTTATGCTTGGCTGTTTTGCAATGATTCATAGAATGTTGCCGTCATTACCGCCTCTCAAACAGGACACATATTTAAATCTTTTGAAATCATTACTGCGGTTGTTTGCAAAATACCCTTATCTTCGTGTCGCATCACTAAGGGCATCATTGGCATACGCTTCATTCTTTGCATTGTGGAGCTGCCTTGCATTCAGATTGAAACAGGCTCCGTTCTATGCAAGTGACAACATTATCGGCATACTCGGTCTATGCGGATTAGCGGGGGCCTCGACGGTGGTGTTCATTAGCGGCTATATCCCGAAATACGGGGTGAGATTCTTTTCAGTCATAGGAGCTTGCCTGATGTTATTGACATGGATAATTGCACTGTATGGAGATAACAGCTATTTGTGGATAATCATAGCTATTCTGTTGATTGATGCCGGGATGCAGTGTGTGCATCTGTCAAATCAAGCCAGCGTGGTTGCATTGGACGATTCAGCCATAAATAGGATAAACACAGTCTATATGACAGTCTATTTTCTTGGCGGTTCAGTCGGGACTTTTGTCGCAGGCTTGTCTTGGGAGCATTTCAGTTGGACGGGGGTAGTATGCACGGGAATATTTTTCATAGTGGCTTCCCTCCTTGTCAATTGCTCAAAACAAAAAGTTAATCCGGCGGGAATGTAACATATTCATTTTATAAATAAATCCGCTCCAATGAAGATTGTATTTGTGTGTACCGGTAATGCAAGCCGCTCGGCAGTTGCCGAGGTCATATTGAGAAAAATGATTCAGGAAACAAGCCTTGAAGACATTGAGATTCTATCATGTGGAACAGATGTCCCATACGGGCAAGAACGTGAAGGAATCATGTGTCAAATAGCGGCGGAGCATGGATATTCGATGGGTGGTAATGCAGTGATGATAACTGCGGAATTGGTTAATGCAGCCGACCGAATCATTGTTATGACAAGGCAACATAAGACCGAAGTGATGCGGTTATTGGATCCATCACACTGGAATCGTATCGCATTATTCAACGACATCTGTTTCGGAGAATCTTCAGACCTCCCGGATCCTCACTATCAGTCAGCACAGGTATATTACACCTGCTTCAAAGCCATCGAAAAGGGTTGCAGGGAGATAGTCAGAAAACTGAAATAATCGAACCCTTTTCACCATCTTTAAGTTGTTTTCTGGGAGTTATTGTACCCGGCTTGTTTCTTGGACTGTATATAATATTGATTTTCAGCAGTGGTAAGCAATTCCCTTGACAAACTCCATATAGCGTTAAATTCCTTTCATGATGATTTCGAGGACTTCATTGAGCTTGTCGGCGGGGAGGCGTTTGATGTACTCTGCGCGGGCATCGAGGTTGCCTCGGATGTGGGCGAGGACGGCGAGATGAGCATTGACCGAAGCGGTATCTCCTTCAAAGATTTCAAAGTATGCGTCGCGAGTAGGCAGACCGAGCCGAATACGCTCGTCATCAGTGATTGCATGGTCGAATACTGTCTCAACTCCTATCTGGGCGTCCTCGTTGAGGATGCTCATCTTCTCCCTTTTGCTTTCATCATCGAATTTCACATACTTCATCATCATGTCGGCGGTGGTATGACCTGTGACGGCACGAATGTCCTCAGGCGACATACCTTTGCGCAGACACATAGTTACGAATGTGCGCCGTGCCACATGTGAAGTCAACAGCTCATACTTCGGACGCACTTCCCGTGTTTTAGTACGACCACTCTGCTTCTCTGTAATCCAGTCTCCTGTCATACCCGCCAACTTGCCAACCTCTTTCAGATGAGAGTTGTATTTCTGATTGGATATAGTCGGGAAGATACGTGGATCATCTTCATCAGGTGACTTGGGATATTTCGCAAGTATGCGCAATGCTTCCGTTGCCAATGCAAATCTCTGGCGATGGTTGGTCTTTTTGGAGATGACATCCAGAATGTCACCGCTAACATTAGACCATCTCAGGGCTATGACATCGGAGAATCTAAGCCCAGTGTAACAGGCGAATACAAATATATCGCGTGTCCGGTCGATAGCTTTTCTTGATGTGGGGAACGTTTGAATGGAAGCAAGTTCCTCATCGCTCAATGCATAGAGGTTAATTGTGCTGTCAGATTTTGTTTCATCATGAAACCGCTGAGAGTAAGCCTGATATGCCACATTTCTGTTATATCCTTTCTTGGTAGCCCAATTGAAAAATCCTTTGATGGTCTTCATGGACTGATGCGTGTAATTGTTCGACAATCCTTTCCCGATAAGGAACAATTCAAAGCGGGCAAGCAAATCATCGTTTACATCCTCAAAATACAATCCGGTCTTAAAATCATTGAGGTGCCTCAACATCGTCTTATGCTTTGTGAGTGTACCCTTAGTCCATTGTGCCGTGGATGAAGACGATTTGAGTTCGTTTTCCCTTTCATCAATCAACAGTTGATAAACCTGCGCTACCGTAAGCCTTGTTGACTTCTCTTCATTAAGTATTCGTTTAAGCTCATCCCGGACGGTTGTTGGTGTAACTTCTTCCTCCCGTAGCTCAAGCTGGGCGAAAGCATCGTCAACTGCAGATGCAATCTTCACAAGTCGCTGATTAATGTCTGTCGCCGAAACGTCATCGGAATTGAAATTATTACGCTTTACTCTCTGAGCCTTTTCATCCCATTTTGCGATGGCGATACGGTACCCGGAATAATACCATATACGCTTGCCGCTAAAAGTTATGTCGGCGTTGATGGGCAGTTCTTCGGGAAGATTGCCGTTTTTATCCTTGCGCTTCTCCAATCGGAAGCTGACGCGATGCTTGTACTTATCCATGAGAGAGATTTTTTGTATGAGACGATGATACTCTGATTTTCACATACAAAATTACATACAAAAATCGGTTTAATCAAGGAAATTCAATAATATTTTATTTGGTGCTATATTGAAGATAATATACTATATATCAGTATATATAATACAAAATGCAACATCATTATGATAATATATTTTATAATAGTTTCAAGTACCTGTCTTTCCGCAAAAAAAAGAGCTGCAAGTCGCAAGACTTGCAGCTCTTTTTGCATGGAAAGCAGCGGATGAGAAGGTGTCTGCTGCAAAACTGGGCTGAAATCTTGATGTGGGCACGATAGGGATATTACTCGGATGCGTTTTTTGCTGTATGGAGTTCAACATATTTTGCCAAATGGAAACATTTGTTTAATTTTGCGTCCGCATAAGGTTTAATAAACTGGTAAAAGGCTCGTTATGAGCCCTTCTGATAATACATAATCATAACAAAAAGCATCCGGAAATATTAATAATTTCTATAAGTTTTCATTAAATCAACAGCGAAAATTAACGTAAAAGTTATGTTAGTTCATTCTACTAAAAAGCTAATTTTCCTTTTGTTTGCGTGTGCCTCGGGAATGGCACATGCGGATGAAGTGTCGGTAGACAATGCCAAGCAACTGGCGGCTGATTTCTTCAGCGCAAGCAGTCTTGACAGACTGGCCTCGGCAGACGCACTCGACCTCGCATATACATGCGGTACGGCGTCTCATCCCCTCTACTATGTTTTCAATGCCCATGAGGGTCAGGGTTACATCATCATTTCGGCGGACGACTGCACCACACCGGTGCTGGGCTATTCCCTCGAGGGGCGTTATGATGCCGGCTCGATGCCTCCGGCCATGAACTGGATGATGCATGGCCTTGAGAGTGAAATCAAAGCGGCTCCGGGGCTTCAGAATCCCGTTTCAATGACTGAGCGGCGTCGCATGGCACGGCGTGCTGCCCAAAGCAACGAACGCATTCTCCTCGAGACGCCTCAATGGCGGCAGGAAGCTCCGTTTAACAAACATATTCCCGGAAACGCGCTTACAGGCTGTGTCGGCACCGCAATGGCGATGATTATGAAATATCATGAGTTCCCCGAGCGCGGTACCGGAAGCTTCAACGCCGTAAACTTTGACGTGGCGTATGACTGGGCCAACATGCGAATGGACAGTTATCGCTCGGGTTACTCCGAAGCCGAAGCCGAGGCTGTGTCCACACTGATTTATCATGCCGCAGCAAGTATCGGCACACAGTTCGGTTACTCCGGCTCGAGCGCATATGAAGTGAAAGTTCCGGCCGCTCTCGTCAACTACTTCGGCTATGACCCCGGTGTTTCGTATAAAAAGCGCTCCGAGACACCTACCCAGGCGGAATTCGACCGTCTGGTGGAGAATGAAATCCGTGCCAGCCGTCCTGTGCTTTATTGCGGCCAGGACGTGACCGCAGGGCACGCTTTCGTAGTGGACGGCTACGACCCTCTGAGCGGCATGATACACGTGAACTGGGGCTGGGGCGGTGCCGACGGCAACAATAATGGAGGATGGTATGCAAGCACGGCTCTTAATCCCACCGTCAGCCAGTCGCACAGCTTCAACAACCTTACCACTATCATATATAACATCAAGCCCGGTGACGGTTCCAATTCGGCCTGGTCTCCGCTCCATATCACAGCCGACGGCCGTCAGCCCGGCATGAGTTCCGACCTCGAGGGCGACCTTACAGTCGGTAAGGAATTCACCGTGCGTGTCGGCAATATCAAGAACCTCAGCTATGACAGGTTCTCCGGAAAATTTGCGGTAGCGCTCTTCGATGCCACGGGTGCCTTCAAGTGTACTTTCAGCAAGATTGACGGTATGACGCTCGACGGTATGGCGCTTTATCCCTTCTCGACCGTGGCCTACAGCTGCAGTCTTCCTGCCGGAACATCGGTCGACGCCGGTGATGTGATACGTATGGCTACCAGCGCCGACAACGGCCAGACGTGGCTGCCCGTAGCCGGTGAACTGGTCACCATAAATGAGATTCCGGCTACGGGAGCAGTGCCGCAGTATTTCACTGTGAGCACGCCCTCCGGTATTTCGGGTGCTGCTTTTACCGGTTCTGATAAAGTGATAAAGGGCTGGAACTATACTTTCCGCGTAGTTCCGACAAATCCCGAGACGGATGTAATTACAGTAAAGGGCAACGGCTATCTTCTTACTCCTGGAGCCAACTATACATATACAATCAACAACGTGCTCGACAACATGGAGATTGCCGTGTACGTGCAGCCCGCTTCCGAGGTGAAAGAGAAGCGTAGCCTCTGGGTAGGCCAGCCCGGCACGCTGGAGACACTTATCGAGGGTGCTGACGCAGGCACAATCAAAGACCTCACGCTCTTCGGTACGATTGATGCACGCGACTTCGCTTTCATGAAGAGCAGCATGAAGCTCACGCGTCTCGACCTCTCCGGCGTGAGAATTTCAGCCAACGGAACAAATCAGGCCAACGCTATTCCCCGTGAGGCATTCCGCAATCTGTGGAGTCTCAAGGAAGTTATACTCCCCTCGAGTGTCAACCGTCTCAATAACGGCTGTTTCCGCTGCTGCGGCATCACAAGTATCGTTATTCCGGCAGCGGTGAATACATATGAATACAATGTGTTCAACGGTTCGTCGGGTCTCCGCGACATATGGGTGCTCAATCCTACCCCGGCATTCGTGAACTGGTGCGTGTTCTACGGTACACCCTCCGACCGCACCGTACATTGTGTCAATATGGGTGCGACGGGTACTTACATGAAGAACCAGTACTGGAACCAGCCCGATATTGATGCCAACGTGACATTCACATGTCCGGCTCAGGACAATCAGCCTTTCCCCGCAGCCACCGACTGCGCATTCGCAGTGATGGAAGACAAGGATGTGAAATTTACATGCGACACCGAACCGGGCCGTTATGCTTCGGGTACCAAAGTGATTTTCAAGGCAGAGCATATCGCCGACGATGACAACCGCATGGATGTGTATGCCAATTCAACATTGCTCAGACCTGATGCGGAGGGATATTATTCGACAACTGTAACCGCAGGCACCATCATCCACTTTGACCTTGTGGAGCCGATGGCAGTCAGTCCTCTTGAATCTCCGTGGGTGCTTACCGATGCCACCGGCAGCGTGGGATTGCTTACCGATGCTGTAAATGTGATGCCCGGTGTGCCTTTTACTATTCGTGTGAATGCTTTCGATGCTCCCTCAAAAGCATTCTGGGCTGCTGTGCTTACTACAGCCGACGGCCGTATCAAAGAATTTATATCGGAAATCAGCAACTGGTCGGCCGAACCCGCCACAGGGCTCAGAATGAATATTACTTGCTGTGTCAAGGAAGCTACCGTCCGTGAGGGCAACCTTATCCGCCTCGTTACCTCAATCGACAAGAAGAACTGGAAACTTGTCTGTGGTGCCAACGATAATGTGATTGCAGCCCTCCCTGCTCTGAATAACGCCACTCCTGTCTACAATTTCACTTTCCCCGACGGACTTGACAAGCAGGCAAATCTCTCCGGCATAGTGGCGAGAGCTGTGCGCGGGCGCGACCTTACTTTCAAAATCACTCCCAAGTCGGCCGGCGATGTACTGACGATGCTTGTCAACGGCATGCCCTATGCCAGGGAGGTGAAGTCAATCAACTATTCGTTCGTCGCCAAAGAAAATCTGGATTTTGATGTAAGAGTGATTACTCCCGACCAAATGGAAGCAGTGGTCTTTGACCTTCAGCCGGGCGAACACCTCTGGGACCCCAATAATTCAACCCTGAATAAGGAGAGACTGAGTGCCCTGCGTCCCAAGGTGATAGTGAAAGGTGATATCGACTATACCGACCTTGCGCTCTTCCGTGACGGTCAGGCCTGGAGCACCGTTCTCTCACTTGACCTTTCGGGAACCAATATCGTTGCCGACCGCTCAAATCCCGGAGCCTATCCTGCAAACACCTTCCCAGCGAATACTTTCTGTCCAAGCTCGAGCATCTCTCCCAACATAAAGCTGAAGGAGCTTAAATTCCCGTCGACAGTTACCTCCATCGGCGCCAGCGCTCTGTATAACTGCAGCAAAATCAAAGAACTTGAGCTTCCGGTGAATCTTGATAATTTTGTCGGAACCGACTGGTGGAACTATGCCGGTGGTCTGAAAAAGGATTGTTTCAGTGGGTGTACATCGCTTACGACACTTTATGTTCCCTGTGTGCCCAAATCAGGTAGTATCGTGCATCATATAGATACAAAACATGGAGGCAATCTGTCTCCGGACTGCAATACGCTCGGCCTGGAGGATTGCAGCAAAGTCACAGTGGTGGTGAACCCTGAATATCTCTCGGCTTACACCACCCGTCATGACGGTGCTGATTCGGATGACTGGCGCAACCTGTGGGCTTACAACGGCTTCAATATTGTCGGAGAATATCCTGTCTATGGTGTCAACTATCCTGTGGAGCGTTGCTTCGTGGCCGACAAGTCTTTCGACATCACTCAGGCAGTCTCTTTCCTGGGCGACAATATTCCTCTCGAGTCTGTTGATTTCTCAGGCAAGATATTTGTGGGAGCAAAAAGTACGGTTACCACCAATCGTCCTGAAACTGTGGATGCATATGATGCATCCGCTCAGGTGAAGGTATATGATAACGGCAAGCTGCTCGGCGACGACATGATTGCTGCCGACGGTTCGCTCACGATTACTTACTACAACCCCAACAAGCATTCTGACAAGAGCGGAAATCATAATATAGAAGTGGTCTACCTCTATGACGTGACTTTCAACTGTGCTGCCGATAATCTTAAGATTAAACCTGAAATTCACAATAATGAGTCCCTCGGGGCTGATGCCACAGAGTTTGAGTATCTGAATTATTATAATGCAGCCGCTCCGGTACTTGAAAGTGTGAGAGAGGATTCGTCCGTGCGCTTCAAGGTTGAGCTTACGGGTGCCGATGCTTCCCAGGTAAGACCGATGGTGAAAGTGGCTGAGACTGTGCTGTCGGCTGATGAAGAAGGTTACTATACTGTTGATGTGACAGACAGCAATCTGAGTGTGGGTGTGTTTACGGTTCCTGTCAACGGTGCCACGCTGTCACCGGCTGAAGTTGCAGCCATTAATCCGGAGGAAGCAGTTGATGTCACAAGCATTGCTCTTTCTGGAGAGATAGCTCCTGCCGATGTCAAGAATCTTATCGACAAACTCCCGGCTCTCGAGGAACTTGATTTGTCGGCACTCTCTGAGGCTCTGCCCGAAAGCGCCATGGCAGGCAAGGAAACGCTTGTCACCGTGACACTGCCGAGCGCCTCGGCCATCGAAGCCGGTACTTTCGAGGGTTGTATCAACCTGACCAATGTGGTTGTGCCCGAGTGCGTCAATGTCATCGGTGCGAATTCCTTCAAAGACTGTGCTTCGCTCAGGAATCTTAGTTTCTCCGGTATCACCGGCGTAGGTGCGAATGCTTTCAGCGGCTGCGACCGTCTTACAAGCATTATCTTCACCGACGCCCGTCCCGACGCCCAGCCTGCGCTTGTGCGCCGGCGTGCCCGTGCCGCGGAAGAAGGATATGACGCAGACGCCTTCGCCGGCCTCAATCCCAACTGCGTAGTTTATCTTGACGAAGGTGTTGCCGTTCCTGCCAATACCGATGTGAATTATGTGCGCGTACGTCAGGATGCTGCATCGGAAACAGGCCGTGTATATGAGGCTATCGGTAGCATCACAATCAATCCTGACTATGATTTCCAGGCTGTGAACGCATTCAACATCACCGAGGGCAACTCAATTTCGATGGACATGCAGCTCAACGGCACCGATAAAGGCTACCGGGGCTGGAAATCTCTTGTGCTTCCTTTCTCGCCTATGAAGGTGACCGACGAAGCAGGAAATGAAATGAGCCAGTATGTGCGCGACAATGTAAGCAATGAGTACGGCCTCTATATGACTGCCACACCCGACGCAGACGGCACGCTCAAACTCATGAGCGGAATCCGGTCCAACACTCCTTATCTTGCCGCTCTTTACCAGGACGGCGGAGCTGCTTCCGTGCGTTTTGTCGCCGACAATTGCGAAGTGCCTCAGACTCCTGCCGAAATCCGTACAGAAGGCGAAGACTATGCGCTTATGGCAACTCTTTCGGGCCGCGACCTCGCGGCAGCCACGACATATGTGCTTCGTGAAGACGGCAGCGCATTCGAGGTTGTCGGCGCAGCAGCCGAAGCTCTTGCCGAAGGAGATGGCGAAGAGACCGTGAACAACGTGACTGTGAAACCTTTCAGCGTCTATGCTGTTTCTGATGCCGGTGTCTCCAGCTTCCCCATTGACGTGAATGTCGCCAAGACAATCTCTACGGGAATCGACACTCCTGATGCCGCACCGGCATTCATGATTTCACGTGAGAATGGCGTTCTTGTGATTTATTCGGATTGCGACACTGCCATAGACGTGTTCAATGTGGCCGGTCAGCTTGTGAAGACCCTGCAAGTGGTCAAGGGCCGCAATGCAGCAGGGACTCTTGTCGCAGGCGTATACATCATCCGCGGCCAGAAAGTGGTTCTGTAATTTTTCCGGGACGGCCCGACAGCCCTTCCGTAATATTTCTGACGGTATGCCAAAGCATAGAATTTGGCATACCGTTTTTTGTTGCCTAAAGAAGATATTTGTGGTCTGTGTACGGAAATGGACAGGGCTTGAGACTGTAATATGTTGATTTACAGCATGTGTTGACTAAGGGTGTTTTTTATTGTAGTTTTGCATCGGAAGGAACATAAAAATCTTTCCTTGTGAAAAAATGGACAAAGCAATTGATAAACGGATAATCAGAAAAGAGCGGCGGCGCAAAGTGCTGCTCTGGTGCGCCGGCGGCGCAGTAGCCGTGGCCGCCGTATGCTGGCTTGTGGCAGATGTCATTCCTTCGGTCAACAGCCGCGACATAACCCTTGCCGAAGTCGACCGCGGGCCGCTCGACGTGGCTGTGGCCGCCACGGGTCAGATTGTGCCTGCGTATGAAGAAATCATCACTTCGCCGGTGAGCACCCGGGTGCTTAAGGCATTCGCTCAGCCCGGTGATACTGTCACGGCAGGTACGCCGCTTCTCCAGCTTGATTTGGAGCAGGAGCAGATTGAACTGGAGAAACGGCACGAAGCCCTTATCAGGGAAGAGCACTCGCTGCGCCAGATGCAGCTCTCGAATCACACCGAGCTGAGCGACCTCGAGATGCGAATCAAGGTGAGCGAGATGAATCTCAACCGCCTGAAGATTGATGTTGTCAATGAGCGGCGCCTCGACAGCATAGGCAGCGGCACCGGCGAACGTGTGCGTCAGGCCGAGACAGCCCTGTCGTCGGGCATCCTCGAGCTTCAGCAACTGCGCACACGGCTTCAGAACGAGCGCGAACGCCTTGCTGCCGCAGAGCAGACCCAGCGGCTCAATGTAAGTTCGGCACAGCGCGAAATAGCCCTTGCCAATAAGACGATTCATCAGGGAAGCATACCGGCTCCGCTCGACGGCGTGCTCACATTCGTAGTTTCCGAGCCGGGCGCGCGCATCAGTTCCGGCGAGAAGGTTGCGGTAGTGTCCGACCTTACGCGCTTCAAAATCAATGGCGACGTGGCCGAGGGCTTAAGCGAGAAAGTGCAGGTGGGCTCACGCGTGAATGTGCGCGTCAACGGCGCACAGCTCACGGGCACAGTCTCCAACATCACGCCGCAGGCCAACCAGGGAGCAGTGTCGTTCGTGGTCAGCCTCGATAATCCAAGCGAAAGTCATCTCCGCTCGGGCGGACGTGCCGAGCTTTATGTGCTCTATGCCTATAAGGACGATGTGCTGCGCCTGCGCAACGGTTCGTATTACTCCGGTGCCGGCGAATACAACCTCTTTGTGCTCGACGGCAGCAACCGTCTTGTGAGACGCAAAATCCAGGCCGGAGGCTCGAACCGCGAATACGTCGAAATCACAGGCGGCCTGCGCGAAGGCGACCGTGTTGTCGTCAGCGATATGGAACGCTATAAAAACAAAGGAAAATTAAAAATAAAATAACGCATATGTCAGTCATCACATTAAGCGGAATAGAAAAAGTTTACCGCACCAAAGAAATAGAGACCACAGCACTGGAGAATATCAATCTTCAGGTGAATGCCGGTGAGTTTCTGAGCGTAATGGGCCCCAGCGGCTGCGGAAAATCGACGCTCCTCAATATCATCGGCCTGCTCGACAAGCCCACAAAAGGCAGCGTGACGATACTCGGCAACGAGTGCAACGGTCTGAGCGACGGCGAACTGTCGCATTTCCGCAACGCCAACCTCGGCTTCGTGTTCCAGAGCTTCCACCTCA
>CAJUKF010000061.1 GCA_910587355.1 uncultured Muribaculaceae bacterium
ACACGAAAGCAGGAGATAAACACCTGCGATTAGTGTTTACCTCCTACTCGATTGATGAATGGTATACGCTTATTTGGCAACGGGGGCTGCTTTTAATGCTGTTTTGCGACGCGAGTCGGTGATGTAAGCCACGGGACAAGCCACATAGATAGTGGCGAAAGTGCCGATAATCACACCGAAGAGCATGGCGAATGTGAAGCTGCGGATAGCGTCACCGCCGAGGATGAAGATGCAGACAAGCACAAGCAATGTCGAGGCTGATGTCATCACCGTACGGCTCAGCGTGGTGTTGATTGAGCGGTTTACTGTGGTGAAGAAATCGTGCTTGGGATAGAGGGCCGTATTTTCGCGCACACGGTCGAATACCACCACGGTGTCGTTAATCTGATAACCGATAACGGTAAGGATTGCCGCGATGAAGCTCTGGTCGATTTCCATGGCGAAGGGCAGTACGCCGTAGAAGAACGAGTAGAAGCCGATGATGAAGAAAGCAGTGAAGGCGACAGCAGCAAGCGCGCCGAGGGAGAATGCCACATTGCGGAAGCGGAGCAGGATGTAGAGGAACATTGCGAGGAGGGCGATTGTCACGGCGATGTATGCGTCGGTACGCATGTCGTCGGCGACAGAAGGACCCACCTTCTGCGAGCTGATGATACCCTGCGAAGCGTCGGTGGTGGAGAATTCGGCAGCCGACATGCCGTCGCGGAGATAAGGCTTGAGGGCGCTGAAGAGCTTGTCGGTGATTTCACGCTCTGTATCGGCGTTCTCGTCGGTGATTTTGTAGTTGGTCGAAATACGTACCTGATTGGAGCTTTCGATAGTGATTACAGATGTGGAGGCCCCGGGGAACTCTGCGGCGACAGCCTGCTGAAGTTCAGTAGTATCGACAGGACGCTCGAACTTGACGATGTAGTTGCGGCCGCCCGAGAAGTCGATGCCCTGGTTGAGACCGCGGGCGAAGAGCGAGATGAGCACGGCCACAATGATAACGCCAACAACAGTGAAGCTCACCTTGCGCTGGCCGAGGAAGTCGATGTTCGAGTTGATGAACATCTTGCGCGACAGCGAAGTGGAGAAGGTGAGATTGCCGAATGCCTTGCTCTTGGAGAACCAGAGGAAGAAGAGGCGGCTGAGGAATACGGCTGTGAAGAACGAGCAGATCAGACCGATGATGAGGGTTGTGGCGAAGCCCTTGATGGGACCGGTGCCGAAGAGCAGGAGAATCACACCGGTGATGATTGATGTGAGGTTGGAGTCGAAGATTGCGGAGAATGCGTTGCTGTAACCGTCGGCGAGGGCGTTGCGCACGTTCTTGCCGGCACGGAGTTCTTCTTTGGTGCGCTCGAAGATAAGCACGTTGGCATCGACTGCCATACCGAGCGAGAGCACGATACCGGCGATACCGCTCATGGTGAGTACTGCCTGGAAGGACGACAGAATGCCTATGGTGAAGAAGAGGTTGCAGATAAGGCAGATATTGGCGATGAGGCCGGGGATGAATCCGTAGAAGGCAATCATGAAAATCATCAGGAGCACGAGTGCCACGATGAACGAGATGAAGCCTGCCTGAATGGCCTGTTTGCCGAGCGAAGGACCGACAACCATATCGGAGATGATGTGCACTTTGGCATCCATCTTACCGGATTTGAGCACGTTCGCAAGGTCACGGGCTTCTTCGATAGTGAAGTCGCCGGTGATTGACGACGAGCCGCCTTCGATTTTATCGTTTACGTTAGGAGCGGAGTATACCTTGTCATCGAGGACTATGGCCACCTGCTTGTTTATGTTCTGACCGGTGATGCGGGCCCAGTTGCGTGCGCCTTCGGAGTTCATGCGCATCGAAACTTCGTTGCCGCGGAGCGGGTCGTAGTTCGACGATGCGTCGCTCACTGCCTTGCCGTCAAGAGCGGGTTTGCCGCCGTTGGCACGGAGTGCGTAGAGAGCGAAGCCGTAGTTGTATTCCTTGCCGTTGTTGTCGGTGCGGACAGTGGGTTTCACAGCCCAGCGGAGACGGAGGTCGGAGGGAAGAAGATTTTTGGCCTGAGGTGTTGCGAGCACGGCGTCAATGGCATCCTGAGCCTTGGCATCGGCTGCATAGCCTACGGTAGCTCCATAAGCGGCACCCTGACCGAGCATGGCTGTGAGAGGTGCGACGTTGACGGTAGTGTCGGCTGCGAGGCTGTTGATGAGCGAGTTGAAAGAGCTTGCGAGTTCCTCGGCGCGGTATGTCTCGTAGAACTCGAGGTTTGCAGAGCGCTGGAGAAGGTCGCGAACACGCTCGTGGTCTTTCACACCGGGGAGCTCAAGCAGAATCTGGCCGTCTTTGCCCTGAAGTACCTGGATGTTGGGCGAAACGACACCGAATTGGTCGATACGGTTGCGGAGCACGTTTGTGGCAGAGTTGTCCACACGGTCTTTGACCTGACTCTTGAGTGTTGTGCGGACAGCATCGTCGGAAGAACCGGGTGTAATCACGTCCTGGAAAACGACCGAGAAGTCGGCCTGTGGCTTCGATTTGCGGTAGAGCTCAATGAACGAGCTTACAAAGTCGTCGCTCTGATGGCTTGCGACCATTTTGTCGGCACCGGCGAGGGCGGCTTCGAATACGGAGTCGGTCTGGCCGGCCTTCATCGAGCGGAGCATGTCGGGCATGTCAACCTGAAGAATCACGTTCATACCGCCCTTGAGGTCAAGGCCGAGGCCCACGCCCCATTTGCGTACGTCATTGAGAGTGTAATAGCCCATGTACACTTTTTCCTCGCCGAGCGAGTCCATGTAGTGCTTGTAGGCGCGGTTGTAGGCTTCATCGTTGTTGCCGGATTCGGCTGTGGCGAAGGCAGCGGCCTGATTCTCGTACTTGCTGGAGATGAAAGTGAACGAGAGATAGAACAGACATACGAGCGCCAAGAAAACAGCGATAACACCGGCTACGATGCTGCCTAATTTTCCTTTGCTTTGCATGTAATAAATATGGTTAAATTATTAATAAATATTTCAAGTATTGATTTGGCTCGCAAATATAGTGAAAATTATCCACACGGAAGCTAAAAAGGGGCCGTTTTTTTATTTACGGCTCCTTACGGAGGCGTGTGAATGTGCAGTCACGTGTCAGAAAAGATACGAAACTCCTACAAGGCCGTGGAGCGGACGCGATTCGACGAGCGGTGTCGACAGGCACCGGCGGTTGAGCAGGTTGCGCACCGAAGCAAACGCGCTGAATCGCTCCGTAATAGCATAGTTTGCCGTCAGTCCGAGCAGACTGCTGTTGTGCATGTTGACGCAACCAACGAGGGGAGCAGTGTAGTGACGGCGTGCACGGAGGGTGTAGGTCGCCTCGAACGAGAGTTTTTCTATTGGGAAAATCTTAAGCGATGCGTCGAGCACCATATGCGCGCGGTCGGCGGAGCTGAAATCGCCTTTTGTATAGTAGCGGCCTTCGGCGCTGATACTTGCATAACGTCGGAAGTCATAGCCTATGTTTCCGCCGAAATACCAGCTTTTCGCTCTCTCTGTGGCGAATATGAGCGGAAGAAGGGCCGAGCCGGTTGCGTCCGCTCCGCGAAGCGTGAGGGCGTACACAGGCAGATTGTTCACATATCCGTATCCGGCAAAGGCTCCGATGCGGAAATCATCGAACAGATGCGCGTTGAATCCGATGCGGCTGCGCAGCTTGGTGAAAGAGCGCGTTGAAGCGGTTGCTCCGGCCGCGAAGACACTCTGCTCATACTTCCAGCGGAGGTCGTTGAAACGTTCTCCGCCATCGGCTGTCACATAGGCGTCGAAGGCACCCGAAGGTGTCCAGCATAATGTCACGTCTGGAGCGATATGGAATACTTTGTCTGGCGAGTTTACGCCGAAATTGATGATTGCGCCGATTTTGACACTTGCTTTTTTGCCGGCATAGCGGAGCGCCGGGTTGATTTTGATTATGCCCGAAGTCTCGTCGACAGGGGTGACATCGAATTCGCCCGGCTTGAATCCGGTCGACTTGAGAAAATCGGCGCCGAGACCGAGCGCAAATGCGGTGTTCCCTTCGTGTCCCATGGCGAAAGATACGATGCCGTCGATGCCGAAGCGGTCGTCGGATGCCGGGGCTATGTTTGTACCGAATCTGTTCACGATGTCTTTGCCAAGCCCGAAGTGGCTGTAACCGAGGTCTATGTCATATGCGATGCGCTTGCCGCCCGAAACTCCGGCGGAAGCACGGAACGCGCTGATATTCTGTTTCTGCGCCTCCGCTGCAAAGAGCGGCGATTTAAGGGCGGAGTACATATAGTCGACGTATGCAGTGACAGTGGCGCCGGCATCGAACCGGTGCGAGGCATCGGCCTGTGCGCGGAATGTGTTGGAGCTGACTGTCGTTTCGGGCTCCTGAAGCTTTGATTTATAGGAGAAGCCGTTGTAGCTCAGAGCCGCGCCGGCCTGAGTGTCCTTGGTGTTCACGAAGCGGTAGCCGAGGGCGGCTTCAGCGTTGAAGGCGGGGAAATAACCTCCGAAAGCATATCCGCGGTAGTCGAGAGGCGCATTGATGCCGGTGTAGAGCGGTGCGTTGAGATTTCCGGCCAAAGGGCTGAAAACAGATGCGCGGCTGTACATAGCAGGCTGCAGACGGAAGTCTGTAGCCGGAAGCTGCGGCATTACCGGGAAGACCGATTTGAGCGGTTCTGCGTCGGGTAGGTCCGTAACCACTGTGCGGTCAACGGTGATTTCGGTGGTTAGGTCCTGGGCTGCGGCAGTCATGGCCGCCCCCATACATATTAAGGCGATAAATGAGCGTGTAAGCATGGTTCAGTTCTTTTTGTCGGCCAGACGTTGTTCAATCATCATGAAGATATCGGGTTCGTTGCCCGGATAATTGTCGCGGAGAGCTTTGAGGTACTCGCGTGCTTCGAGGTCTTTGCCGGTGGCTGAGTAGATGTCGCTCAGCAGAATGAATCCTCGGGCGACCCAATAGCGGTGCGGCGAACCCGACTGAACGAATTTTTTTGCGGCTTTGAGTGCTTTTGCATCTTCGTTGGAGCGGTGCAGGGCATCGGCGGCTTCAAAGGCGCTCTTCGCTCCGAAAAGGTCGGCGGTGTTGTCGGCCATTTCCTGCCACAGACTGATAGCGGCCTTGGTGTTTCCGGCGGCATCAAGAGCCTTGGCTTTTGTGAACTTGGCTTCGGACATTTCAGCAGGTTCGGCTGACGAAGCTATTATGGCGTCGGCCGTCATGCCGGCCAGGTCGTAGTTGCCCATGTCGCGGGCCGTGCGCATCACACCCATGCGTGCGGCGGTGGCCGTAGAGGCATCCGAGGCTTTCTGTGCCAGTGCCTGATAGAGCTGAAGCGCGCCCGGAAGGTCGCCTGCGGAATATGAGGCCTGAGCCTGCGTTATGTATGCCTGCTCGGCGGCTTTGCTGTCGGGGTATCGCTCTATGATGCGTGCCGCATAATCAGCGGCTGCGCTTTTGTCGTCCTTTTCTCGGGCTTTGGCAAGCATTGTCCCGAGAGCCTCGGCGGCACGGGGCGAATTTGGATAGCGTTCTACGAATTCTTCGAGACGGATAGTGTTTCCGTTCTGCCGGAGTGCGGTCATTGCCGAACTATAGGTGAGTTCTTCCTCGTCGTCAGCCGATACCTGAGGGGCGTTGTCGACCGACTTGATGAATTTGAGGTATTCGTCGCCGCGGCCTGCATCAGCGCAGAGAGTCTTCAGTAGCGATGAGGCCTGCGCGGCTTCTTCTGAGGTGGGGTATTGCTGAATGACGGCACGGTAAGCGTCTTCGGCATCGCTGTTGCGGCCCATGTCGAGCAGCGTCATGGCCATCTGGAGGTAGCCGCGACGGCCCTGGGCGGTCTTGGGGTATCGGGAGATGAGGGTGCGGTAAGTCTCTACGGCGTCGGCGTTGCGGCCGAGACTTATCTGAGCCTCTGTGATTTCAAGAAGGGCGTCCGGCATGAGCACCGACGAGGAGAAGTCGCGCTCGAAAGTGCGGAGAGCGTCGAGCTTGCCCTGATAGTCGCGCATGTAGCCCTTCATTCGGGCTTCGTTGAGCGCTGCATAGTCGCCGGCCGAGGGGTTGGCACTGAAAGCCTTTGCAAAATATTGTGCGGCACCTGCGAAATCGGCTTTGGCACCGGCTATGTCACCGAGGCGGTTGAGGGCATCGGCGCGTGCCGAGGCTTCTCCGAGTGTTTCGGCGGCCTGTGCGAAATATGTCGCGGCACCCGATGCATCGCCTCCCTTATATAAGGAATACGCGAGTCCGTAGAGTGCCACTGGACGGTTTATGTCGTTTTTTCCGGCAGAGCGGAGATAGCTGCGGTATTTGCCTGCGGCCTGACGCACGTCGCCCAGAGCGTAAAGGGTCTGTCCCTGGGCGAGAGTTACTTCGTTGGCCAGCTCGGGCCCTGATTTGGCAAGTGCCGCAGCTTCGTCGAGATATGTCCTGGCCTGAGCTGCATCGCCTTCGCGGAGGGATTTGAGGCCGAGGGTATAGAGTATGCGCTGCTTGGCGCCGAGTATGCCCTGAGATGGCGATGATATGGAGTTTATGCGCTCTAAGGCGCGCTCATAGTCGTTGTCGGCCATGTATCCCGATGCGAGATAGGCTGCGACACGGTCGGAATAGGGTCCCGAGGGATAGAGCCGGAGAAATTTTTCGAAAGTTTCGGCAGAGGAGGAGAAGGGAAGCGTTGCTCCGGCCAGACGGGCCGCGGCGTAATTGTAATAGGCGGCTTCGCGCACTTCCGGGTCGAAATCATCCTGTGTGGCCTTGTCGAAGGCGAGCAGGGCGGTGTCGGTGTCGCCTCCCTCGAGCAGACATTGTCCGGCATACAGATATGCCGACTGGCGCAGTGCGCCCTCTCCGCGTTCGGTGACGGGGCGCATGTATTCGAGGGCTTTTGTGTATTCGCCGTTGTTGAAGGCATCGATGCCGAGGATGTAAAGTGCCGAGGGAAGCGGCTCTGCGACGAGCTTCACGTATTTGCGGAGATATTCGCAGGCTTCGTTGTTGTCATCCTGGCGGTAAAGCGATTCACCGGCGATACGGTTGAGTTCGCCGACAGTCTCGTTGTCAAGGCCCGGTGTGCGCAGCTCGCGGCGTGCCGTGGCGAGTGCCTGGGCATAATTGCCCTGAACGAAATCGATAGCCGCAAGATACAGGCCGGCCCGGTTGCCGGGAGCCTCGTAGGTGTTCACGTTCTTGAAATTGCGCAGGGCAGCGGTGTAGTCGCCCTTGTCGTAGGCGATTTTACCGAGATAGAAATATGATGCCGAGCGGAGCGGTCCGTATCCCACTGACTGCATGAAATGTGTTGCGGCACCGTTTTTGCCTGTCTCGAGGGCCGATATGCCTGAACGATAGGCGCATTCGGCGGCTTCGGCCTTGTTGAGGCCCTTTGTGTCAATGCCGGAATATATGTCGTACGCCCCGGTGTAGTCGCCTGCTGCAAAGAGACAATCGGCCGCGCCCTTCCGGGCCGTCGTACGGTATGTGCTGAAGGGATATAGCTTCACAAATGCCGAGAAAGCGTCGTAGGCACGGTTGTAAAGGCCCGCGCCATAAAGCCACCGTGCTTCGTCAAGAGCCACTTCCATGCGTCTGTCGGCGGAGAGCGCATTCCTGTCCACGAGCCTGAGCCTGTCGAGAACTCCGGTGTAATTACCTTGTGTTGCCATTAGGCGCCCTGTGGTGAGCAGCGCCTCGTTGCCGGTGTTGTCGGTCTGTGCGGAGGCTGTGAGCATAAGAGCTGCTGCGGCGCCTGTGAGTATATGTTTTTTCATTTCGTTAAGCGTTCACAAAGCACAAAGGTACGCAACCGCGGCGACATATCACGAATCTGATGGGGCATATTTTTATTTTCATCGCTTTTTTTGTAATTTTGACGCAGTATTTGCGTCTATATAAACGACAATCTATCAGTAACACACCAATAACATGAAGAAATTCATTATCACATTATGTGCATCGCTTGCCGCTGCCGGAGCATTTGCCGCCGAAGCTCCGCTGTGGCTGCGTAACACCGCCATATCGCCTGACGGCCATACAATCGCCTTCACTTACAAAGGCGATGTCTACACCGTTTCGGCAGCCGGCGGACGAGCTTTGCGTATTACCACCGACCCGGGCTATGACTCCTGTCCGGTCTGGAGCCCCGACGGCTCTAAAATCGCATTCTTCAGCAACCGCATGGGCAGCAACGATATATATGTTGTCGCTGCAAACGGCGGCACACCACGGCGCGTGACCACTCACAGCGGCTCCGAAGTGCCTCTGGCATGGCTCAATGATTCGACCGTACTTTTCGCTGGCTCCGTTCTGCCTGATAAGAACGACCTCAACGCTCCTTTCTCGGGTCAGACTTATAAAGTGAATATCAAGGAAGGCTCGCGCCCCGAGATGTTCCTGTCGCTCGATATGCGTGCTGTTGCCGTCGGCCCCGACGGAGCCATCCTCTTCGAGGACTGCAAGGGTTTCGAGAATGCGTTCCGCAAGCATGAGCAGTCATCGGGTACCACCGATATACATTTATATAAGGACGGCAAATTCACCCGTATTTCCGATTACAAAGGCACCGACCGCAACCCCGTGTGGCTCGGCAAGGACGGCAAGAGCTATGCCTACACCAGCGAGCGAAACGGCGCGCTCAACATCTATAAAGGTCAGCTCGGGTCGAATAATCTCACGGAAGTAACCCATTACAAGGAAGCTCCCGTGCGCTCGCTTTCGGCCAGCGCCGACGGCAATGTGCTTGCTTACAGCTACGACGGTGAGATTTATACAATCACCGGCAACGGCCAGCCCGTCAAAGTCGCAGTCGACATTGTTACCGACGACTTCGACGGCGACACCGTGAAGTCGTTCATCACTTCGGGTGCCAACTCACTCGTTCCGTCGCCAAACGACGAGGAGGTGGCCTTCACCGTACGTGGAGAGGTGTATGTGACAAACAACAAATACCCCACTACGAAGCGTATTACAAATACTCCCGGCCAGGAGCGCAACGTGAGCTTCTCCGACGACGGACGCATGATGGTCTATGATTCGGAGCGCGACGGTCACTGGGCTCTTTACACTGCCAGAATCAAGAATGACAAGGAAAAGACCTTTGCCTATGCTACCGAAATAGTCGAGGAACCTCTTTACTCTGCGGCAGGGCAGGCCCAGCAGCCTGAATTCAGTCCCGACGGCAAAAAAGTGGCTTTCCTCGAAGACCGTACAACTCTGCGTGTTATTGACGTGAAATCGAAAGAAGTGAAGACCGTTCTCGACGGCAAGTACAATTATTCGTATACCGACGGTGATGTTTCGTTCACCTGGAGTCCCGACAGCAAATGGCTCCTTGCAAGCTATATAGGCGTAGGCGGCTGGAACAATTCGGATATCGCACTTGTAGCCGCAGATGGCTCTCAGGTTGTCGACCTCACTGAAAGCGGTTACTCCGACGGCGCTCCCCGCTGGGCGCTCGACGGCAAGGCCATCACATATCTCTCGGGCCGCTACGGCATGAAGAGCCACGGCAGCTGGGGCAACCAGTCGGACGTGCTTCTGATGATTCTCGACGGCGAGACGTTCGACCGCTTCCATATGAACGAGGAAGATGCCGCTCTTGCCGAGAAAGAGGAGAAAGGCTATGACGAAGACGACGAGAGCGTGAGCGAGAAAGACAAAGAGAAAGCCGACAAGAAAGCCGAGAAAGCAAAGGAGAAGAAAGATAAGAAATTCAAATTCGACCTTGCCAACCGCCGTTACCGCACCGAGCGTCTCACCGGTTCATCATCGAACATGCTCGACTATTATCTCTCGTCTAAAGGCGACAAACTCTATTATGTGGCCGCATCGACCGAAGGCGGCTGGAATCTCTATGAGCGCGATATGCGCAAGGGCAACACAAAAGTGCTGTCGGGTGGCATTTCAAGCGGGCTCACTCCTGACAAGAAGGGCGATAACCTCTATGTGTTCGCTCACGGAAATCTCGCTAAGGTGAACCTCGGTTCGGGAAGTGTGGAGACTATCGAATTCAACGCCCCCTACGACCGCCAGCCCTCGCTTGAGCGTGAATATATCTACGACCACGTATGGCAGCAGGTGAAAGATAAATTCTACGACAAGAATCTTCACGGTGTAGACTGGGAAGGCTACGGGAAGGCATATCGCAAGTTCCTGCCCTATATCAACAATAACCTTGATTTCGGCATCATGCTGAGCGAACTTCTGGGTGAACTCAATGCATCGCATACCGGTGCTTCCGGCCGTCTCGGCGGCGGTGCTATGCAGACAGCTACGCTCTGTGCTTTCTACGACCCCTCGTATACTGGGAAGGGTCTCCGTATCGACAGCATCATGCCCCGAAGTCCTCTTTCCGCAGCCAAGGCAGATGTGAAGGCCGGTGATATAATCCTCGCAATCGATGGGGTGGAAATAGAACCCGGAAAAGATTACTATCCTCTGCTTGCCGGCAAGGCAGGCCGCAAGACACGTATCACCGTAGAGCACGACGGCAAGCAGCGTACTGTTGAGGTACGTCCCGCTTCTGCCGGTTTCGAACGCGGTCTCCGCTACGACATGTGGGTTGAACGTAACGAAAAACTTGTCGACAGTCTCTCGGGCGGCCGTATCGGTTATGTGCATATCCAGGGTATGAACAACGAAAGCTTCCAGACCGTTTATTCGCGTCTGCTCGGCAAATACCGCAATTGCGATGCTGTAGTGGTTGACACGCGTTTCAACGGTGGCGGCTGGCTCCATAACGATGTGGCCCTGTTGCTCAGCGGAAAGGAGTACGTGCGCTATTCGCCCCGCGGACAGTACATCGGCTCCGACCCGTTCTCGCAGTGGACCAAACCGTCGGTCATGCTTGTCAACGAAGCTAACTACTCCGATGCTCACGGCACACCTTATACCTACAAGACTCTTGGCATCGGCAAGCTCGTCGGCGCGCCCGTTCCCGGCACGATGACGGCTGTGTGGTGGGAAACGCAGATTGACCCCGCCATAGTTTTCGGTATTCCTCAGGTTACTTCCCTCGACCGCAACGGCGAGCCGCTGGAGAACAAACAGCTTAATCCCGACATCGAAGTGTACAATACACCTGCCGAAAAAGTTTCGGGCAATGACCTCCAGCTTAAGAAAGCTGTCGAAGAACTCATGAAAACTATCTGAAATTGCTTATGGCTCCGTAAATAAGAGCTGAAAACATAATTCTGCGCGCTCTGATGGCCTTTAGAGGTCGTCAGAGCGCTGTTTTTTAACTGAATAATGAGATTGTAGGCTAAAAAAGATAAAAAAAGACTAATTACGAGACCTTTTGGCTTCATGGAAGTGTTAAGCCTTTACCGAGTGAATTTTTCAGATAAGGAAGAAATTCGCCCACGACTCTGCGATTTATAAAAACATATATAATACTTATAATACGGCCACTATGACTTCTGAACTTTTCCAGTCGAAACTACTCGACATACAACGAAATATGCTCAACTTTGCATATACACTTACTTCGAACCGCGACGATGCTTACGACCTCCTGCAGGATACGACCCTCAAGGTGCTCGATAATGAAGACAAGTATATAGATAATGTGAATTTCAAGGGATGGGTGTTCACTATCATGAGGAATCTTTTCATCAATAAGTACCGCAGGCAGGCGCGTTCGGCCGTGTTTGTCGACCACAGCGAGGACATGTATATGCTCAATTTTGCGCAGGGTTCGGGGATTGATACTCCCGAAGGGACTTTTTCGGCTCATGAAATAATGGATATGCTTGGGTCGTTCGCCGAGGAGTTGCGCGTTCCTTTCTCGATGTTCCTTTCCGGATATAAATATGCCGAAATCGCCAAGACGATGAATTTACCGCTGGGTACGGTGAAAAGCCGAATCTTTCTGGCCCGACGCAAACTGCAGAAGCGGTTGCGCGATTTTCGATAGTCCGGCCCAAACTTTTTTTAATTTCCGGACATATTAAATATAAGGAACAAGTAAAAAACGCAATAATTATGGAAAAGAAAAGCATTAGGGGCACCCGCACCGAGCATAATCTGCTTGCATCTTTCGCAGGCGAGAGTCAGGCTCGTTCCCGATATACTCTCTTTGCTGAAAAAGCCCGTGAGGAAGGCTACGAACAGATTGCAGCCGTCTTCATGGAGCCTGCCGAACAGGAACTCAGTCATGCACGCCAGTTTTTCAGTCTTCTCGAAGGCGGTACTGTCGAAATCACTGCCGGATATCCGGCAGGCGTGGTAGGCGATACAAAGAAAAATCTTGCAGAAGCCGCTGCCGGCGAGCGCGAAGAGTGGGGCGACCTCTATGAAAACTTTGCGAAAACGGCACAGGATGAAGGTTTTCCCCAGATTGCCAATACTTTCCGCCTGGTCGCCAAAGTTGAGCAGGTGCATGAAGCACGATATGTGAAACTGCTTGAGCGTCTCGAGAGCGGCACGGAGTTCGAAGAGCCAGAACCGATTGAATGGCAATGCCGCCGCTGCGGCTTCACAATTACCGCCAAGGCAGCTCCGAAACGCTGTCCGGTCTGCGGCGCGGACCAGGGTTGGTTCCAGCGTAAGGCCGACAACTACTGATACAGCATTATATAATATAATAACGGGCCAGCGGATTTTTCCAGTTGGTGAGCGATGATGTCAGGCGTATAGTGT
>CAJUKF010000062.1 GCA_910587355.1 uncultured Muribaculaceae bacterium
AACTGAATAGAGCATCTGACTACGGATCAGAAGGTTACAGGTTTGAATCCTGTACGAGTCACAAGAGGGCGTCGCTAAAGCCGACGTCCTTTTTGTTTATGAAGCATCTCCTCTTATTCCTGATACTTTTCATCTTTATTCCGGGCACCGAGGCACGGGGCACTAAGGCCGACGACAAGGTTGCGGTGGCCCGTGAACTCGCCGAGGCCACTCCTTCGGTGCAGCGTAATCCCTACCGCGGATATTCGTGGCGGGTGGACGAGGAAGGCGACACCGTTATGGTTATTTTCCTGCGGGACCTTACAGTATATCCTCCCATGAAGTTCAAGAATAAGAAGCAGGAGGAATTCTACTGGCGTACGGTGCGTGATGTGAAACTTACGCTTCCATATGCAAAACTTATTGCCGAAACACTCGTGGAGACCTATGAATATATCGAGACTTTTCCTACACAGAAGGAGCGTGAGGAGTATCTCAAGCAGATGGAGAGTTCGCTGTTCAAGCAGTACAAACCTGTGCTGAAGAAGTTCAGCAAGCGACAGGCCAAAGTGCTGATTAAACTCATACAGCGCGAGACGCATCAGTCGAGTTACGATATAGTGAAAGCCTTTCTCGGTACATTCCGTGCCACTTTCTGGCAGGGCTTCGGAAAACTCTTCGGTGTGAGTCTCAAAAGTTCATACAATCCCAATAAAGACGAAAACGACGCAATGCTCGACCGTATAGCGCGCTGCGTAGAACAAGGCACGCTATGAGCACGTATAGAGATGTACGTCCTCATTACGAGGCTTTCATGCTTCTTGAACGGCGTCTGAGCGAAAATACTCGTATGGCCTATATGGCCGATGTAGACCGTCTTGCGGCATGGCTTGCTGAGGCCGGTATCGAAGCGCCTGACGCCACCGAGCAGAATCTCCACGACTTTATTTTTGCACTCCATGACCTCGGGATAGCCCAGCGCACACAGGCCCGCATTGTGTCGGGTATCAAATCGTTTTACAAATACCTTGTCATAGAAGGTATAAACGAGAAAAATCCGTCGGAACTGATAGAAGCTCCACGGCCGGGCCGTCATCTCCCCGAAGTGCTGAGCGTTCAGGAAATCGACAGAATGATTGATGCCATAGACCTTTATTCGCCTACAGGACGTCGCAACCGTGCCATTATCGAGACTCTGTATGGCTCGGGTCTGCGCGTGACTGAACTCTGCACACTCGAACGTCGCCGTGTGTTTCTTGACGAAGGATATGTGATAGTGGCCGGCAAAGGCTCGAAAGAGCGTATGGTGCCCATGAGCCCCCAGGCAATAGAGCAGATAGACTTGTATCTCGAGGAGCGCGCACAGCGGGGCGAGACGGCAAAGCCAGGTGAGGAAGATTATCTGTTTCTCAACATACGCGGTGCACATCTGACGCGCGTAATGGTGTTTTATATTGTTCGACAGCTTGCCGAGGCGGCCGGTATCAAAAAAACGATATCGCCTCATACCCTGCGCCACTCCTTTGCCACGCATCTGCTCGAAGGGGGCGCCAATCTGCGCGCCATCCAGGCTATGCTCGGGCATGAGTCAATCTCGACGACAGAAATATATCTGCATCTCGACAACACACGTCTGCGCGAGGAAATTCTCAATCACCATCCGCGAAACAGAAAGGGGACAAAACAGTCAGATTAATCATCGGGTGTCTGATTGCCGTCCTTTGGGAAAAGGCCCGGTTGTGCCCATGTAATATAAACTCTTGGGAACTCTCATATCTCTCTCATATCTCTCTCATATCTAAAGATTAGTCAATAATCTCCGCCGCTATTCGGGAGGGCTTGGCCGGGGTGGATTAACTGAAAAAATTTTATGGTAAATCATATTGTCCGCAAGTAATTTCCCCATAACTTTTGTGTGGCGGACAGAGATTTTCAGCGGAGAGGGCGAACTGCATAATTTGCATAAAAAATATCCGTGTCAGATAGATTGGAAGTGAAAATAAATTAGTATCTTTGCGCAAAGAATATATTCTATTTTTTAAACATAATTCGATTATGAATCGTAAATTCTGCTATGTGCTCTTGCTTGGTGTAGCATTGTCGCTTTCTTCCTGCGGCAAGAAGATGGGCAAGTTCAGTGCTGATTATTTCAGTGTAACCCCTGACCCTCTCGAAGTTGTCGGTGTCAATGTTCCGGCACGCGTGAGCGCCAAAATCCCTGCAAAATTCTTTGTAAAGAACGCCGAGGTGACGGTAACTCCTACTCTTGTTTATAACGGACAGGAAGCAACTTCTCAGCCTTACACATTCCAGGGAGAGAAAGTCCGCGGCAACTATACCGTGATTTCTTACGACAAAGGCGGCTACGCCACAATCCCTGTCAACTTCACTTATCAGCCGGAAATGGCAAAGAGTGAACTCTATCTTGATTTCAATGTGGACCAGAACGGCAAGAAGTATGTGCTTCCCCGTGTGAAGGTTGCCGACGGTGTCATCGCCACAGCAGCCCTCGCTGACGCAGCTACTGTTGCTCCGGCTATCGCTCCCGATAAATTCCAGCGCATTATCAATGAAAAATACGCTGCCGACATTATGTTCCTCATCAATCAGGCCAATATCCGTGCCGGTCAGCTCAAGACCGATGCCATGGTTGAACTCCAGAAAGAAATCAAAGCTGCCAACGGCGACACCTCCCGTGTCCTCGAGGAAATCAATATTTCTTCTTACGCTTCGCCCGACGGTGGTGTGAAACTCAACACTAAACTCGCCGAAAATCGTGAGAAGAACACCAAGGACTACATGGAGAAGCAGCTCAAGAAAGACAAAATCACCGAGTTCGGCGAACTCACCGCTCAGTTCACCGCTCAGGACTGGGAAGGCTTCCAGAAACTTGTTCAGCAGAGCAACATTCAGGACAAAGACCTCATCCTCAGCGTTCTCTCTATGTACAAAGACCCCGAACAGCGCGAACGTGAAATCCGCAACATCTCCAACGTATTCGAGCAGCTTGCCGACGAAATTCTTCCGCAGCTCCGCTACTCGCGCATCACGGCTTCTGTTAACGTAATCGGCAAGAGCGACGCCGAAATCAAGCAGCTCTTTGCCACTGACCCCTCAAAGCTCAATGTAGAGGAAATTCTCTATGCGGCTTCGCTCACCGATGACAACAATCAGAAACTCAAAATCTACGATACTGCTGCCCGTCTCTACCCCAATGACTACCGCACATGGAATGACCTCGGTATGGCACAGTTTGCCGACAAAGACTACAACGCAGCCAAGGCTTCATTCTCCAAAGCAGCTTCGATGGGCAACAATCCCGAGCCTGCTATGAACCTCGGTCTTATTGAACTCCTCAACGGCAATTACGCAAAAGCTGACCAGCTCTTCGGTTCTGCCGCAGGTGTCAAGGAACTCGGTGGCGCACTCGGTGTTTACTACCTTAAGAAAGGTGACGCAGCAGCCGCTGTTCGCGCATTTGGCGACACAAAGAGCAATAACGCCGCTCTTGCTCAGATTCTTACCAAAGATTACAGCAAGGCAAAATCTACTCTTGCAGCTATCGACGCTCCCGATGCGACCACATACTATCTGATGGCTATCCTCGGAGCCCGTACAAACAACGAATCGATGCTCAACACCAATCTCCGTCAGGCTGTGCGTCTCGATTCCAAGCTTGCCAAGCAGGCTGCCAACGACCTCGAGTTTGCCAACTACAATATCAGCAAGGCTCTCAACTGATTGACTTGCCGTATGAATGTTGCAGTGTCTGGCTGCAACAGAATAAAAAAGGTTATAATAGACCAATGATAGAAAGAGTCCGGTATAATGCCGGACTCTTTCATTTAATATTAATCCAAATATCAGATTCAGTCTTTTGTGGCATTCATTCTTACACTTGCCTATGTAGTGTGTCTAATTGGTCAGATGCAAAAAAGAAATACTTATTTTGCACTTATTCCATGCTTTTCGAGCATTTCAAAGTCTTGCTTTTTGAGACCTGATTCTTCAAGTGTGACGGCTTCATTGTAGTCGTTGAGGTAAACACGTCGTGGCTCTCGGTATGACTTGCTCACGAGTGATGCATCTGGTTTGAGTTGCGGAGTGTTTACTCCGGCAAGTGAGACAAGGGTGTGGAAGGCTGAGCGGCTTGAGGATACATTGCGATTCCTGTTGGCCAAAGCTGTCTCATAGAGACCATGGCGTGTCTGTCGCATGGCACAGTTTATCCACAGTACCATAGGCACGTGAATCTGCCAGTAGGTTGGGGTAGGGGAAGCATGAAGAAATCGGTGGCGGTTGTCATCGAATATGTCTTCGCCATGGTCTGCAAGATAGAGCAGGGCAGCCGGTCGTCCGGTGGCTTCGAGTGTGTTCATGATGCTGTCAAGTACGGCATCGGTGTAGAGAATCGTGTTGTCGTAAGCGTTAATCAGACCGTCGCGGTTGGCTGCCTCCGCCTCTGCCGAGGGTTCGGGCAGAAAATATGCGTATTCTGCCGGATATCGTTCCTTATAATTGAAGTGCGACCCGTAAGTATGAAGAACGGCGAATACAGGTCGGCTACATGTACTGTCGATAGCGGATTTGAGATGCGTAACAAGCTCCATGTCAAAATGTCGGTTGCCGTCGTCGGTCAGAAAGCGGTGGGAGCGGGCCCGGCTGCCGAAAAAGTCGATGAGCGAATTGTTTCGGCGCTGATTCGACAGCCAGACTGTCGAATAGCCGGCTTCAGCGAAGGTGTCGATAATGCCGCGTACGCAGAAAATTGAGTCGGCGAAGTCCTCGCAGTCGAGCGCCGACATGAGCAGCGGCACGCTTTTGTGTGTGGTGTTGCTTTCGCTCAGAGCCCGACTAAATGATACGATGCCGTCGCGGCGGCTAAGACATGGATTCGTGGGTCGGTCATAGCCGTTGAGCTGCCAGTTGTCGGCACGCGATGTCTCGCCTATTACGAGCACGAATACGGGCGGTATGCTGTCAGTGGGTGCGGATGTGGCATTGAAAGTATAGTCTTCGGAGGCGGTATAATAGTTTTTTGCAGCCTCAAAGCGCTCGGCGGCGGAGAACATGTTGCAGCTCACATTGAGCGGAAAGAGTCTGCGCGATGCATTATAGCCTTGACTGCCGCATAGAGCGACAATCAGTGTCACGATTCCTGTGAGTGTGATTGTCGTTCCTGTGACAAGGCCGGCGTGACGCTCATGCTCCGACAGACGGCAGTGACGGCACACGGCTATTATTGAGAGCACAATCACCGGCAGATAGAGCACGAGCACGGTTATTATTGCTATGCCGAGATTGCGCAACAGCTCTGTGGCTTCGTGCACATTGGTGGTGAGCACGTTGAGAAACATATCTATGGCGATGATTGATTCGCCGTAAAGAAAAAGGAGCACAATCTGGAATGCCGCCAGTATCATTACCGGTATAAGGCAGAGCGCCGCGATTGCATTGCGGCGCCAGAAGGACATTATGAGAAAATATATGCCCAGAGGCAGCAGGGCGTTGACGGCCTTTTCGGCCACGGTGTACGGCTCTGTTATGTCGAGCCAAATGTTGGGTACAATCAGCAATAAAGGAACGGCCCACAGCAACAGAACCGGCAAAAGAGTGTGATGCTGTGTATTTTTATACTCAGAAAGCTTCATTGATACTGAAAATAAAACCGGTCTGGTGACGTCCGAAGCCGAGGTCGAGGCGCACGTTCATCCGTTTTTTGAATTCCCACCGGTATCCGATGCCGTAATTTGGCAGCACATGGTTCCAGCGGAAGGCCGAAAATCTGGGGAATACCGTGCCGGCTCCGACCCAAAGTACAATGCCGTTTCGTCGCCATACATGCTGGCGCAACTCCAGACACGCGTCAATTTCCGATTTGTCGCGGTAGCGGCCTTCAAAATAGCCGCGCATATTGTTGCTTCCGCCGAGAGTGGAAAGCAAGCCCCATGGAGTATTGCCGTATGTGATGCGGCCGTGCACCTGTGCGGCGATTATGGCGCCGCGCCATGCCGGCCAGAATCCCGATACATTTACTTCGGTGAGTGAAAAAGAGTATTTATTGAAGAGAAGACGAGGATTGAAGCGCTGGTCGAGACGTATATACCACCCTCGTGTTGCAGCCGTGAGACAGTCGCGGGTATCATATTCGGCCGTAAACCCAACGCCTAAGTTGAATGTGCGTCTGTTTTCGCCTTCGAGCAGCCACGGTTTGCGGAAATCATGGCCGTTCACATAGTTGAATGCCACGGTCGGCCCTATGTATAGATTTTCGGCCACGCGAACGATGTAATCAAACCGTGTGTCTGAGCACAGATACTTATATCGGCTTTCGTTGTCATTGCTGATATTGTTCTCATAGCCTATGCCCCAGAATTTTGATGCGATAGACGCGAAATTGACATCGTATCTCATTCTTGCCAGGTCATCCTTGAAGATGTGCGTGCCGCGTATGCCGAGTTTGAAAAACATGCTTGTGGTTGCGTCGGCATAGATGGCCACATTGCTTTCGGGGGTCATGTACACGCTGTCGGTATGAGTTGTATCGCTGCGGTAGATACCGGCTGCGACAAGTCCTATGCCGAATTTTGTGTCTGAGGAGTAGTGCGGACCGCCTATGACGCTGAAATCGAATTTCTTATCTTTTTTCGGTTTGTTCGAGTCCTCGAAATATTCTATCACGCGTGCGATGATTCCTTTGCGTTTGGCAGCGGCGGCATTGAGCGGAACGGTATCTGGCGACAATGACAGAGTGTCGGCTGACGTCACGACGGGAGATACGCATTCGGAACAAGTGTAATGTTCTGATGCATAAATCGTTGAGAATATCAACGTGCAAACCGTTGTCAGCAGAATCTTCAAGTGCATAATGTACGTATCTTGCAAAATTAACAAAAACGAGTTAACTTTGTTAGCTCGAAAATGCAAAAAAGTAATATCTGCCATATTAATGGAAACAATCGACAAACCGACGGTGCATGTGCTTGCGGGCCTTCTGGCAGCCCACGGCGTACGTCATATCGTTGTGTCGCCCGGTTCGCGCTGCGCTCCTCTTACGGTGGTGTTCGCCCGCTGCGGCCTGTTTGAACTTCACCCTGTGATTGACGAGCGGACGGCGGCCTTCGTGGCTCTTGGCATGTCTTTGGCCACCGATACACCGGTGGCTGCCGTATGTACGTCGGGGTCGGCTCTCCTCAACTACGCGCCGGCACTCAGTGAGGCGTATTACCGCCGTGTGCCGGTGATTGCCGTAACCGCCGACCGTCCCGCAGATATGATTGACCAGCGCGACAGTCAGACCATAAGGCAGCCCCATGCCCTTGATGCCGTGGTGCGCAAGAGTGTCGATATTCCCGACGAACGCTCCGAAAAAGCTCTGCGTACGGCCAACCGTCTTATAAACGACGCTCTGATTGCCGCGACGGGTCATATTCCGGGTCCGGTGCATATAAACATGCAGTTCGAGATGCCGCTTACCCCCGAAGTCTCCGATGCGCCTGTGGTGCCGTGCCGTAAGATTCTGATTCACCGCAGTACTCCGGCGACAGATTTCGCTTCTGTCATCGGAAGCATAACTCCCGGCAGTAACGTCCTTGTAGCTTTGAGCGGAATGCATGTTTCGCCCGAGGATGCCCGGCTTTTGCGCAGTCTGCCTCTTGCCGTATATGCTGAGGTACAGTCGAATACGGCTATTCCCAACTACGGGGCGGATGATTTTGATGGGTTGCCGTGTCCGGATGTCGTGGTCACGGCCGGCGGTGCGCTGATTTCCGACGCATTCAAGAAATGGCTGCGCCGGTGTCCGTGCCTAAGACATATTTCGCTTGGTTTCGATGATAACTGTAACGACACGTTCGGCGCTCTTACCGATATTGTGGAATGCCGTCCGACGGAGTTCCTCAAGGCCCTTGCGGATGCCGGTGTTTCCTCGCCGGAATTCCGCAGCCGGTGGCGCGCTCTCGTCAGCAGCTTTATGAACAGAGATTCGGGCGGTTTCGTATGGGAGCTTATAAAGGAGCTGGCATTACAGTGCGGTGACGATGCGGTGGTTCACGTAAGCAACGGCATGGCCGCACGTTATGCGCAGAAAGTAGATTTTCTTCCCGGGCAGCGCATAGAGATGAACCGCGGAGTGAGCGGTATTGAAGGCGCTACGTCCACCGCTATAGGCGATGCCATGGTTAACGGGGCTCGTACCACACTGCTCGTAACCGGCGATATGAGTGCCGCTTACGATATCTCCGCACTGAGCATAGACGGCATTCCCGACAATTTCCGCATGGTGGTGCTCGACAACGGAGGCGGCGATATCTTCCGTACCGTGCGTACGACGGCGCAGCTCCCCGAGCGCGAGCAGTACTTCACAATGCCTCCGAACCTGCCTCTGCGTGAACTTGCCGCAGCTTACGGTCTGAAATATTTCACTTCTCCCGAGGGCTTTATTGAAAGCGGCTGCAAATCGCTGCTTCACTTATCAGTATCGCAGGGAAAAATTATAGATAACAATAAAATCAAGATATATGGAACGCGTCTGGACTAAAATCAAAGACTATACCGACATACTTTTCGATTTCTATGAGGGAATAGCTAAAATCACAATCAACCGCCCGGAGGTGTACAATGCTTTCCGTCCGCTCACAAATAAGGAGATTCTCGATGCTCTTGATTATTGCCGCGATACTCCCGAAGTGCGCGTAGTGGTGCTGACCGGCGCGGGCGACAAGGCTTTCTGCTCTGGCGGCGACCAGCACTACAAATCACGTGGCGGTTACCGCGACCAGGACGGCACGCCCCGACTCAATGTTCTCGACATACACAAGGCAATACGCTCGCTTGTCAAGCCGGTCATTGCCATGGTCAACGGTTATGCTATCGGTGGCGGCAACGTACTGCAGGTAGTATGCGACCTTACTATCGCTTCCGAAAACGCACGTTTCGGTCAGACCGGACCGAAGGTAGGCAGCTTTGACGCCGGTTTCGGTTCGTCATACCTCGCGCGTTGCGTCGGGCAGAAAAAAGCACGCGAGATATGGTATCTCTGCCGTCAGTACACGGCAGCCGAGGCTCTGGAGATGGGTATGGTCAACAAGGTTGTGCCGCTCGAAAAACTCGAAGACGAGGTTGTGGACTGGTGCCGCACTATTATCAAACGCTCGCCATTCGCAATCCGTATGATTAAACGAGCACTCAACGCCGAACTCGATGGTCAGCACGGCCTTATGGAATTTGCAGGAGATGCGACACTTATGTATTATCTTATGGACGAAGCTCAGGAGGGGGCTCAGGCATTCCTCGAGAAACGCGACCCTGATTTTGATAAATTTCCACAATTTCCGGGATAGGCAAAGCGCTTTGTGGGCCATGTGAACGCGGTTGAGAAAAATTGTTAAAAAAATTGTTATTTTTTTTCGTTATTTATTACAGCATTACAAAAAAATGTATAATTTTGCAACGTTACCAAACGAAACAAATAAATACTGGTAATTGCACAACTGATGACAACAGAAACTGGTCGATTCTATTGTCAAATCACATAATCTTCCGTAAAAAAACAACAGACGCAAAAAATCTAATTATGGCACGCCAACATTTTGACAAGCTTGACCTGACCATCCTGAATGCGCTGTGTGACAATGCCCGCACGCCGTATCTCGAGATAGCGCGTGATTACGGTGTTTCAGGAGCCGCGGTCCATCAGCGCGTTCAACGATTGATTGCCGGCAATGTTATTTCAGGCTCGCACTGCACCATTGAGCCGGCTACTCTGGGGTTTCATGTTGTTGCCTATGTAGGCATAAATTCGAAGCCCGGCACTCCTCTTGAAAAGCTTCTCGGCAATCTGGCCGAAATTAAGGAAATCACCGAATGTCATGTTGTCACCGGTCGTTACGATGTAATTGTTAAGATACATGCCCGCAGCAATGAAGACATTCTCGACCTTATCCAGAATCGTATGCGTACGCTTGAAATAGCTAATACGGAAACAATGGTGTCATTTCGCGAGGCTTTCAACCGTCATCTTCCTATCGAAAACGAAGACTAATTCACAGTTATCTTTCACCGCATTATGGTCTCGAACAGCCGGTCATGGCGTTCGGGACTTTTTTCTTTATAAAAAGAGCGGTAAATCAAGTATTTTTCGTAAATTTGCCCCGGAATATGCATCTGCGGTCGCGGTTTTTTAATGTTTTGGCTGTCATGATGATATTCGATGTTTAACCTATAATAAGAAAACACATAAATCAATTATTATGGACATATCCCATATCGAACACATCGGCATTGCCGTTCCCTCTCTCGACGAAGCTATACCCTTCTACGAGAACATGTTAGGATTCAAATGCTTCGCAATCGAAGAAGTCGCAGACCAGAAAGTGCGCACAGCATTCTTCAAAGTCGGCCAGACTAAGCTCGAGCTTCTCGAAGGCACAGCCGAAGACAGCGCTATCAGCAAGTTCATCGCTGCCAACGGCGGTCGCGGCGGCATCCAGCATATCGCTTTCGCAGTTGAAGATGGCGTTGCCAACGCGCTCGGCGAGCTTGAAGGCAAAGGCTGCCGTCTGATTGACAAGGCTCCGCGCAAAGGCGCCGAAGGCCTCAACATCGCTTTCGTTCATCCCAAATCGAGCGTAGGCACACTCATCGAACTCTGCGAAGACCCCAATAAGAAATAAATACTACTCACCGGAGGCGGCGCCATTGTCGCCCCCGGCTTTTTTCACTCCAATATATCATGAGCAGTCAACTCGAAAAAGTAAAAGAACTCATCGAGCTTCGCGCCGAAGCACGTCTCGGCGGTGGCGAGAAAGCCATTCAGAAACAGCACGAACGCGGCAAATACACAGCCCGCGAGCGCATCGCACAGCTCCTCGACGAAGGGTCGTTTGAAGAGCTTGATATGTTTGTGCGTCATCGCTGCACCAACTTCGGTCAGGAAAAGAAATCATTCCTCGGTGACGGTGTCGTAACCGGCTACGGTACAATCGACGGCCGTCTCGTTTATGTCTTCGCACAGGACTTCACCGTATTCGGAGGTTCGCTGTCCGAGACCATGGCCCTCAAAATTTGCAAAATCATGGATATGGCCATGAAGATGGGCGCTCCTGTTATCGGTCTCAATGACTCGGGCGGCGCACGTATTCAGGAAGGCATCAACGCACTGGCCGGCTATGCCGAGATTTTCCAGCGCAACATCATGGCTTCTGGCGTTATACCCCAGATTTCGGCTATTCTCGGTCCCTGCGCCGGCGGTGCCGTTTATTCACCCGCGCTCACCGACTTCACCATTATGGCCAAGGGCATCTCTTACATGTTCCTTACCGGCCCGAAGGTTGTGAAGACAGTTACCGGCGAGGATGTGACTCAGGAAGCCCTCGGCGGTGCATCGGTTCACGCACAGAAGAGCGGCGTATGCCACTTCGCAGCCGAAGACGGCGAGGATGCCCTTAAAATCATCCGTAAACTCTTCTCCTACATTCCCCAGAACAACCTCGAAGAGCCGCCGCTGGTTGAGTGCAACGACCCGATTGACCGTCTGGAGGATTCTCTCAACGACATCATCCCCGATTCGCCCAACCGTCCCTACGACATGTATGAGGTTATCGGCGCAATCATCGACAACGGCGAATTCCTCGAAGTTCAGCGTGACTACGCTAAGAACATTATCGTTGGCTTCGCACGTTTCAACGGTCAGGCCGTAGGTATCGTGGCCAACCAGCCCAAGTATCTCGCCGGCGTGCTCGACAGCAACGCTTCGCGCAAGGGCGCACGCTTCGTCCGTTTCTGCGACGCATTCAACATTCCTCTGGTTACTCTCGTCGACGTGCCCGGATTCCTTCCCGGTACCGGTCAGGAGTACAACGGTGTCATCCTCCACGGCGCCAAGCTTCTCTATGCCTTCGGTGAGGCCACTGTGCCCAAGGTTACAGTCACACTGCGCAAGAGCTACGGCGGCAGCCATATAGTGATGAGCTGCAAGCAGCTCCGCGGCGACATGAACTACGCATGGCCTACAGCC
>CAJUKF010000063.1 GCA_910587355.1 uncultured Muribaculaceae bacterium
GACCCCGACCTTGGCAAGGTCGTGCTCTACCAACTGAGCTATTTTCGCGTTGGTGCAACCGGCGTTTTTCCGAATTGCGATGCAAAGTTAGATATTTTCTGCGAGCTGACCAAATTTTGCGAGGTGTTTTTTTGATGTTTTTTGAATACTGAAATGTATTGCAGTGATTGTCAGAATGTAAGCTTAAGTGACGATGTGGCGTAGGACGAGCATGCGGTCGATTCGGGGCTCCTGACTGAAGTTTTAAGTGTTTTTAATGCCTTAATGGCTGTAATTTGAGCAATAATGTGTACCTTTGCGCATTAATTCAGAAATTTTAATAGATTAGATAGTATAATGGCACAGCAAGACGATGTATTCAAGAAAATCGTATCTCACGCCAAGGAGTACGGTTTCGTCTTTCCTTCCAGCGAGATTTACGACGGTCTGTCGGCCGTCTATGATTACGGCCAGAATGGTGTAGAACTCAAAAACAATATCAAACGTTACTGGTGGGATGCCATGACGCTGCTTCACGACAATATCGTGGGTATTGACTCGGCCATCTTCATGCATCCTACCATATGGAAGGCGTCGGGCCACGTGGATGCGTTCAATGACCCTCTGATTGACAACCGCGATTCGAAGAAGCGTTATCGCGCCGATGTGCTCATCGAAGACCAGATAGCCAAAATCGATGATAAGATAGATAAAGAGGTGGCGAAGGCTGCCAAGCGCTTCGGCGATGCCTTCGACGAAGCACAGTTCCGTGCCACCAATGCGCGCGTGCTGGAGCATCAGGCTCACCGCGACGCTCTTCACGAGCGTTTCTCGCAGGCCATGAATGCCAATGACCTCGAAGGTCTGCGTCAGATTATTCTCGACGAAGGCATCGTATGTCCGATTTCGGGTACGAAGAACTGGACGGAAGTGCGTCAGTTCAACCTCATGTTCAAGACCGAAATGGGTTCGACCGCCGACGGTTCGATGACAGTATATCTTCGTCCGGAGACCGCGCAGGGTATTTTTGTGAACTATCTCAATGTGCAGAAGACCGGCCGCATGCGCATACCTTTCGGTATCGCCCAGATTGGCAAAGCTTTCCGCAACGAGATAGTTGCCCGTCAGTTCATCTTCCGTATGCGCGAGTTCGAGCAGATGGAGATGCAGTTCTTCGTACGTCCCGGTGAGGAAATCAAGTGGTTCCAGCAGTGGAAAGAATGGCGTCTCAAATGGCATAAGGCCCTTGGTCTCGGTGATGAGAAATACCGCTTCCACGACCACGAGAAACTTGCCCACTACGCCAATGCAGCCACCGATATCGAGTTCCAGATGCCTTTCGGCTTCAAGGAAGTGGAGGGCGTGCATTCGCGCACGAACTTCGACCTCTCGCAGCACGAGAAATTCTCTGGCAAGAAAATACAGTATTTCGACCCCGAGCTCAACGAGAGCTACACTCCCTATGTGATTGAGACATCAATCGGTGTTGACCGTATGTTCCTGAGCGTGCTCTGCTCCTCGTACGAGGAAGAACAGCTTCCCGGAGGCGACACCCGCGTAGTGCTTCACCTCCCGGCACCTCTCGCACCGGTGAAATGCGCCGTGCTGCCTCTTGTCCGTAAAGACGGTCTTCCTGAAAAAGCACGCGAGATTGTCGATGAGCTTAAATTCGACTTCGCAACACACTATGAAGAGAAAGATGCAATCGGCAAGCGTTACCGCCGTCAGGATGCAATCGGTACTCCGTACTGCATCACTGTCGACCACCAGACTCTTGAGGACAATACAGTCACTCTCCGCGAGCGTGATTCCATGGAACAGACACGTGTTGCCGTCGCTGACCTTCACAAGCTCATCCACGACCGCGTAAGCCTCTCGGCTCTCCTCCGCAAACTTAAATAATTCCTTTTATGAAGAAATATATCTGGATTGGCGTAGTCGTAATACTTGTATTGCTGCTTGGCACGAGCGGCTGCTCGACCTACAACAATATGGTTACCCTCGACCAGCAGGTAGAGCAGGCATGGGCGAAGGTCGAAGTGCAGTATCAGCGCCGCATGGACCTGATTCCCAATATGGTCGCAACTGTCAAAGGTTATGCCGAACACGAAAGTTCGACCTACGAGAAAGTGACCGAGGCGCGTGCTGGTCTTTCGCAGGCCTATAACGATGCCAAGGCCAATGAGAATGTCGACCCCAACAATCAGCAGAGCCTCGACAATTTCAATCAGGCACAGCAAAGCCTTAACAGGGCTCTCAGCATCTATGTCAACGCTGTGCGCGAGGCTTATCCCGACCTGAAGGCCGATACGCAGTTCACCAATCTTGAAACCGTACTCGAAGGGACGGAAAACCGCATAGCCACCGAGCGTACGCGTTATACAGAAATCGTGACCACCTATAATGTAACAGTGCGTCGTTTCCCTGCCAACATTTTCGCCGGAATCTTCGGTTTCAGCGCCAAACCTCAGTTCAAGGCTGATGCCGAAGCAGCCCGCGCTCCTCAAGTACAATTCTGACAATGAAAAAAATCATATTTCTGATAGCAGTTGCCATGGCCGCTCTTGTTGGTGTATCGCTCAGCTCGTGCAGCGACGACGATACACAGAAGACCTGGGAGGCTTACAAGGAATGGCGAGACATCAACAATCAGTGGCTCAACGAAATGATTGCCAAGAAAAATGCTGATGGCTCCGACTACTATAAGACGGTTGTGCCGGCATGGTATCCTTCGTCGTTCGTGCTTCTGCATTATTTCAACGACCCTGCCGAAAATGCCGATAAGCTTTCTCCGCTGTATAACAGTACTGTGGACGTGCGCTACTATCTGCATCTATACGACGGCACGCCGGTGGATTCGTCGGTCAACGTCACTGCCTACGGCACGCCCGGTGTCTATCGTACCAATCTGCAGTCGACTATTTTAGGCTGGGCTATGGCTCTTGAGAATGTGCATTGCGGCGACAGTGTCGAAGTGATAGTGCCTTATCAGGTCGGTTACGGAAACACCGGTTCGGGTGCCATTCCTCCCTATACCAATCTGCGCTTCAACATCCGTCTGGTCGACATTCCATTCTACGAGTTGCCGGAAAACTGATAAAATCTATTATAGAGAGTTTTGTAGGACGCGATTTTTCGCGTCCTACTGATTATATCAATTCAGTATTGCCTGAAGAAACGGATTCTGTGCGACATGCACGTTCTCTTATAAATAAATATCAGAAAAGTGTCAAGAAAAAGGAAAGAACTTCCTGTACTGGAAGACGTTGAGATAAAAGATGTCGCTGCCGAGGGTAACGCCGTGGCACGTGTGGGAGAGATGGTTGTCTTTGTGCCATTCGGGGCGCCAGGCGACCATGTCGATATAAAGCTTACCAAAAAGAAGAAAAATTATGCAGAAGGCCGTATAACGGCTTTCCGCAAGCTGAGCGATTTACGCACGGAGCCGCCCTGCCGCCATTTTACTGTGTGCGGCGGCTGTCGATGGCAGCATCTGCCTTATGAATATCAGCTGAAGTGCAAGCGCCAGCAGGTGTTCGATGCGCTTACGCGCATTGCGAAAATCGATTTGCCCGAAATTCCCGAGACATTAGGTAGTAAGCAGATATGGGAGTACCGCAACAAAATGGAGTATACTTTCTCCAATCACAGCTGGCTTACATTTGAGCAACTCGCATCAGGCGAGGAGTTTACCGACCGCGATGCAGCCGGTTTCCATATCCCGGGTTCGTTTGACAAGGTGCTTGATATAGACCGCTGCTATCTCCAGGATGATATTTCCAACCGTATGCGCCGTCATATCAAGGAGTACGGCAAGGCTCACAATCTGCCTTTCTACGACCTGAAGGCGCAGAGCGGTTTTCTCCGCACCATGATGGTGCGCATAGCGTCGACCGGAGAAATAATGGTGGTGCTTGTAGTCGGCGAAGACCGTCCGGACGAACTTAAGGCTCTTCTCGAAGATTTCCTGAAGGCTTTCCCCGAAGTTACGTCGCTCATGTATGTGATTAACACCAAGGTGAACGATACAATTGGCGACCAGACGGTGCATCTCTTTGCCGGCAAGGAATACATAGAAGAGGAAATGGAAGGCCTCCGATTCCGGGTAGGCCCTAAATCATTCTACCAGACCAATTCCCGACAGGCATACGAATTATATAAGGTAGTACGTGATTTTGCCCGTCTTACCGGCAACGAACTTGTCTACGACCTTTATACCGGCACCGGCACAATCGCCAACTTCGTCAGCCGCCGGGCGCGCAAAGTTGTCGGCATCGAATATGTGCCCGAAGCCATAGAAGATGCAAAAGTAAACTCGGCCTGCAACGGCATCGACAATACCGTTTTCTTTGCCGGAGATATGAAAGATGTGCTCAACGATGAATTCATTGCCGAGCACGGACATCCCGACGTGATGATTGTCGACCCTCCCCGTGCCGGAATGCACGGCGATGTGGTTGACACGATTTTACGTGCTGAGCCTCCGGTGATAGTGTATGTGAGCTGCAATCCGGCCACGCAGGCGCGCGACCTCGCGTTGCTCGACTGCAAATATCGCGTTGAGGCCGTGCAGCCCGTCGACATGTTCCCTCACACGCAGCATGTCGAAAATGTAGTGCGCCTTATTCGCCGATAAGCACTGAGTTATAGTAGCGCGGATTTCCGGTCACTTCTTCGCCGATAAACGGCGGACGAGTGAACGGAGTGTCCTCCGACAGCAGTTCGATTTCGGCAACAACCAGTCCCTCGTGCCGTCCGTGGAATACGTCGATTTCCCATTTCAGTCCTTCTTCGGCCGCCGGCACAATATAACGTGTCTTTTCGAGCGAATGGCCTGCGCAACACTCAGCTAACATGTTGCGGGCATCGTCTACGGGCACGTGATATTCCCATTCGCCGCGTGCGGCGCCGTGATTGCGGCTCTTGACAGTGAGCCATGCTTCCGGGCCCGATATGCGGACGCGTACCGTGGCATCGGGATTGGTGCAGAGGTAGCCCTGCGATATTTCACGGCTTGAAACTGCTTCTTTTATGAAGCTGTCGCTGATGACGAGAAATTTCCGTTCTATTTCTTTTGCCATATAAAGCAATATTTTGTCTATCCTTAAGTTATATAGTAAGTTGCGGCAGCGTATAGCGACATGCCCACAAAACTTGCAGTAAAGGTAGTAAAAAATTGAGGAACCGTGTAATAATAAGTGCCATTTTGCTGGCGTTCGCGGCTGTGCTGAATCTTCACGGCCGTCTGAGCGAGGCTACTTTTGTGCAGGGTATCGTACGAGACTCTCTCAGTCTGCAGGGAATTCCTTATGCTTCGGTTACGGTGCTGCCCTCGGGAACGGCCGCCCTTGCCGACAGTCTCGGACTTTTTCAGCTCAATGCTCCTGCCGGTTCTACGACTATCACAGCTTCAAGTCAGGGCTATGCATCGAAAAGAGTGGAGCTAATCAGAACGAGTCATAATCTTTATGATATAGAACTGCGTCCACAGGCTCAGGAGCTCAAGGAAGTTGTGGTGCGCAAAGGCAAATACAGCAAACGAAATAATCCGGCTGTTGAATTTGCACGGCGCATAAGGCGTGCCCGTGACCTCACCGACCCGCACCGCAACGATTTCTACAATTATAACAGCTATCAGCGTATAACACTCGGTCTCAATGATTTCGACACGGCAGCAAATTCGGCTACGATGACGCGTATGCCTTTTCTGTCCGAGCATATCGAGCCGTCGGAAATCGACGGCAAGCCCGTGCTGTTCGTATCGCTCAAAGAGCAAAGCAGCGACTACCATTACCGGCACAGCGACAACCGCACAAAGAATATAATCAGAGGCTCGCGCAGCAACGGCATTGATGAAGTCATAGATGCATCCAATACGGAGACTATTCTCAATGACCTTATGCGCCCGGTGGACCTTTACGACAGTGATATAAATCTGTTGAAAAATACTTTTGTAAGTCCGCTTTCGCCGCTTGCGCCTGATTTCTACCGCTTCTATCTCACCGACAGTGCGGCCGTAGTGCCCGGGTCGGACGAGCCTCATATCTCTCTGGCTTTTTATCCGCGCAACAAGTCCTCTTTCGGTTTTACGGGTCATCTGTATGTGCCTGCCGGAGACACGACAATGTTCATCAGCCGAGTGGAGATGCAGGCTTCAAAGGAAGTGAACCTTAACTTCATAAAAGAGCTTTACATTACCCAGAATTACGAAAAGGCCCCCGACGGCTCGCGTCTCAAGCAGAACGACAATCTGCTCATGGTGATGTCGGTGCTTCCCGGGCTGCCGGAGTTATATATGAGCCGTAAAATCAATTACCGCGACCACAGCTTCGACGAGCCTGCCGCGAGCGACAGCATTTTCTCTCTTCTCGGCGGCGAGATAGTGGAGCAGGGTGCCGGAAGCCGCGATTCGGCTTTCTGGGATGAGGCGCGACGCGAGCCTCAGCGTGAAGGTGAGAACAATGCCGACCGTCTTCTGGCCAATCTGCGTAAGCGCAAGCTTTTTTATTACGGCGAGCGCCTGTTGCGGAATATGGTGCAGGGCTACTGGCCGACTGGCAAAAACAGTAAGTTTGATATAGGCCCGATAAACACTACCGCAAGCTATAACAGTCTCGAAGGACTGCGGTTGCGTGCCGGAGGCATGACTACCGCCAATCTCTCCCCGCGGTGGTTCGGCCGTGGATATGTGGCCTATGGCTTCCGTGACCGAAAATGGAAGTACTCAGCCGAGGCTGAGTATTCGTTCAACGACAAAAAATATCATTCGCGGGAATTTCCCGTGCACTCGCTCCGCCTGACTCACCGCTACGATATAGACCGTATTGGCTCGCATTATCTTTACACTAATTCAGATAATTTCGTGCTTTCGCTTACACGTGAGTCCGACCGAAAATTCTCTTATCTTCGCAATACCAAGCTCGAATATACACTTGAGCTTAACAACAACCTTTCGTTTCTTGTCACTGCGGCCTATGCCCGCCAGGAAGCTTCTCCATACCTCAGGTTTATCACTGGTGACGGACGCAATCTGTCGCATTTCAACGAGGCCTCTATAGGCTTGCAGCTGCGCTATGCGCCAGGAGAGAAATTCTATCAGGCAAAATCGTTCCGCATACCTATTAATGAGGACGCTCCGGTATTCATACTGAGTCACAAGTTCGCTCCCGGGGGTGTCCTGGGTTCCATTTATACAGTCAACCGCACCGAGGCAGCATTCTCGAAGCGTTTCCGTCTCTCTCTTCTCGGAGCTCTGGATGCATCGCTCCGTGGCGGTCATATCTGGGGTACGGCACCGTTTCCCGAACTGCTCATTCCCAATGCTAATCTGTCGTATATAATTCAGCCCGAAAGCTTCGCGCTGATGAATCCGATGGAGTTCATCAATTCATCGTATGTGTCGCTGTTTCTGAGCTGGAATCTGCGCGGCGCCCTTTTCAATCTGATACCCGGCGTTAAGAAACTCGGTATACGCGAGGTGGTCAGTTTCAGCGGTCTCTACGGGCATCTCTCGGGCAGAAACCGTCCGTCGTCGACATCGTCGCTGCTTGTCTTCCCTGAGAACTGCGGTGTGGCCGATATGCATAAGCCGTATATGGAAATCGCAGTGGGGCTCGACAACATATTCCATATATTGCGTGTTGATTACGTATGGCGACTGTCGTATCTGAATGTGCCGTATGAAATCGACCGCAGAGGAATAAGGGTGGCGATGGAGTTCACTTTCTGAATATTTTACTTACCTTTGCAGCCGCAATGAACCATCTGCTCTCTCAAATTCCGCAATTGCTGGCTTATGACCCGGCCCAGCCTATGCTTTTCAACACCGGTCTTTTTCTGGTGCTGTTTGTCATTTTCATGTTCCTGTATCTTGTAGTCAAGGGTCACAGACTACTGAAGATGCTGCTTGTGATAGCGTTTTCACTATACTTCTATTATAAGTCGGGCTCGTGGTGCGTATACATTCTCTGCGGTGTCTGTGTGAGCGACTATGCCCTCGGGCGGCTTCTCGGTGTGACACGACGCGACATATGGCGCCGTGCAATTGTTCTGCTCAACGTGGGCGTCAATGTAGGAATGCTGGTTTATTTCAAATATTTCAATCTGTTATACGAGGCATTCTGCAGCATTGTGTCCACGTCGTTTGAGCCCCTTGATGTCATTCTTCCGGCCGGAATATCGTTTTTTACATTCCGCTCAATCAGCTATATGGTCGATGTTTATCGAGGCGACCTCGAACCATGCCGCAATTTTCTCGATTACTTCTTTTTCCTCACTTTTTTCCCCCCTTTGCTTGCCGGACCTGTTGTACGCGCCCGGGATATGCTCGGCCAGATTCGTGAGAACCCATCCGCTACCCGCGAAATGATATCCGAAGGTCTCTTCCTGATAATGACTGGCCTTGTGAAAAAAGTGATGATTGCCGACTATATAAGTGCCAATTTTGTTGACCGCATATTTGACAACCCTGCCCTCTACAGCGGCTTTGAAAACCTTATGGGGGCAATCGGGTTCACCGTACAGCTCTATTGTGATTTTTCCGGTTACTCCGATATGGCTATAGGTCTGGCTCTTCTTATGGGGTATCGGTTCAAAATCAATTTTGACGCACCTTTCAAGTCGCAGAGTCCTACTGAATTCTGGCGCCGCTGGCATATATCGCTGTCCACGTGGCTGCGTGATTATGTTTACATACCGCTCGGAGGTAACCGTCACGGTCGTGCACGGGCATACCTTAATCAGTTCCTGACCATGGTTATCGGCGGATTCTGGCACGGTGCTTCTTGGATGTATGTGATTTGGGGCGCATATCACGGACTTCTGCTTGTGGCGCACAAGGTCATAAGCAAGGTATGGAAGCTCCCTGAAGGGCTTGCAGGCCGTCCGGAAGTAAAGGTTTTGAACATTGCCATTACCTTTATGCTCGTTGTTGCCGGTTTCACGCTTTTCCGGGCGCCCGACCTTGAGACTGTCGCAGTAATGGGGCAGCAGATATTCGGAGATTTCCATCTTTCGGTTCTTCCGCAGTTTGTGGAGGGCTATATACTTATTGTCGGAGCACTTGTCGCCAGCATGGCGGCCCATTTCACTCCGCGCTCGTGGACTACAGGCACAGCCAGAGTCTACGAAGTGATGCCTGTCGCTTTTCAGGCCGCAATACTTGCTTTAGTCATTTTCCTGGTCATCCAGACACGTCAGAGCGAAATTGTGCCTTTTATCTATCTTCAGTATTAATTGCTTAAGCAGCGAACCCCCAAGCCCCCTGATGTGTTGTTAACATATACTACTTAACAACTCATCAACTATGTCAACACTAAAAATGATAACAGCTACCGCCTTGGCATTAGGCAGCTGGTGCGTATCTGATGCTTGCTCGCGTGTTGTCTATCAGGGAGCCGACGGCGACAAACCGATTGTTATGGTCGGCCGTACTCTCGACTGGCGAAATCCCATACCTACGAATATCTATGTATATCCCAGAGGGGTAGAGAAAGAAAGTATGCCGCAGGAACCTTGTTTGCGCTGGCGCTCGAAATACGGCAGTGTCGTTGCTGTGGGCTATGACGGCGGTGTGACCGAGGGAATGAATGAGGCCGGTCTTGCAATGAACGGTCTTTTCTGCAAAGGCACCATATACAAAGTGGCGTCCAAAGACAGCGATATGCCTGTAGTGAGTCTTGCCATGATAGTAAGTTTTTTCCTCGATAATTTTCAGAATGTAGAGGAAGCGGATGCATGGGTCAAAGCCAATCCGTTCGGCATAAACGGGCAGACATTCGATGGCGGTACGGTGTCTGCTCTGCACTGGGCTCTTACCGATGTAACCGGCGAGACTCTTGTGCTTGAATATCAGGACGGAGTGCTGAGCACTTACCGTGGTAAGGAATACACCGTTCTTACAAATGACCCACCCATGCCGCAGATGCTTGCAATCGACCAGTACTGGCAGGCTGTGGGCGGCAAGAATATGCTTCCCGGAACGGTGCGCAGTTCGGACCGTTTCGTGCGTGCATCTTATTTTATAAACCATGTACCGAAGAATCTCGCACATCCGCAGGCTCTCGGATGCATCGAAAGCATTATGGGAACGGTAAGTGTGCCGCTCGGATATGAAATCGAAGGCGAACCCAATCTTTCATCGACACAGTGGCGCAGCGTGAGCGACCTCACCGGCGGAAACTATTACTTCAAATTCGCTGATTCTCCCGGTGATTTCTGGATTGATTTGGGCCGCCTGAGCCTCAATCCCGGAGCTCCGATACTGAAGCTCGACACCGCAAAGCATCATGATATTCTCGGCTGTGCAAACGGTGCGCTCGAAAAATCGGAAGGCTTCAAACCGATGTACTGACGCATTGACATATTTTATACAAATAATATAAAAAATAATGGCTGTCCTCACGGACAGCCATTATTTTCTTACACATAGTACTTAATGTTAGATTTATATGTCTATTCCAGAT
>CAJUKF010000064.1 GCA_910587355.1 uncultured Muribaculaceae bacterium
TTGATTTTTTATTCTGCCGGTGTAAAAATCTCATGATTTTTATCTACATTTGCAACATGAATGATAAAGCGACGACATCACGTACACCAGTCCTGCTTCCCGAGCCGACCCTCAGGAGACTTCCATGGTATTTTGCCTATGTGTCGACGCTGCGCACGCCCGAAGTGGAATACATTTCCTCCACACGCATCGCCGAAGCCCTTGACCTAGACCCCTCCCAGATAGCCAAGGATTTGTCATTTTTAGGCATCCGCGGCAAGACCCGCATCGGCTACCAGATAGAGGAGCTGCGGCACGCTCTTAACGAGTACCTCGGTTTCGGACAGCGGCACAATGCCATTATGATGGGAACCGGCAGTCTCGGGGCAGCCCTTATCGCCGATTCAGGCCTTCAGCGTTACGGACTGAATATAGTTGCCGGTATAGACATCAATCCTGCACTGATAGGCACCAGCATAGGCGGTGTGGAGATTTATGCGCCCGACAGCATGGCATCGCTTGTACAGAATCTTGCCATAAAAATCGGCATCATCGCCGTCCCCGTCGAAAGCGCACAGGAAGTAGCCGACCTCGCCGCCCGTTCGGGTATCAAGGCCATATGGAATTTCACTCCATCCCGCATACGTGTCCCAGAAGGAGTCGTTATTTCCAACACTTCCATATATTCTCATCTGGCAGTGATGTACAACCGCCTTTCCTCTCTCAGCGACTCCGAACAATGAAAATACTCACTGTCGGCGGATTCGCTCTGAACAAACCATTCGCCACCTTAGGAGCCGATTCAGCATTGCTTCGCGAAGGAGAGCCGCTCTTCGTTCCCGACAACGATATCCCATACCACAGCCTCATAATGCCGGCAATACGCATCAGCCGTCTCGGCACCGCAATAAGCGAACGCCATGCCGCCGCATATTGCGATTCGGTGAGTGCGTTTCATGTCCTTGCTCCGGCTGCAGAGAGACAATGCGTGAACGGCATACCCACAGGAGCCATGGACCGCACATTCGCCCCCGGACACTGGTCTCCTTTTGATGCTTCTGCCGCGCAGTCGTATCTGCTCAACACGTCAAAATCTCCTATCGGCGGCAACATTAGCGCGGAAGCAAGCATTGAATTCACTGCGCAGAGTCTAAACGTAGCAAAAATCATTGCGTGGCTCTCAGGCTCAATGACATTCAAGACCGGCGACATAATACTCTTTGCCGACTACGGTGCCTGTCTTGGAGCCGTAACAATAAATACCATGATAAGCGCGGATTTGAACGGTGTCCCGACACTCAATTTCCGCATCAAGTAAGCCTCTCTACTTCACGAAATGGCAATACGTTTTTTTCATACTCTCCTGCTCTCGGTATTTCTCGCCTCAACAGTCACAGCCGCCGACACCATTCCTCACTCGCCTCTGGCATCCGGGAAGTGGGTGAAAATCAGTGCCGACACATCGGGCATTTACCAGATTAGCGCCGAAGAACTCAAGTCATGGGGTTTTGAATCCGCCGATAAAATCAGCGTATACGGCTGCGGCGCCGTAGCAGCCTCAAGCCACACCGACATCCAGTCAGATGGGTTCTGCAGAGCCGCATCGACAGTAACCGGCGACGGCCGTCTCCTTTTTTATGCCGAAGGCCCCGTACGTACAGGCATCAATCCGGCCAACTCTTCAGCAATAAGCTACACCCGGAGCGCATATGATACCAAATCATTTTACTTCATTACCGATTCGAAGTCCCCGGCAGAAATTCCAGTCCGGAAATTCTCGCCTTCTGCCGAAAGTATAAACTGGCATTATGCAATCGAACTGATTGAAAACGAAGTTCAGAACTACGGCAAAGGCGGCATTTTCTTCCATGACCGTCCTCTCGCCGCAGGCCAGCACACCGACTTCACTTATTCAGTACGCGATTTTTACAGCGCACCGGATGCCCCTCTTTGTATTTTCAAACTGGAGGCTGCAGCAAAGACTCCCAACTCGCTGAACATACCCATCGCCTCTCCCGAAATCATAGAGCGCCTTTCATCCTCAACAAATCTGCATATACCGTCGAGTTCGGCCTCCAACAGGCTGTACATGCCATCATCCAACGGCATGGTGAATTTCAGGCCAGGAAACTTCGACGGCAATCTGCTTACATTCAGCATCGACATCCCGTCTACATTCAGCGGCTCATACTTTGCCGTAGACAAGGCATGGCTTAAATATCCCCAGAAACTCATCTTTGACGGAGAAAACGATTTCTTCATTAATCTCAATGCATCCGATGCGCCACGGAATATAAGAATCCGCGGCCTCTCTGCCACCGATAAAATATGGGACATCACCGACCCGGCGGCCGTCACCCAGCTTGAATTAACTGTCGATGGCAGCGACGCACTTGCCTCGCCTGCCTCGGAAACACCCCGCAGACTTGTGGTATTCAGCACCACCGCCCAGCATCCCGGCGTCAGTTACATCGGAGAAGTTCCCAACCAGTCGTTGCACTCGCTTCCAACTCCAGAACTGCTGATTGTATGCACCGACGCATGTCGCGAAAGTGCTGAAGAACTTGCTTTGATTCACCGTAGTCTGCAGGCAATGGATGTGGCAGTCGTCTCTCAGGAAGAAGTATTCAACGAATTCTCGTCCGGCGCACACCACCCGGGAGCCGTGCGCCGCTTCGCCAAAATGCTGTACGACCGCACACCGGGCAAACTGCGTTATCTGCTCCTATATGGAGCTGCCGACTACAGCCGCTGCACTCAGCGTACCGACGACTTCCTCGTCTGTTTCGAAACCGAGTCATACGACCAGGCACGCGATGCCACAACCAATTATTGCTGTGACCAGTATTTCGGCATGCTCGGCGATGATTTCAGCATATCCTCCATCCACACCAAAGGCAATATGCTTATTGCCGTCGGGCGCATCCCTGTACTTGACATATCTCGCGCAAAAGCTGTCAACGAAAAAATACGAAAACGGCTCAGCGCCCCAATCACATCCCGCAAGTACCTGCAGTCTCTGTTTCTGAGCGATGCTGGCAACGACCACGCCCATATAGCACAGTCGTCAAAAGTCGCAAAGATTCTCTGCGAAATGAATCCCGCGGCAACAGCCATACGCGCCGACTCGGAGTTGTTCCCGTTGAGCAACAGCAGCAATACAGCCAAGGAATGCAAAACCCTGATGAACCGCGCACTGCAGAACGGAGTAGGATATTTCACATATTGCGGCCACGGCGATGCCTCGGCACTGTCGACCAAACTATTCGACATAAACAGCGCCACGTCGGCCGAATACGGCGAGTATCCTTTCGCGATGCTTGCCACATGCGGCACTTTCCTGCTTGACCGTACTACAAACTCAATCACCGACCACATGATTTTCAATCAGGCGGGAGGCATGATTGGGGCTATTTCCTCATGCCGCTCGGTGTATCTCGACCTCAACGGAGTACTCAACAACTCCGTAATGGAAGCATATGCCGGAGCCTCTTCCAACACATGCACAGGCGATGTTCTCAAAGACGCCCGCAGCATCATGCTGCGCAATAACAACGGTTCTCTGCCGGTCGAGCTCGGTCTGAATCTTATGTGCTACAATTTCTGCGGCGACCCGGCTATTCCTCTCGGGGCTCCTGATTTCGGCATAACGATAACCGCCCTCAACGGGACGGATACAAGCACGGGGCCTCTACGTACTACGGCGCTCGCCAACGCTACCTTACGGGCCGTCATAACAACCCAATCGGGAGAAGTGCTCTCGAGTTTCAACGGCACAGCTCTCATTGACATTTATGATACTCCCCGAGTACTTGAAAATCTAAATGGTGGTTCTGACAGGGTTATTGCCGACGACGATATAGCAGCCACTTTTTCAGCTCCTGTAAAAAACGGTATCATCGAGACATCGTTCGCAGTACCGTCGCCTCGTGACAATGAAGGACTGCACCGCATAATAATCACTGCCACCGACCCGGCAAGCGGCCACCAGGCTGCCGGCCTGCTGAGCGGAATAACAATTGACAGTCAAAATGACGATTACTCGGCGGATGTCGACACCACGGCTCCGGTAATTGAAGAATTCTATCTCAACGACAGCAACTTCCGCACGAATGGTATCACAGAGCCGGTTTTCACTGTTATAGCAGTTGTCCGGGATTCGGGTACTGGCATAGCCACCGATAACACCGGCATCGGCAATGTATCTCAGTTGCGAATTGACGACAAGCCAATCCTGAATGCCATGGCAGCCCTGCAACCGGCCAACGACGGCAGATACACACTCGAATACATGGCCGGTCCGCTTTCAGAAGGCAGGCATTCGGTTACCCTCAAGGCCGTGAGCAACAGCGGCGAAAGTAATTCAGCCACCCTTGATTTCATTGTCGACAGTATGATGAAAGGCACTCTCACGGCCGATGCCACCGACCCGGTCCGCGAACCGGTGACTCTCAGCATCGTAACACAGCATACTGAAATGACGCGTTCCCGTATCACAATAGAAGCCGCTGATGGCTCTGTAGTCTATGTACACGAAGGCACTCCGTCTTTCATCTGGAACCTTACGGACCGAGACGGCAATTCCGTGCCCGACGGGCTATATCGTGTACGGGCTATCTTTACAGCAGGCACGAACCACGGATACGCCTCTCCGCTCGAACTTATAGTGGTGAAATGAGCCCATATAAAAATTAAAATCCGCTGCCTCACAATAAAGCGGCTTTTAAGAAGTTATAAAGATAGGCTCTTTTTCAAAAAAGTAACACGACAATGAAAATCACCTACCGCATTATCATATTTCTGCTCTGCCTCCCAGCCGCCCTTGCAGCGGCTGCGGATGGCAAGAACGATTTCAATCCTGTCGAGACCGGCGTTACGTCGCTCAGCATCGCTCCCGATGCCCGCGGCGCATCAATGGGCGACCTCGGCGCAGCCACCGAGCCCGACGCTTACTCGCAGTTCTGGAATCCCTCGAAATACGCTTTCGCATACAGTCAGGCCGCTGTTTCGCTCAGCTATACTCCCTGGCTCCGCAAACTCGTCAACGATATCTTCCTTGCCGACCTTTCTGGCTATTATAAAATCGGCAGTAACGACAATCAGGCTATATCGGCATCGCTGCGTTACTTCTCGCTCGGCGAAGTCACCACGTCGGTCAACGGCGGCACTGACATCGCCGGACAGACCCTTAATCCCTATGAAATGTCGGTCGATGTAGGTTATTCACGCAAGCTATCAGAGAAATTCTCAATGGGCGTTGTATTCCGTTACATTTACTCCGCTCTCGGATTCTCCGAGTCGTATGCCGGCGACCAGAACACAGGTGCATCGGCATTTGCAGCCGACATATCGGGATATTACACCACTTATCCCATTATAGGCCGCAACGAATGCCAGTGGTCATGGGGCTGGAATATATCGAATATCGGCTCGAAGGTCACATATGACGGCGGCGACAATCCCGCCTTCCTGCCCACAAACCTGAAACTCGGCACGATGTTCACCTTCCCTCTCGCCGATTACCACACCCTCGCCATAGGACTCGACCTTAACAAACTGCTTGTGCCGACCCGTCCCCGACGCACCGATTTCGCAGACGGCATCGAAGGCGAGGAAGAGTATCTCAACAAACTTCAGGACTGGAAGAACATGTCGTCAATCACGGGCATATTCAAGTCGTTCACCGACGCACCCGGCGGCGCAAAGGAAGAGCTTCGTGAAATCAACTGGTCGCTCGGCGCCGAATACAGCTACAATCAGCAGTTCTTCCTCCGTGCCGGCTACTATTACGAGAACGCATTCAAGGGCAACCGTAAATACTTCGCCATGGGTGCCGGTTTCTCCCTCAATGTAGTGCGCCTCGACGCATCGTACATGCTCGCTACGGCACAGTCTTCGCCTCTCGACCAAACTCTCCGGTTCTCACTCACATTCGATATGGACGGTCTCCGCGACCTAATGGGAAAACGACGCTAATGGAATTCTTCCCTGACATCCGTACCGGCAACGGTTTCGACGTGCACCGCCTGACCGAAGGGCGCCGCTGCATAATATGCGGTGTCGACATACCGTTCGACCGCGGACTCCTCGGCCACAGCGACGCCGATGTAGCCCTTCACGCCCTCAGTGACGCACTTCTCGGAGCAGCCGCCCTCGGCGACATAGGCAAGCATTTCCCCGACACCGACCCGCGTTGGGAGGGTGCCGATTCCCGCATGTTGCTCCGTGAGGTAGTGGCGATACTCGCACGCGAGGGATTTCGCCCCGGCAACGTTGACATCACAATCATTGCCCAGGCACCCAAAATGCTGCCGCATATACCTCAGATGCGGGCCAACGTGGCCAAAGACCTCGGCATTCCGGTAGACCGCGTGAGTTTGAAAGCCACAACTACCGAGCGTCTCGGCTTCACGGGCCGTGCCGAAGGCATCGCTGCACAGGCTACAGCTCTGATTTTCGGCATCACACACGCCTGATTATTAAAACCATGCATAAAATCTTTTTTCTCTCAGCCGCTCTGACCCTGGCGGCCACTGCTCACGCATACACTATTATCGACGGCACCCTAAGACAGTCGAAAATCTATCCCGAAACCGTTCATACATATAAAATATCGCTTCCCGAGGGATACTCCGGAGGCGAGACCTGCCTTTATGTCGGGCTCGACGGCATACTCTGCGATGCTCCGGCACGGATTGACTCGCTAATCGCAGCCGGCGACATTCCGCAAATGGCAGGAATATATCTGCAGCCCGGTATTATCTATGGCGACGACAGCAAAACAGTTCTGCGCTACAACCGCAGCAACGAATTCGATGCCACAGACGCCCGTTTCGCACGCTTTCTTGAAGAAGAACTGATTCCGGCAGCTGTAGCAACAGCCCGGAAAGCCGGCCATGAGCTGAAAATAAAGGAAGGTGGCGAAAACGCCATGATATTCGGCCTCAGCAGCGGCGGCATAGCAGCATTTACAGCCGCCTGGCATCGTCCGCAGCTTTTCAGCCGCGTATTTTCGGGGTGCGGCACTTTTGTGCCTATGCGCAGCGGAAACGATTTGCAGGCCATTGTGCGTAAGGCAGAACCGAAACAGCTGCGGATATTCCTTCAGGACGGTTACAGCGACACATGGAATCCTCTGTTCGGAAGCTGGTTCGAAGCAAATCAGCTCATGGGTTCGGCACTCGAATTCGCCGGTTATGACTATAATTTCGACTGGGCGGACGGCGGTCACAGCGTGAAGCGTTCCTCCGAAATCTTCTGCGATGTGATGAAATGGCTTTGGCGCGGTTATCCTGCACCACTGGAAAAACGCTCAACCGGTAATGAAACCGTAGCACGTATGCTCGACGGCGCCGGCGAATGGGTGAAGTATCCCTATGAGCCTTACGAGCCTAATTCAAATGCGGCCGTATATCCCGACGGCTCTCTTCGCGCCATGCCCGACCGCGGCGACCAGCTGTCGCAGGAACTTCTGCGTCCCGACGGCATGCCCTATGCCGCCCAGCGTTTCTACTGGCTTCATTCGTATGACAACAACGGGCTGCAGAAAGGCGGCATGACATTCGACGGCGACGGGTATCTGTGGGTAATAACAGATGCCGGCATTCAGGTATGCGACCAGAACGGACGCGTGCGCGCAATTTTCGATTTGCCTTTCGATGCCTCAAAAATCGCCGGGAACAGCAACGGCCGTCGCCGTGCTCCGCGAGCTTCAACACGCATGGAAGTCAACGACGGCGAAATCGTGGTTTACACACCAGATGCAATTTATCGCCGTAAGATGAACGTACGCGCCGCCGTGCCTGGTGTCCGTCCCGCATCCGAAGGTCAGGGCTAAATGCGGCCCGGAGCCGAAAGTATGTGGAATGCAAGCTCATAGAAGAGCTGATGCTCGTTGCGGCGTGAACCCACGCCCTTGCTCTGCGCGTCGAATTTCCTTATGGCCGATATGATTTCTATCAGCTGGAACGGATTATAGCTCGCCATTCCCTGCTTTATGCGCCGCAGGGCGAACTGGTTGCGCAGCCTGAGCGCGTCGCTTATGGCTGCGTCTGTGCGTTGAGGTACATAATAGGCTATCAGCAAATCAGCGAAGAAATTGAACACCGACGACGCGGCCAGTACCAGCGGCACCGCCTTCGGGTTGCTGCGGAAATATGCGAGACAGCGGAACACCTTGGCGGCATCACGTGCCGCGAAAGCATCGACAAGCTCAAATGTATTGTACTCTTTGCTCACTCCGATATTGCGCTCCACCACCTCGGGCGTGACCGAGGCATTCGGCGGCAGAATCGTGGCGAGTTTGTCAATCTCATTGTAGAGTTTGCTCAGGTCACTGCCTATGAAGTCGCGCATCATCTCCAGTGATTTCTGGTCCGACGACAGCCCTTTCTGGCGTATATACGCGCCTATATACGCCGGGATATTATAATCCTGTATTTTCTTTGACTCGAACACCACGCCGTTGCCCTGCTTTATGGCGTTCATGAGTTCCTTGCCTTTGGCCTGCGCGCCGCGGCAGCAGATTACAAGCAGGGTTGTCGGCACAGGGTCGGCGAGATAAGGCGCGAGCTTTGCCAGCTTGTCGGCTCGTATTGCCTGCGCCTCTTTGAGTATAACCACCTGACGCTCGGCCATCATGGGTATTCTGCGGCATAAATCAATCACCTGCGTCGGCTCTGTCTCCGGAGCATAGAGCACATACTGATTGAATGCCTTCTCATCTTCCGAAAGCACATTCTCGAATTCTGCAGCCAGTGCGTCGGTAAAATAACCCTCCTCACCGTGAAGAAGATAAACAGGCGCAAACTCATGCGCCTTGATAGCTTTCTTGATACCTTCGTATGTAGGTGCCGGAAGTGCCATGGGAATATCTGTGATGAACAATTGAAAAATAATGCGTAAATTTACGCATTATTTTTCGGACACCGGCCCGGCATACATCAAATTCACTCAAAAAATGACATTACCCGTTCTTAATCTGCCTCCCGTCAGCGCCTCTGTGCGTCGCGATGAAGACTCACGTCGGGGAGGAATGGAAATCTACGACCGGCTCAGATGCAAATGGGTGGCACTCACTCCCGAAGAGTGGGTGAGGCAACATTTTGTGGAATTTCTCATGTCTGAGAGGGAATTTCCTCAGGCCCTTATGGCGAATGAAGTAGCGCTTACTCTCAACAGCACGGCCAGACGCTGCGACACATTAATATATACACGCGCGCTCAAACCCCTGTGCGTGGTAGAATATAAACGGCCCGATGTTGCCGTCTCGGCAAAAGTCTTCGACCAGATAGCACGTTATAACGGTGTGCTGAACGCTCCGTTCCTCATTGTAAGCAACGGCCTGCGCCACTACTGTGCGCGCTACACAGCATCGGGATACATATTTTTGCGCGACATTCCCTCGTACGATGCGATGATAGCCGCCTGCAATCAGAACATATAGGCGACACGGACAGCCCACTGGCGGTTGCGTGCCGAGATATTCTCAAGCTGACTCGTCTTGATGATATAGGTCATGCCCCATGTATACTGCACCGACACCTGCCAGCGACGAAGCACTTCAAAACCGCCGCCACAGCTGAGCCCGAGTTCACCGGTAGGATAGTTGAACACCTTGGAAGCGCCCGGGTTGCCCTTTATTTTGGAATGCCCCACGCTGAGAGTAAAATCCGGACCTCCGTAGACAAATGGCGCAAGATAATCCTCAAACCCGTTCATGCGCGTCCATTTGAAGCGCAGATGGAACGGAATATCAAGCGTATGAAGACGGACATCACTGTTCCGATAGCCTTCACTGCTCCATATCTCTCGCGTACCAATATCGCACTTCGCTCCAATCATATTATAGATAAGACCAAAGTCCATGCCGAAGCCGATGCCGGGAAACATAAGCTCGGCCTGTATGCCAGCCTGACCTCCAACAAGACTGCTTACAGGGAATATGTCCTGCTTGAACTTCAGGTCTGTATAAGTTACACCTACGATAGGCGCGTAGCGGAACTGTGCCGAAACAGCCGGAGCTGCGGCAATAAGAGCGACGAAAAAGAGAAGCAGCGCAGAAAGACGTTTCATTATTTATGATTTATGCTTTCGTTTATATCATTTATATTTCAAGACACAAAGGTAAGTTAAAAAAACGACAAAAAACTGCAATTAACGCTATTTATAACTTTCACAATGCCACATAGCGGGAGCCGGAAACTGCAAATATATGAATGTACAAATTTTAACAAAACAGCAAACGGAAGCCATTTGACTGAATACCTGTACATTACAAGCAATTCCATGAAAAACGGCAAAAAAATGCGCAGAAATATTTGGAGGGAATAAAAAAAGTGCATAACTTTGCAACCGCAAACGGGAAAAGACAAGGCACTCCCTGCTGCAGAGAAAATTGAAAACCGCCTCTTTAGCTCAGTTGGCCAGAGCACGTGATTTGTAATCTCGGGGTCGTTG
>CAJUKF010000065.1 GCA_910587355.1 uncultured Muribaculaceae bacterium
ACCCTCACAGGCGGAACCAGAATCCGACGTGCTACCATTACACCACAAGGCAATGTTGCTTGGGGCAGCGTTGCTTTCGCTTATCGCTTTTTCCCTTTTGCGGTGCAAAGTTACGGCGAGTTTTTTAATTGACCAAATTTTTTTGCAACTTTTTTTACATTTTCATAATTTTGTGTCGTTTTCCTAAGGTGCCTCTGAGGAGACATTTCTTTTATTTCACTATCCGTCAATACAATGTGTGCTTCGAATATAAATAACATAAAAAATGCGTTCCACAGGCCTGTCGGCCGGTTTGCACCTTCACCTTCGGGCCGGATGCATCTCGGCAACGTCATGACTGCACTTCTGTCATGGCTGTCGGTACGCAGCCGCAACGGGCGCTGGGTGCTCCGAATCGAGGATTTGGACCCTCAGCGGTCAAAGCGTGAATACGCGCTGCAGATTGAAGACGATTTACATTGGCTCGGGCTGGACTGGGACGAAGGAGGCTCAGAAGGTGCAGGTGATAACGGTCCTTACTGCCAGAGCATGCGTCATGACATCTATGAAAAGGCTCTGGGGAAGCTTCGTGAAGCCGGTATGGTCTACAGCTGTACATGCCGGCGCGCCGACATCATGGCCACACAAGCGCCCCACGCCTCGGATGGAAGGATAATATACAGCGGACTTTGCCGTCCGGCCGAACGGCCTCCTTTCAGTGCGGAATTAAAGGAAAAGACAGCCGTGCGGCTTTTCGTGCCTGATGAAGAAGTGGTGTTTATCGACGGTATCTGCGGTCAGCAATGCGTGAATCTCGCCAGAGAATGCGGAGACTTTGTCCTCAGGCGTGCCGATGGTGCGTGGGCCTATCAACTCGCAGTGGTGGCTGATGATGCCGCCATGGGTGTTACAGAAGTTCTTCGCGGCAACGATTTGCTGTTATCGGCAGCCCAGCAGATTTATCTGTGCCGTCTCTTAGGCTACCCAATACCGGAATATGTGCACACTCCCCTGCTGTGCAACGCGTCGGGCCAACGGCTGTCGAAACGCGATGCCTCCATGAGCATGCAGGCGCTACGCGAAGCACATACACCCGAGGAGGTGATTGGTCGCGTGGCATGTGCCGCAGGACTTGTGTCGGAATACCGCCCTGTCGGCGCACGGGAACTTGTCCCTATATATACACGCGATAATATCATACGAGACCGGCAAGTCGAGACTAATTTCTGCGGGGAAAACATCGATAAATGTAATTTGCGAGATTGAGGGATATTTTGTAATTTTGCGCTGATTTGTTAAAATATACAACGTGGATACGAAATATATATTTGTCACCGGCGGCGTGGTTTCGTCCCTTGGCAAAGGAATTATCTCTTCATCGCTTGCCTGTCTGCTGAAAGCCAGAGGCTTGCGTGTCACCATCCAGAAATTCGACCCATACATCAATGTTGACCCCGGCACCCTCAATCCCTATGAGCATGGTGAGTGCTATGTGACCGAAGACGGTCGTGAGACCGACCTCGACCTGGGACATTACGAACGCTTCACCAACGTGCGCACCTCCAAGGCCAATAACGTCACTACAGGCCGTATATATAAGAGTGTGATAGACAAGGAGCGTCGCGGCGACTATCTGGGCAAAACCGTGCAGATAGTGCCCCATATCACCGATGAAATCAAACGTCGCATAAAATATCTCGGCAATACCGGCGATTACGACTTTGTAATAACCGAGATTGGCGGTGTCGTTGGCGATATAGAATCTCTGCCGTTCCTCGAGGCCGTACGACAGCTGCGCTGGGAACTCGGCACCAACTCACTTTGCGTCCATCTCACTTACGTGCCATTCATCGCAGCGGCTCAGGAACTTAAGACGAAGCCGACGCAACACTCTGTGAAAGCACTCCAGGAGCTCGGCATCCAGCCCGATATCCTCGTCCTACGCACCGAGAAAGAAGTGCCTGCCGACATGCGCCGCAAAATAGCGCTTTTCTGCAATGTCGACGCCAGGGCCGTCGTACAGTCGCGCGACGCAAGTTCTATATATAAGGTGCCTCTGATGCTGCACGAGCAGCATGTCGACGAAATCGTGCTGAGCAAGACAGGCGTGACCAATGCCGGCGAGCCCCATATGGAGCCGTGGCTCAATTTTGTGGCCAAACTCGATGCGGCCACAGAAGCAGTCACAATCGGCCTTGTAGGCAAATATGTTGAACTGCAGGATGCCTACAAGTCAATCAGCGAGGCTCTCGTACACGCCGCAACCTATGCCGACCGCAAGCTAAAGCTCGTTTATATACACTCCGAGAAAATCAACGAAAACAATGTCGATGAACTTCTCAAGGATATGGACGGGGTGATTGTCGCACCGGGATTCGGCCAGCGCGGCATCGAAGGCAAGTTCGTGGCCCTGAAATGGTGCCGCGAACACGATGTGCCCACATTCGGCATCTGTCTCGGTATGCAGTGCATGGTCATTGAGTTCGCACGCAATGTATTAGGTCTCCGGGATGCCAATTCAACTGAAATGGCACACGACACGCCCCACAACGTGATTGACCTCATGGAAGAGCAGAAAAACATATCCAATATGGGCGGCACTATGCGTCTGGGTGCCTACGACTGCAGGCTACGTTCAGGCAGCAAGGCCTATGAGGCCTACGGCTCCCAGGACATCCGCGAGCGTCACCGTCACCGCTATGAGTTCAATAACGAATACCGCGCCCAGTTCGAGCAGAACGGCATGGAGTGCGTAGGCGAGAATCCAGCAGCACATCTGGTCGAGGTTGTCGAAATGCCGTCGAAACGCTGGTATATCGGCACCCAGTATCACCCCGAGTATACGAGCACCGTTCTCGCCCCGAGTCCTATCTTCAAATCATTTATCAACGCGGCAATCAGCTATCATCAGGAGAAAGCGGTTGCAGACAAAAAGTAAAAACACCCAATCGTAATGGATAAAAACACAATAACCGGCCTTGTGCTGATGGCCCTTGTGATGTTCGGATTCTTCTGGCTGACTAAGCCCTCCGAAGCCGAGCTGAAAGCTCGTCAGGACCAGCAGGAGCAAGCAGCCGCAAATGCATTGAAAGAAGCTCAGACCCAAAATGAAGTCACAGCTTTCGAAGCCGCCGACAGCGCTGCCCTTGTCAATGCGGTGCGCTCTATGGGCGACGCACAGGCATCGGGCGCTTATTCGTTCAGCAACGCAAAACTCAATCTTACAGCCGACAGCATATCGGGTCTTGCAGGCACCTATACCGATGAAAGCGGCAGCGTCGACATCCGCGACCTCCTCGCCAACCGCGCCGCCATGACAAGCCGACGTACTGCAGCGGCGACTTCTGAAATCAAGAATCTCATTGCCAACGCCTCGCGTTATGAAGGCTTTGCAAAATATCTCGGAGGCGAAAACAAAGAAATCGTACTCGAAAATGACCTTGTGAAGGTGACGCTCGCCACACGCGGCGGACGTGTATCGCAGGTCGAACTTAAAAAATACACCACCGAAACCACTCCCGAAAAGAGCAATATCCTGTTCTTCCACGACACCGAAGACGGCTACGGTTTCCGCTTCAACACCGCCGAGCAGCGCATCGACACACGCGACTTCAATTTCACACCCGTGCTCGAAGGCGACTCGGCAGTGACAATGAAACTCGAACCCGCACCCGGAGCTGAATGGAGCATACGGTACGCCCTGGCTCCCGACGGATACAACGTGCACATGGACATAATCCAGAAAGGCATGGTGAATATGCTTCCCGGCAACACTTCGTCAATGGAATTCGGATGGCGTCAGAAACTGGGCCGCAACGAGCTCGGACGAACCTTCGAGGAGCGTAACAGCGCCATTATCTATAGATATATAGGTGAAAGCGTCGACGAGCTCGATGCCGCCGGAGATGACAGCGAAAGCCTCAACGGCCGTCTCCGCTGGGTGGCATTCAAGAATCAGTTCTTCTCGAGCGTGATTATCGCCCGCGACTGCTTCACCTCTGCCGACCTTACATCGCAGGACATAAAGAAAGACCCCGATTTTCTCAAAATCATGACGATGACCTCCACGCTGCCCTACACCATAGCCGACGGCACGGCGGCATCGTTCGACTTCTACTTCGGTCCCAACGACTACCCTATCCTCTCGGGTCTCGACGACAAACTCGGATATGACGAAGGTCTGTCGCTCACACGCCTCATACCTCTTGGCTGGTCGCTCTTCCGCTGGATAAACACCATAATCGTGATTCCCGTATTCACCTTTCTGGGCTCGTTTATCAGCAACTACGGCATCATCATACTTCTGCTTACCCTCTTCATCAAGCTCATCATCTTCCCCTTCACATACAAGAGCTTCATGTCGCAGGCCAAGATGCGTGTCCTGGCTCCCGAAATCAAGCAAATCAACGACAAATATCCCGACCAGGCCGACGCCATGAAGCGCCAGCAGGAGACCATGGCACTCTACAGCAAGGCCGGCGCGAGCCCGTTCTCGGGCTGTCTGCCGATGCTGCTTCAGATGCCTGTGCTCATCGCCATGTTCTCATTCTTCCCCTCGGCAATCGAGCTGCGCGGCCAGTCGTTCCTCTGGGCCCACGACCTCTCGGCACCCGACTCGATACTCACGCTGCCGTTCTCCATTCCCTTCTACGGCAATCACGTAAGTCTCTTCTGTCTGCTGATGACAATCATCAACATCGTATACATGAAGATTTCGATGCAGTCGCAGCCCACAGGCAACAACATGCCCGGCATGAAAATGATGCAGTATTTCATGCCCGTGATGTTCCTCTTCATATTCAACGACTATGCATCGGGCCTGAGCTACTACTATCTGCTCTCGCTGCTGATTACCATCATACAGACCTACATCTTCCGCCATGTAGTCGACGAGAAGAAAGTACGCGCCCAGCTTCTTGCCAACGCCAAGAAACCCCGCAAGAAAAGCGGTCTCATGGCACGTCTCGAAGCCGCTCAGAAGCAGGCCGAGGCCATTCAGCGCCAGCAGGCAAAAGAAGCAGCAAAACGTCGCCGTTAAAAGAGGAAATTTATCCCAGATTCTGAACCGATATTAACAAACATTTCCATGCAGAGAATTTCAAACCGCGTACAGGCGCTGGCAAGCTCTCAGACGCTGGCCATGTCGCAGAAAAGCGCCGAGCTGCGAGCTCAGGGCGTTGATGTAATCAACCTCTCGGTCGGAGAGCCAGATTTCAACACTCCCGACCATATCAAGGCAGCCGCCGAGAAAGCCATAGAAGATAATTTCAGTTTCTATACTCCCGTGCCCGGCTACATGAGCCTGCGCAAGGCCATTGCAGAAAAACTCTCGCGTGAAAACGGTCTCTCGTTCGCTCCCGAGCAGATTGTGGTAGGCAACGGTGCGAAGCACGCCCTCTGCAATGTGATTCTGGCTACCGTCAACCCCGGCGACGAAGTCATCATTCCGGTTCCGGCATGGGTAAGCTACACCGAAATGGTGAAACTCGCCGAAGGCCAGCCCGTATTCATTCCCACCGACATAGAGCATAACTTCAAAATCACCGCCGAACAGCTCGAAGCCGCCATCAACGAGCGCACACGCGCTATCATCCTCTGCTCGCCCTCGAACCCGACCGGCAGCGTATACACCCACGAAGAACTCGCCGCACTGGTCGAGATTCTCGCCGGGCACCCCGAAATTCTGATTATCGCCGACGAAATCTACGAGCATATACTATACACCGGAGGCGAATTCGTGTCAATGGGTTCGTTCCCTCTCATCGCGGACCGCACGGTGATTATCAACGGCGTATCGAAAGCCTATGCGATGACCGGCTGGCGTATCGGCTACTGCGCCTGCCCTGTCGAAGTGGCCAAGGCAGTGACAAAGCTTCAGGGACAGTTCACCTCGGGAGCCTCGTCAATCGCACAGAAAGCCGCCGAGGCGGCATATACCGGCCCTCAGGAATGTGTCGAGGAAATGCGCAAGGCATTTGAGCGTCGCCGCGACCTTGTCGTACGTCTCGCTCGCGAGATTCCCGGCTTCAAGGTGAACGAACCTCATGGTGCCTTCTATCTCTTCCCTGAGGTAACATCGTATTACGGCAAATCGGCCCACGGATACACAATCAATAATTCGGGAGACCTGGCAATGTATCTTCTTCAGGTGGCACACGTAGCCACAGTGGACGGCGGTGCATTCTGCGCACCGGGATATATCCGCTTCAGCTACGCCACAAGCGATGAAAACCTCGTGGAGGCCATGAAGCGCATCAAAGCCGCCCTGGCCGAGCTCAAATAACATCTCCGTAACAGAATAAAACAAGCCGCAATCTCCGTCATTCGCACGGGTATTGCGGCTTATTCATTATAATTATGCCTGTCGCGATACCGAACCGTGACAGGATTTCCGAGTCACTTCTTTCTTATCTCAACCGACACAGGGCCAGAACACTTTTCCGAGATTGAAAGAGTACCTTCACCTGACGCCTTCATAGTCCGAGATTTGCCATTGAGGCGTACCTTATAGCCGGTGTCGGGCCGCAGTCCTTTCAGTGTGAATGCATAATCGCCTGCAGAAGGAATGCTCCACGCCAATTCGCAACCGCTCTTTTTCCTGACAATCATATGAATTGGCAGTGAAGCCGTCGCGCATTCCACTGTCAGAATCAGATTCTCTTTATTCTCGTGAAAATAAGTCAGGACATTTTCGGACATTGACACTCCGAAAGGCGCGTCACATTCAACAGAAAAGTCATCGGTCTTAATCCGATAATCACCGACAGACAATTGCAGATTATAATCCACGTCTCTCAGATTATAAGTGAAAGCCGTGCCATTAAGTGCGTCGGTCATATGCGGCTCGAGGCCAAACCGATTCCATTTGGGACGGATACCGTATATATCACTGTAGAGGGCCGTGATGCTCGTGCATATGCCCGCAAGAATATCACTGCCCCGGCCCTCCTGTCCGACACGGCTGTAGCGTTGATACGAAAGTCCATCCTTGCGGTATTGCTGCAAAAGATTATTGATATATCCGAGGGCCAAATTTCTGTCATGTCCGGCATAGGCCCGTACTCCCAGATACCCCCAGGTGGGAAAGATGTCACCGTTTTCATATGTTGGGAAAGGCCAGTTTCTTTCACTGACTTCCTCCCTTTTATACGAATCGAAACACAGAGGCCAGTGAAACAGCTTTTCCGCCTTCATTCTTTTTTCTATCTCATTAAGAATGACTGCTTTTCTTGTCGGATTGTCGCATAAACCGAAAGCAATGGCCGCAAAATTGACCGGGGTCACAAGATTATCGCCATGTATGCTTCCGTCATTATCGCGCCAGTATACATATTGTTTTTTCTTATCCGACCAGAAGCCTCCTTCGTCCACAGATTTATTGAATTGAGTTTTCAGGCGTGCGGCCAGCTTCAGATAATAATCAGACTTCCCGCTGTCACCAAGCAACGATTCGCATTCGGCCCAAAGGTTCAGAGCCTCATACATCTGCGCATTTACAAAAGCGTTTTCAAAACTTGCCCATACAATATCCAGCCAGTCACTGGCTTTCTGCTGCAAACATAATCCTTCCTCAACATAATTCCGAACATTTATGCAACCCGGTTGCGTTTTAAATTTTGTACTTTTGTATCCGTAAAACAGAAAACAAAAGCAATCAATAAAATGGAATTCATTTACTCACTAATCAATATGCTTGCCGAGATGGCTCCCTATCTGCTTCTCGGCTTCGGAATAGCAGGCATACTCTACGCTTTTGTTCCGAGCAACTTTTACCGCAAGCATCTTTCGCGGCCCGGAATGCTGTCGGTAATAAAAGCCGCGCTCATAGGTGTGCCGCTGCCGCTTTGCTCGTGCGGAGTACTGCCGACCACCGTATCACTGCGACGCAACGGCGCTTCACGCGGAGCCTCGACCTCGTTTCTTATAGCCACCCCGCAGACAGGCATCGATTCGATTGCCGCCACATACTCACTGCTCGGGCCCGCATTCGCCATTATCCGTCCGGTGGCCGCACTCGTCACAGCGTTCATCGGCGGAATGCTTGTAACCAAGGAAGACAAATCGTGCTGCACGTCCCCGGAAATGGAGGTCGACACCATAGATGCGCCGGCCTCCGACACGTTGGGAGGGAAAATCCGCGACGCACTGCGCTACGGCTACGTGGATATGATTCAGAATATAGGCAAATGGCTGATTATCGGCCTTGTGATTGCCGCGGCCATAACGGTATTCGTCCCAGACGGATTCTTTACTTTCTTCGCCGGATATCCTCTGCTGTCGATGCTCACTGTCGTTATCGTAGCCGTTCCGATGTATGTATGCTCCACCGGCTCAATTCCTATCGCTCTTTCGCTTATGCTCAAAGGTCTAAGCCCAGGAGCCGCATTCGTTCTGCTCATGGCCGGGCCGGCAGCGAATTTCGCCTCAATCATAATAGTAGGCAAATCACTCGGCAAAAAGACAGCCGCCATTTATCTGGGCACAATCATTGCGGGGGCCATTCTTATAGGTCTGTGCATTGACTATCTCATGCCGCGCGACTGGTTCACAATGCCGCTCACCGCAGGTGAACCCAACTGCCATCTCCACATAGGAGTGTTCTCAGGCATCTGCTCCGCAGTGCTCGTAATACTACTCGTCAATGCTCTGATAAAAAGATATTCTCCAAAAAAATCGTTAAAAATGGAAAACGAACAGACAACCATTATCGTCAAAGGTATGACATGCGGCCACTGCAAGGCCATGGTCGAGAAAAACCTCTCAAAGCTTCCGGGCGTAGAGTCTGTGACAGCAGACCTCGCCACAGGCGAAACCAAAATCAAGGGCAATCCCGACAAAGCCGCTGTGCGTGAAGTGATTGAAGACCTCGGCTTCACTATGGACTGAGATTCCGACTACAGAGTCTCCTCACCTAAACCACACTCTGAATATACAATGAGCCACACCGACATAGAAAACATCCTGAATCAGAAGGGAGTCAGACCGACACCAAACCGTATTCTCGTAATGAAAGAACTGACGAAAGCAACCCGTCCGGTCAGCCTCTCCGACCTGGAGGCAGCGTTGGAATTCTCTATGGACAAAGCAAGTATATTCAGAGTGCTGGAGTTATTTTCCGAAAAAGATGTGGTGCATTTGATTGAAGATGGCAGCCGCTCGCTCAAATACGAGCTATGCCATAATGACACGCATCACACTATTTCAGACCAGCATGTGCATTTTTATTGCGAACGATGCAAAGAGACTTACTGCTTTGAAAATGTGAGCATTCCGACGGTAGAAATTCCCGACGGCTTCCGGGCGCGCGCAATCAATTACATGATAAAAGGCATCTGCCCGAAGTGCGTGGAATAGTCCATCAATTTCTTACAACTATCCTTATTGGCCCCACAAATGTACGGCCAATAAAATATACATAATAATTAAAAGTGTGATTGAAACAGCTTGGCGCCCACACTACTATCTATGTATATTTTGATTCGCCATAGTATAGCTTACATTATTTTAATAACTTACGGTTGTTATCACTGCTTTCCAACACGCTCATCTGATGAATGGCTATTTGGTTCAGTTTCACCAGTCGCTCACTCTGCGTCATGCCCTGCTCAATAAAAACAGCATTTAGGTTTTCCATATTCGACAGGCAGATAAGCTCGTTGATTGAGGCATAGTCGCGTAAGTTTCCTTTGAGGTCGGGATTGGCTTCGCGCCATTGCTTTGCCGTTACACCGAACATAGCCACGTTCAACACATCGGCCTCATTGGCATAGATGATGTTCGCCTGTGCCGGGGTAACCTCTACGGGGATGAGGTTCAGCTTTATGGCATCGGTATGTATGCGGTAGTTGATTTTCGACAATTCGCGTTTCGCTGACCAACCTAACTGCCTTTGTTCCTCTGTCTTTAGCCGCTGATATTCTTTAACGAGCAATAGCTGAAATTTGGCGCTAATCCACATACCAAAATGGTAAGCAATATCCCGATGTGCGTAGGTACCACCATAACGACCGGCTTTTGAACGTATGCCGATGGCATTTGTCAGTTCAATCCATGTTTTTACTGATAACACAAAGTTGTTGCTTCCTGCGGCATTTTTAATTGTACCGAATTCGGTACAATTAAAATCGGGATTATAGAGCATTTCCCATTCTCCGAGATACTCGATAGTGCTTTTAAGACTCAACCAACGGAAGATTATATGCTCCTGCATTTGGCTGCGAGCCATGTCTGTCAAGCTGATATAATCTTCCTCATTGTATTTTACAACTTCTATTTCTGTATTTTGTACTGTGATTTTCACCATTGTTTATGATATGATGGTTACCATACGCAAATGTAGATAAAAATCATGAGATTTTTACACCGGCAGAATAAAAAATC
>CAJUKF010000066.1 GCA_910587355.1 uncultured Muribaculaceae bacterium
ACACTCTTTCCCTACACGACGCTCTTCCGATCTCAAGCAGATTTTTAAGGTCTTCAAATGTACGGTGAGGCTTCGAAGGGTCGTCACAGATAAACTTGCTGTAACTGATATCGAAAGTCGTTCCGTAACTGTGAGCGCTCTCCGGACTGGCGTTACGGTTCACGCGCCTGAGTTTTCCAACCGTCATTTCCGTGCGCAGTATACTTGTCACTTTGAGCCGGTAAGCGCCTCCGCCACGTGCAGCGAGCGAGTCGGCGAAGCGTTGTCCGATTTCTTCAAGGAGAGCTTTGGCGTGCGGACGGAGATAAGGGTAAGAATGTGTCAGACTGTCGATATACAGAGTTTTGCCCGACACCACTTCCTCCATATTTTTGCTCTGCTCCCAAAGCGACTTCATATCGTGAATCGGACGGGCACCGTTAGCCGAGGCATATTCGAGATGACGCGCATTACTGTCGTTGAATACACGGCCGAGCGTACCGCCGATACCATGTATGCGCAGCCGCACACAGTTGTCGTCGGGAGCAGCGCCCGGTGTCAAGGCATAACGATTCAGCGTATCTGCCGGATTAAGAATAGCGGCAAGCGACGAATTTATGCCGTGAGCAGTCGCCGTACTCTCCGTACGGCGGCATGACAATGAAAGGCTTACAATCACTGCCATACATATATATATCAGTAGTCTGTGCATTGATTTCGATTTTCAAATTGCGAAGATACGAATTTTTTACGACATTAGTCGCCCTATGGGCAGTCGGCAATTCCACACAAGAATAAATTGAGTTCCATCTGCGGAAGAGAAATTCAAAGCCGCTGTACTTTTTTAATATTTTTTTAATAGAACGGGCGAGTACGAAATATTTTTCGTATCTTCGCAACGTGAATCTTACCCTATCGTTAATCAAATGAAAAACATTCTCACATTCACCCCGGTCTACGTCCATTTAATCTGGGGCGGTGACCGTATCGCACGTTTCAAAGGTATTGAATCGCAAGGCCCCGACGTTGGCGAGAGCTGGGAACTGTCGCCCATGCCCGGCCACGAGTCAGTAGTCGACTGTGGAGAGTTCAAAGGCCTCAATCTCAACCAACTCATCGACAAATACGGCAACGACATAATGGGTAAACGCCTCTACGAACGTTACGAAGGCAAATTCCCCCTGCTGATTAAATTCATCGACTCAAAGCGCGACCTCTCGATTCAGGTCCACCCCGATGACGAGCTGGCCGCTGTCACCGAACACAAACGCGGCAAGACAGAGATGTGGTATTCTATCGACCCCGACGAAGGCGCTTATCTCTATGCAGGTTTCAAGGGTCAGGAATCACCCGAATCACTGAAAGCAAAAATCGAAGATTCGACAATCGTTGAATCTCTCGCAAAATATTATACCAAACCCGGCGACGTATTCTTTCTACCGGCAGGATGCGTTCATGCTATAGGCCAGGGCAATTTCGTAGCCGAAATTCAGGAAGCCTCCGATGTCACCTACCGTATCTTCGATTATAACCGCGTAGGTGCCGACGGCAAGCCCCGTGAACTCCATGTGGCAAAGGCCATGGTCGCCACCAAGTACGACAACTCCGACCTCGCCAAGCCTATAAACGTGACGGCCGCCCCCGACACCGAGGCTCCCATGGTCCACTGTCCATTCTTCAACACCGACCTCATCAATGTTGACCCTGAAATGAATCTTGACCTTAAGGCACGCGATTCATTCTCGGTATTCATCACTGTGTCTGGCGAATTAACTTTCACCGCCGAAGACAACGAGCCCCTCACCGTTGGCCGCGGAACAACAATACTTGTGCCAGCTTCTGTCGACAAACTCAAAGTGACAGGCAATGGCGAAATGATATCGGTATACGTGCCGTGAAACACCAAAGACTAATTTATCTAAAACCTGACAAACATATGTACAGAAACGACAACCGCGTGGTTGTGACGCTCGATGCCGGAGGCACCAATCTGGTGTTCAGTGCAATGCGCGGCTATGAATTCATAGTCGACCCAATCACGTATCCCACACACGCCGAAGACCTCGACACTTGCCTCAATACAATGCTCAAGGGCTTCCGCGAAGTAATCGAAAAGCTCGACGAAGCCCCCGTAGCTGTCAGCTTCGCATTCCCCGGTCCTGCTGACTATCGCCGCGGCATCATCGGCGGTTATCTGCCCAACTTCCCCTCGTTCCGCGACGGCGTAGCCCTCGGCCCGTTCCTCAGCCGTGAACTCAAACTGCCCGTATTCATCAACAACGACGGTGACCTCTTCGCTCTCGGCGAAGCCAAAGGCGGCATTCTGCCTGAAATCAACCGTCGCGTCAAAGAACTCGGCGGCTCGCAGACCTACACCAATCTTCTCGGCTATACCTTCGGCACCGGTCTCGGTATCGGAGAAGTCATCAACGGTCAGCTAAACCTCGGCAACAACTGCTGCATAGAGACATTCTGCCTTCCCAGTAAAACGCTTCCCGGCATAATCGCCGAAGACGGTGCGGCTATCCGCTCTATCAAGCGCGTATATGCTTCTCTCTCGGGCGTAAACGACCCCTCGCTCCAGCCCTATGACATCTATCTGATTGCCGACGGCCAGAAAGAAGGCGATGCAGAAGCTGCAAAGAAAGCGTTCGAGAGCTTCGGCCGCGAAGCCGGCAACGCCATGGCTACAGCCGTGACACTCACCGACTCGCTCATAGTTGTAGGCGGCGGCCTCACCGGCGCATGCAAGTATATCATGCCCGCCCTCCTCGATGAAATGCGCTCTACACTCAAGACCCTCGACGGCAACGACGTATCGCGCGTACAGATGCGGGTGTTCAACCTTGACGATGAACTCGAATTTGCAAAATTCGTTGTAGGCGATTCCCGTCCGCTCAAGGTTTACGGCAGCGACGATGTCGTGAACTACAACCCCATGAAGCGCACCGGTATCGCCATTTCGAAACTCGGCGCATCAAAAGCAATCTCTATCGGCGCTTACTCATACGCACTGGGCGCTATCGACAGCGCAAACGAGGCATAAACATCTCATACAATCCATACAAGGCTCCGCAGCGGCATACGCTTACGGAGCCTTTTTCTTTTCTGGCAATCCGTCCGTTTTCCTGTCTTCCGTCCGGCTAAAATATTTTTTGCACCGACAATAAAAAAAGCGTACCTTTGCCTTTATAAATAGAAACAAACAAGAAATTACACCATAATGGAAATAAAAGGAACCATCATCGCTGCACTGCCGGAAACATCGGGCATCTCGAAAGCCGGCAACCAGTGGAAAAAGAAAGAATACGTCCTCGAAAATACCGACGGCCAGTTTCCCCGTAAAGTAGCTTTCACATGCTTCGGCGACAACGCCGACAAAATCAACCTTCAGGTAGGTCAGGTAGCCACTGTATACTTCGATATCGAATCGCGCGAATACAACGGACGCTGGTACACCGACCTCCGTGCATGGCGCGCCGACGTAGAAGTGCCCGGAACACAATCAGCACCCGCAGCCGCTCCGGCCGCACCTCTCGCAGGCACTGTTCCGCCCCCTCCGGCCATGCCTGCCGGCGGCGACGAGGAGTTTCCATTCTGACAACTCTATTACCGCCACGCGGCGGTTTATACGTCCCCTGCCGGGAGCAGACGCCTGCTTCCGGCTTCGGTGAATATATACGGGTAGGCGCAGCAATCAGCCCGATTGCCACAACAGCTTTCCTTCTTACAGTTATAAAAATCTAATATTCAGCTGAATAATGGCTATAGAACTTAAGAATCTCACAAAACGCTCAGAGAATTACTCCCAGTGGTACAACGAGCTCGTCGTAAAGGCTGACCTCGCAGAGCAGAGCGCAGTACGCGGCTGCATGGTAATCAAGCCCTACGGCTACGCTATCTGGGAAAAAATACAGCAGACACTCGACCGCCTGTTCAAGGAAACAGGCGTGCAGAACGCTTACTTCCCTCTTTTAATTCCAAAATCATATCTCTGCCGCGAGGCCGAGCACGTAGAAGGCTTCGCAAAAGAGTGCGCCGTCGTCACACACTACCGTCTCAAGAACGACCCCGACGGCAAAGGTGTGATTGTCGACCCCGAAGCACGTCTGGAAGAAGAGCTGATTGTACGTCCAACTTCCGAAACCATCATATGGGGTACTTACAAGAACTGGATTCACAGCTGGCGCGACTTGCCGCTCCTCGTAAACCAGTGGGCCAACGTGATGCGCTGGGAGATGCGCACACGTATCTTCCTCCGCACAGCCGAATTCCTGTGGCAGGAAGGTCACTGCGCTCATGCGACAGCCGAAGAATCACAGGACCGCACCGTGCAGATGATTAAGCTATACGCCGAATTCGCCGAAAAATATATGGCAATGCCTGTCACGATGGGTGTCAAGACCCCTAACGAGCGTTTTGCCGGCGCACTCAACACCTACACTATTGAAGCCATGATGCAGGATGGCAAGGCTCTTCAGGCCGGTACATCGCATAACCTCGGACAGAACTTCGCCAAGGCGTTCGACGTGACATTCACCAACAAAGACAACCAGCCGGAATACGTATGGGCCAACTCCTGGGGCGTATCTACCCGTCTCATGGGCGCTCTCATCATGACCCACTCCGATGACAACGGCCTTGTACTCCCGCCCCATCTGGCACCTATACAGGTAGTCATTGTTCCCGTATATAAAAACTCCGAACAGCTCGCACAAATCACCGAAAGCGTGATGCCGATTGTGAGCCGCTTCAAGGAACTCGGCATATCGGTGAAATACGATGACGCTGAGAACAAGCGCCCCGGCTTCAAATTCGCCGACTACGAACTCAAGGGCGTCCCCGTACGCCTCGTAATCGGTGCCCGCGACCTCGAGAAAGGTGTTGTGGAAGTAATGCGCCGCGACACCCTTGAGAAACACGAAGCGCCCCTGGCCGGCATCGCAGACTATGTCAATACCCTCCTTGAAGAAATCCAGCAGAACATATACGACAAAGCGGCAAAGCTCCGTGCCGAGCGCACATACATATGCGACAGCTACGACGACTTCAAGGCCCGTATCGATGACGGAGGATTCTTTCTCTGCCACTGGGACGGCACCACCGAGACCGAAGAACGCATCAAAGCCGAAACCAAGGCAACAATACGCTGCATTCCTCTCGACGGCGACGACACACCCGGTGTCTGCATGGTGACAGGCAGACCTTCGAAACGCCGTGTAATCATCGCCCGTAACTATTGATGCCCCACCCCACAGACACATACGATACAACCGGAACTGTCATAGACCGCACGCGGCCAGTGATAGCTCTGGTTGTTCCGTGCTACAACGAGCAGGAGGTGCTGCCTTCGACGGCATTGACTTTGGGCAGTCTGCTCGACACCATGCTCGGAAAAGAGATGATTTCGGCCGACAGCTTCGTGATGTTCGTCAACGACGGAAGCCGCGACAACACATGGCAAATCATCACTGAGCTCCACAGCCGCGACAACCGGTTCAAAGGGCTCAGCCTCGCCCATAACCGCGGCCAGCAGGCTGCGATGCTTGCAGGACTGATGACCGTACGCGAAATATCTGACGCGGCCATCACCATAGATGCCGACATGCAGGATTCTCCCGATGCCGTAATAGAGATGGTAGAAAAATTCCGTCAAGGCGCCGACATCGTTTATGGCGTGCGTGCATCACGCTCCACCGATTCGTGGTTCAAGCGCTCGTCGGCGCGCGCGTTCTACTCCCTGCAACAGCGTCTGGGTCTTGAAACTATCTACGACCACTCGGAATTCCGTCTCATGGACCGCAAGTCGCTCGACATACTGGCAGAATACGGCGAGAGCAACTTATATCTCCGCGGCATAATGCCCAACATAGGCCTAAAGAGCGATATTGTCACCTACGACCGTGCTCCGCGTACAGCCGGGGTAACCAAATACACTTTGGGCAAGTTGCTCGCAGTGTCAATCGACGGCATCACATCCTTCACCGCCCAACCCATGCGGCTCATATTCTCCGTAGGCTCATTCCTGCTTTTCGCAGATATAATCGTGGCAATATGGGTGCTTGTCTCGCACTTTCAGGGGCGCGCCATATCAGGCTGGTCTTCGCTGATGCTCTCGGTATGGTTCCTCGGCAGCCTCGTACTTATAGCTCTCGGCATAATAGGCGAATATATAGGCAAAATTTATGTAGAGGTAAAACACCGCCCGCGTTACAACATCTCCGAAAAACTCATCGACTGACATATATTCGACCTCTCCGCATATGAACCAATCTGTATCACTCGAAATATTCAGACCCGATGTCTCATCAGAAATTCAGCTTCCGTATGCCGACCAGGGCATACAGGCCGGCTTCCCCTCGCCTGCACAGGACTACATAAGCGAGTACATCGACCTGAACCGCGAGATTGTGCGCCATCCGGCATCTACATTCTATGGCAAGGTGAGCGGCGATTCGATGATAGATGAAGGCATCGACCCCGGCGACTTGCTCGTAATTGACCGCTCGCTCGAGCCTGCCGACGGCGACCTTGCGGTATGCTGTCTCGACGGGGAGTTTACCCTCAAACGCATACACCTCTGCCCCGATGTCGTATGGCTGATTCCTTCGAACGAAGCCTTCGACCCTATACTCGTCACTCCCGACCGACGCTTCGAAATCTGGGGTGTGGTAACCCATACAATCAAGAGCAACCGGCGTCCGCGTCCCGGCCGCACGCACCGACACTGAAAAAATCCATACGCATCGCCATGGTAGGCCTCATAGACTGCAACAATTTCTTTGTCTCGTGCGAACGCGTGTTTGCACCCCGTCTGCGCACACGCCCCGTGGTTGTACTCAGCAACAACGACGGCTGCATCGTGGCACTATCCAACGAAGCCAAGGCCCTTGGACTCAGACGCGGCAATCCGTATTACCAGGTCAAAGACATGTGCGAGCGCCACGGCGTTGAAGTGCTTTCGGGCAATCATCGTCTCTATGGCGACATGTCGGCCCGCGTAATGGCTACAATAGCCTCTGTGACAGGCGATGTGGAAGTATATTCTATCGACGAGTGTTTCATCAGCCTCAATTTTGCCGGCGCAGACGACGCTGTCGAGGCCGGGCACGACCTTGTGAGACGCGTGCGCCGCGATACTGGCATCCCCACATCGCTCGGAATCGCGCCTACACGCACACTCGCCAAAATAGCATCACATTTCGCAAAAAAATATCCGGCATACCGCTCGGTGTGCACCATCGACAACGATTACCGCCGTCGCCGCGCACTCGAGCTGACTGATGCCTGTGACGTATGGGGCATCGGGAGGCGACTCGCCAGGCGGCTCGCCAACTACGGCATTTCGAAAGCCATACACTTCGCCGACAGACCTCTGCATGAGGTCGAACAAATGGTGAACATTACAGGCGTACGCACATGGCGTGAACTCAACGGGCAGCCCTGCATAAACACCGACGAGATAGCAGGTGGCGACAACTCCACGCAGAAACAGATGTGCTGCTCACGCACATTTGCCAAAGACATAAGCGAACTGTCTGAATTGTCCGATGCCTTTTCTCTCTTCGCAACTATTCTCACCCGACGGCTGCGGGAGCGACATATAGCCGCCGGAGGCCTTACGCTATTCATTCACACCAACACTCACCGGCCCGATTTACCGCAATACTATAACAGTGTATATGTGCCACTCCCCGAGCCCTCAAACGACACCATGACAATCGCTGCGGCAGTCACCGACGGCCTCAAAGCCATTTTCCGCAAAGGATTCGGCTACAAACGGGGCGGCATATGCGTTGCCGAACTATGCGACGAACGCCACATACAGCAATCGCTCTTCACAGACAGCGCAGACCGCTACCGCCGGCAGCGCCTGATGAAAGTGATTGACAGTCTCAATGCCTCGTCGCTCAGTCACGACCGTGTACACATTGCCTCTTACATGCCTCTGGAGAGTTGTGCCCGATGCGAACATCGTTCACCCAATTACTCTACTCGCATGTCTGATATAATAAAAGTCAATACTGTTCAAAATGGATTATAAACAATTCCGTAAACGCCTGTGTCAGCTCACCGGTCACGCCTCTGCTGATGTCGACGCCCTCACCGACGGGCTGGCGTTAATCATCCGCGAAAGCTGTTCCGAACTCGACAGCGTTGCAATTCCCACCTTTGGCACCTTTGTGCCGGTAAAACATAAGGAAGAAGTGGTAAACGACCTCTCTACAGGCCGAAAGCTCTTAGTACCCCCTGAAATAACACTTGAATTCCACCCCGGCTCAATGCTTCAGAAACGTCTGCGCAATGAATAATACCGTCACTTTATCGCAACTGATTACACGTCTGGCCAAAGTGGCCGATACCGACACCAACACATCGAGGCGATTCCTCCGCACATTCTTCGGTGCTATCGAAGAAGCTCTGATTGAAGGTGAATCCGTAACCATAAAAGGCATAGGCACTTTCCGGCGCTCATCCGACACCGCATTCGGAAGCCCTTCAGGGATATCTTTCGTCCCCGATGAGCAGCTTGCCAAGGAACTCAACGCACCCTTTGAAATGTTTCAGGCTGTAGAACTCGCCGACGGTGTGGTTTTCCCTGAAGAAAAGGAGGATGAACCCACGACAAAAGAAGAATCTGCTCCCGAGCCACGGCAGGCAGCGCCGGTACAGGAGCCGGAGCCAGTAAGGTCTCAGCCCGAAGTCTCAGCGCCTGCGTCCCAATCTCTCAGACAAGAACCTATCAAGCCCGAACAGGTCGTACCAAAACCGGAGCCCGTACAGGCCAAAACCGAGGCTGCCGTGGGCATCACGCCCGATGAGCCGCACAAGGCTCCGTGGGAAATGGATGAATTCAAACCGAAAGAAACTCCGCATCCGCTCGTCAAGCCGCGTGAGGAACCCGAGAAACCCGTGCCTCCGGTATTCGAGATAGCTGACAATATCGACAATGACGTACCACCAGTCAAAAAGAAACCGGTATCTAACCTGATATGGATTGGCGTGGCACTGATTATAATTTGCGGCGGCTTCTTAGGTCTTTTCGCGGCCAGCTATTTCGATGACGAAGAAATCGCCGCATATAATACAGAAACCACCGACAGTATCGCGGCTCCGCTGATTGAAGAAATAAGTGTGTCGGATGTTCCCGAAACTGGTGCAGATGCTACAGCCGAGCCCGCAGGCCAGACCTCCGAACCGCAGCCTGCCGCAACAAGTACTGCCGCTTCAGCCGCAGCCCAGCCAGCGGTTGCCGAAGCACCGGCCAAGAAAGAACCTCGATACGACACCGTAACAAAGACAAACTATCTGGCACAGATGGCTCGCCGATACTACGGACACGCCACATACTGGGTGTTTATATACGAAGCCAACACCGACGTTCTCCGTAACCCCAACCGCATAAGCCCGGGTACGCGTGTACGAATTCCCGAAGAATCTGAATTGCCCGGCTCCACTTCAGCCGAACGACAGAAAATTGCCTCGCAGAAATGCGGCGAGCTTGAGCGCAAGTATAAGTGACGCGCAATGACCCAAAAATAGCATCCTGTCAAAAATCAAGGCAAAAACCTGTTGTAGGTATATGTTATATAACATAACGCTACAGCAGGTTTAAATTTTAACTCATTTTAACTCCAAATCATCTTTTTATCAAAACTCCCACTTCAGTATTAAAACGCGAGCCATACATCCTTCTTGATTGATTTTTACAATAAAGTGTATTTTTAAAGTTAAAAAGTATAAGAACTGGCAGAAGGCTATGCTTTCACTAAAATTTGGGAAATCACTATTTATATTCTAATTTTGTATTGGAAATGATACACAAGCATTGTCAAATGCTTTTTCATATTAAAAACAAATCTGGAATAGACATATAAATCTAACATTAAGTACTATGTGTAAGAAAA
>CAJUKF010000067.1 GCA_910587355.1 uncultured Muribaculaceae bacterium
AGATTCCGTATGGTGACTGGAGTTCAGACGTGTGCTCTTCCGATCTTGAAAATCTCCCCGCGGTCGTAGCGGTCGAAAATCTCGGTTTCGTACTCGCCGTTATGTCCGGCTTTATATGTCTTCTGTATGCACCGGCCCGAGGGAGTATAATAACGCTGCACGGTCAGACGCATTTCACTTGAATCGGGAAGTTCGAAAGAACGCTGCACAAGACCTTTGCCGAAGGTGCGTCGGCCGATAATGAGACCGCGGTCGTTGTCCTGCATTGCACCGGCGAAGATTTCGCTTGAGCTGGCTGTAAATTCATCGACAAGCACCACTATATTCTCGTTGGAGAACGAACCGGAGCCATCGCTGAAAAGGACGCTGTTGTCGCCGCCGAACTGACCCTTTGTCATCACAATGAGTTTGCCAGCCGGCAGGAACTCGTTGGATATAAGTACCGAGGGATTCATGTAACCGCCCCCGTTGCCCCGGAGGTCGATGATATAAGATTTAGCACCGTCGAAGCGGAGCTGAGCAAGTGCCTGCAGAAATTCGGGATAAGTATTGTCGGCGAATTTGCCGAGGCGTATGTAACCGATAGTGTCGTTGACGAGATATGAAGCATCTATAGGCGATACGGGTACTTCGCCGCGTATGAGGTCAAAAGTAAGTGGCTTCGGAGAGTTGGCGCGCTTTACTTTCACAGTTACTTCCGTGCCCTCAGGGCCGCGGAGCATTGAGAATATATCATTTTCGTTTGTCTGATTTCCGGCAATATTTTTGCCATCGACCTCAATGATGCGGTCGCCTGGCTGCATACCGGCTTCATCGGCGGCAGCTCCGGCAATCACCTCAATCACATTAAGGGTATCGTCGAGCATCTGGAACTGGATGCCGATGCCATAGAACGAGCCTTCGAGGTCGCGGTTGGCGGCTTCTCGCTCCGATTTTGCAAAATAAGACGAATGGGGGTCCAGATTGGCAATCAGTTCGGGCAGCGAGAGTTCTACAAGAGAGTCGTAGCTCACAGGCTCCACATAACTATCTTCGATAATGCTGAATACTTCGTCGAGCTTTTCGCGTGCGGCGGAGTTTTCGCCGCCTTTACTGAAATAAAATCCGGTCCAGAGACCGATAACCATAAAAGCCGCTGCCACAAGCGGCAGAGCGAGGAGATATTTTCTGTCCTTAGACATATCTAAAATTCTTTCTTATTCTATATGCTCAATATGGACGCATTCCACACCGGCACGGCGCAGAAGGTCGATTCCGTCGGTGAGACGGTAAAGGTCGTTGAATACGACACGGCGAATACCGGCCTGAATAATAAGCTTGGAGCACTCGAGGCAAGGCGACGCAGTGATATACAGCGTCGAGCCTTCGCTTGAGTTATTGCTACGTGCCACTTTGGTAATTGCATTAGCTTCGGCATGGAGCACGTATGGCTTCGTAACGCCGTTTTCGTCCTCGCATACATTCTCGAATCCGGCCGGAGTTCCGTTGAACCCGTCGGAGATTATCATATTGTCCTTTACCAGCAGGCAACCCACTTTGCGGCGCTCGCAATATGAGTTTTCGGCCCATATGGCGGCCATGCGGAGATAGCGCCTGTCGAGCAATTGCTGTTTATTGTTTGATGTCATGCCACAAAATTACTCATATTCCTATTAATAGCCAAAAACAAACGTTTTTTTATTTACAACAGCAACAGCCAACGAAAAAAAATACTTTGCCCGACACCGGAAGAACCGAATTTATTTTGCATTTCCTAAAAAAATAATTAATTTTGTCATTGCAAAGTATGGATACGCTTCTGAGACATATCAATTATCTCTTGCTCACCGACGGTCTCGTTGCCATCGATGGTATCGGCGTGTTTACACTACAGTGCCGGAGCGCATGCATTAATGCCAATGGCAGCATCTCGGCTCCAGCATTATATATATCGTTCGATGCCGGCGTATGTGCCGATAATGCCGATATTATTGACTCAATATCGCTTGCTGAAAATATTTCTTATGATGAAGCGTGCGCCAAAGTCATAGCTTCGTCTGCAATGCTCCATGAGGCGCTTTCCCATGGCGAGCATGTGCCTCTGGGTGATTTTGGCACACTTTACGCACGTCCTGACACTGGCGAGCTTGCCTTCGATGCACGATACTGCTCATGGTATCCTGAGCTGGATATTTCTCCGATTGAAATCAAAGAACACCAGATTGCAGATGCACCAGAGAGAGAGGACGATAATATCCGCAGGCGCCGCGAGACTTTTGCACGGTATCTGCGCCGCACAGCCTCGAGTGCCGCAGCGATTGCCCTGATTGCCGTTATTGCTTTTGTAATGGCCCATATGCCCGCTAATGAAAAGTCAGTGTCTCAGTTGGCTTCAATGGGGATAGAGAAAATACAGGGGAATAAGACTGAAGAACCGGTTATTGCTCTGCCGGGACAGTCACAGGCCTCCAAATCGGCTCTTGTACTTATTCTGAACACTCCCGCCGACGGCTGCGCCCCGGCAAAAATACGTCATCGTCAGGCAGTCGAAGAGAGCGCCGAAACCGACAATGCTCCGGGGCGCTACTGCCTGATTGTGGCATCGCTTGCCTCGCAGAAAGAGGCCGAGACATTTATCGCCGCTCACAGCACAACGGAGATGCCGCTGCGTCTGCTTGCAGAACAAGGCCGCTGGCGTGTCTGTGCCGTCACGGCTCCTACACTTGAAGAGCTCAATGTGGCGGCGCGCAATCTCGGCGTCTACGATGCCTATCCCTCCGCATGGGCGTTCCGTCGTTAATATATTTGAATGACTATGGATTTTCATCAGTTACTTCTTGAACGTCACAGCATCCGCCGTTACACCGACCGGCAGATTTCACCCGAAGACGTAAAGACCATACTTGAGGCAGGTCTGCTTGCTCCCAATTCCAAAAGCGCCCGCTCATGGCAGTTTGTTGCCGTCGAAGACCATGATACAATGCTTGAGCTACAGAAATGTAAGCCGGCTTATGCCACATCGCTCGCCACGGCGCCTTTTGCAGTGGTAGTGACCACAAATCCTGAAGAAAGCGAGGCATATATCGAAGATGCCTCGGTAGCCGCCGCTTTCATGCATTTGCAGGCAGCCGCGCTCGGCATCGGTTCGTGTTGGGTACAGGTGCTCGGACGCTACAATGCCGAAGGCGAGGAATCACAGAATGTAGTGCGCGATTTGCTCGGCATACCTTCAGATATGGTGGTGGTGTGCATTATGACATTCGGATACTCCGCAGAAACACGCAAACCGGTTGACCCGGCAAAACTCAAATGGGAGAAGGTGCACATAGGCACCTGGCGTCACAATCCGGAGGGCGAGTGATTATGCCCCGTATAGTACTCGTCGGAGCAGGAAATGTAGCCACACATCTTTCAAAAGCCCTTGGCGACCATATAGTTGCGGTATGCAGCCGCAATATCGGACATGCGCGCAGGCTTGCGGAGCCAATCGGGGCCGAAGCCACTGATGATTTCGGCCATCTGGCTTCTTTCACACCCGATATTATTATTCTGAGTATTGCCGACAATGCGACTGCAGATGTTGTGGCCGCCATTGGTGCGATTGAGAGTCATCCCCTTGTAGTCCATACTTCAGGTACGGTGGAAAAGGAGACTCTTTCACCCATTAGTCCGCGCACCGGTGTGCTTTATCCGCTGCAGACGTTCTCGGCCGGTGTCGATGTCGATATCCATGAAGTGCCATTCTTTACCGAGGCAAACGATGAAGCCGATTTAGCCATTGTCGATGATGTGGCGAAAAGCATCTCGCCTCATGTGCATCATGCCGATGCCGCACACCGCCGAGTGCTTCACGTCGCAGGAGTCTTCTCGAACAACTTTCCGAATATTCTCCTTGAATGCGTAGAGTGTATTCTCGCTACTGCCGGTTATCCGCTCGACGTGGTGCGCCCGCTGCTCAGAGGCACTGTCGACAAAGCTTTTGCAGTCGGCCCCCACGAGGCTCAGACAGGTCCTGCACGACGCGGTGATTTTGATGTGATTTCCAGACAATACGACTCGCTTCCCGAAGACCTCAAACCCGTTTACAAGGAACTGACAGCTCTCATACTTCGCTCCCATCACATAGAAAAATGAGCAGAATCGATTATAATCTCAAAAAAATCAAAGCACTTGCTTTCGATGTCGACGGCGTACTGTCGCCATCGACCATTCCAATGTCTCCTGATGGACTGCCTTTGCGAATGGCCAATCTGAAAGACGGATATGCCATGCAGCTTGCCGTAAAGGCCGGGCTGCGCCTCGCAATCATCACCGGCGCCAACGTACCCTCTATTCCCGGACGTTTCAATGTGATAGGTGTGCAAGACATATTTATGGGTGTCTCAGACAAGCTGCCTGTGTTTGAGAAATGGCTCGCAGACAATAATCTCAGACCGGAAGAAGTTGCATATGCGGGCGACGATATCCCTGACATCCCTGTGCTGCGGGCATGCGGACTTCCAGTGGCTCCGCGTGACGCGGCCGCTGAGTGCAAGGCTATCGCAAAGTTTATTACAGCGGCCGACGGGGGCCACGGTGTGGCCCGAGAGATTTTAGAAGAAGTGATGCGCGCTCAAGGTCTCTGGCTGTCAGCAGACAAAGCTTATGCATGGTGAGGCTGTGACAGCCATGGCTTGTAGCTTTAATATTATGGTAAACAAATGGAAGCAAAAGGTTCAATAGACTTCTCTGCCTCGGCACGCATACTTCCGGCATGGCCGGCTCCACAACTTAAAGAAAAACGGATATTCTTAGCCTCGGGGTCACCGCGCCGCCGCGAACTTCTGTCGCTGATTCTGCCGCATTATGAGCTGGCTGTCACAAAAGAAATAGACGAAAATTATCCCCCCTCACTCCCTGCCGAGGAGGTTCCCGCCTATCTTTCACGACTCAAAGCACAGGCCTATCTTGATGAACTGGATGAGAATGACCTTGTGATAACTGCCGACACTGTCGTCATTCTTGACGACAGAATTCTCGGCAAGCCTCATTCGGCAGAAGAGGCACGAGATATGCTTGCGTCACTGTCGGGGCGTACGCACACAGTGGTCACAGGCGTGACCCTTACTGCCAAAACAAAATCCGAGACATTTACTGAGCATACATCCGTCACTTTCGGAGTATTGTCAGCCGATGACATCGCTGAGTACGTGGAGCGTTACAAGCCTTTCGACAAAGCGGGCGCATATGGTATTCAGGAGTGGGTCGGCGCTGCCGGCATTGCTAAAATAGATGGATGTTTTTATAATGTAATGGGGCTTCCCCTCCATGCATTATATATGAGGCTCAGATTATTTCCTATAGAGATATAACGGTTTACTGAGTTTTCCTCCGATACCCCAAAGCATATTCATAAAAAGGTCAACGCTCAGCGATGACTTTTTTTATATCCGTACTTTGATAATAAAAAAAACGATGCGGGTCTCACGACAGGCATCGTCTTCGGGATGTTGGGTCCTCCTCTTGGATGGGGTTAAGGAGGACCCGGGGGAATGTTATGTTTTTTTCGGCCTTAAGCCGTTTGTTGTCGGTTATTCTTCGCTAAGAAGCTCAAGCATCTTGATTGCCGATACAGGAATACGTGTGCCGGGGCCGAAAATGGCTGCGACGCCTGCCTTGTAAAGGAAATCGTAGTCCTGAGCCGGAATCACACCGCCTGCCGTAACCATAATGTCCTCACGGCCGAGTTTCTTGAGTTCTTCAATAACCTGGGGAATGAGGGTTTTGTGGCCGGCGGCAAGTGAAGAAACGCCGAGGATATGAACGTCGTTCTCCACAGCCATACGGGCAGCTTCAGCCGGGGTCTGGAAAAGCGGGCCCATGTCGACGTCGAAACCGCAGTCGGCATAACCGGTGGCTACGACCTTGGCGCCGCGGTCGTGACCGTCCTGACCCATCTTTGCAATCATGATACGGGGCTGACGGCCCTCTCGTTTGGCGAAGGCTTCGCACATCTGCTGTGCTTTGACGAAGTCGGGGTCCTGATGAGTTTCGTTTGCGTACACGCCTGAGATAGTTTTGATTTGAGCTTTATAACGTCCTACGATTTCTTCGCAGGCATCGGAAATTTCGCCGAGGGTGGCACGGAGACCGGCAGCCTTGACAGCGAGGTCGAGGAGGTTGCCTTCTTTTGTGCGGACGCACTCCGTGAGAGCTGCGAGAGCTTTCTTCACAGCCTCTTCGTCGCGGCCTGCCTTGAGGGTATCGAGGCGCTCAATCTGTTCGCGGCGTACCTCTGTGTTGTCGATTTCGAGAATGTCAATCGGGTCTTCGTGGTCGAGGCGGTATTTGTTGATGCCGACAATTGTCTGACGGCCCGAGTCGATACGTGCCTGTGTGCGTGCCGAAGCCTCTTCGATGCGGAGCTTGGGAATACCGGTCTCGATAGCCTTGGCCATACCGCCAAGCTTCTCGATTTCCTGTATGTGCTCCCATGCGCGGTGAGCGATTTCGTCGGTAAGAGCCTCGATGTAGTACGAACCGCCCCACGGGTCGATTGCACGGGTGACCTGAGTCTCTTCCTGGATGTAAATCTGAGTGTTACGCGCGATACGTGCCGAGAAATCGGTAGGAAGCGCAATCGCCTCGTCGAGAGCGTTGGTGTGCAGCGACTGGGTGTGGCCCAGAGCGGCGCCCATGGCCTCGATGCACGTACGGCCCACGTTGTTGAAGGGGTCCTGCTCGGTGAGCGACCAGCCAGATGTCTGGCTGTGTGTGCGCAGAGCAAGCGATTTGGGATTCTTGGGGTTGAACTGCTTCACAATCTTTGCCCAGAGCATGCGTGCGGCACGCATCTTGGCTACTTCCATAAAGTAGTTCATGCCGATTGCCCAGAAGAACGACAGACGCGGAGCGAAGGAGTCGATGTCAAGACCGGCATTCACACCGGCGCGGAGATATTCAAGGCCGTCGGCGAGGGTGTATGCCAGCTCTATGTCGCATGTGGCGCCGGCTTCCTGCATGTGGTAGCCTGAAATCGATATTGAGTTGAATTTGGGCATGTTCTGCGAGGTGTACTCGAAGATATCGGCGATAATACGCATCGAGAACTCGGGAGGATAGATATAGGTGTTGCGCACCATGAACTCCTTGAGGATATCGTTCTGGATAGTACCTGCCATCTCCTCGAGCTTGGCACCCTGCTCGAGACCGGCGTTGATGTAGAAGGCGAGTACGGGAAGTACTGCGCCGTTCATTGTCATCGACACGGACATCTTGTTGAGAGGAATACCGTCGAAGAGCACTTTCATGTCCTCAATCGAGCAGATTGACACACCTGCTTTGCCGACATCGCCCACTACACGGGGATGGTCGGCATCATAGCCGCGGTGTGTGGCAAGGTCGAAGGCCACGGAGAGACCTTTCTGACCGGATGCGAGGTTGCGGCGGTAGAAAGCGTTCGACTCGGCGGCAGTGGAGAATCCGGCGTATTGACGGATTGTCCAGGGACGCAGAGGATACATGGCGCTGTACGGGCCACGGAGGAAGGGAGGTATGCCCGACATATAGTTGAGGTGCTCGAGACCCTCAAGGTCGGCTTTGGTATATACTGATTTTACCGGTATGCGCTCGGGAGTGAGCCAGGTTTCACCTGAGTTACAGGTGCAGGTGGCTGCTCCGACTGTACCGGACGTTATGTCGATATTTTTAAAATCGGGTTTCATAATCTTTTGGCCAGGCAAGAAGACACCTGTTTTTTATTTATTGAGAAGACGGTTGTTGAAATCACGGAGTGTGTCGAGCACGTTGCAGCGTACATGAACGAAGTCGTTGATGCCTGCGGCTTTGAGTTCGTCGGTGCATGCGGGGTTACCGGCCACGACAAATTCGGCGCGTCCGTTGAGGTATTTGAATGCTTCGGGTGCGAGTGTTGCGTATTCGTCGTCGCTTGAGCAGAGCACAACTACATCGGCCTCCTTGGCAAGTGCGGCGTCTACGCCCTCTTCAACGGTGTTGAAGCCGAGATTGTCAATAATTTCGTATCCGGCGCAGCCGAAGAAGTTAGTCGAGAACTGTGCGCGTGCAAGACGCATGGCGAGATTGCCGATTGTGAGCATGAACACCTTCGGACGGCGCGGAGCGGCCTCGGTGGCGAGACGAAGCTCCTCGAAGTCGGTGGCGGCACGCTTCATGAGCAGTGCGTTGGGACCTTTTTCGGTGCCGCAGCCGCATTTGCAGCAGCAACCGCCGTTCTCGATTTTATCGGCAGCCTTCTCGTTGACATTCGGATACTGGTTAGTGCCGAGCAGAATCTCCTTGCGGCGTGCAACGTCGGTGTGGCGTTTTTCGCACGATGCGTTGACGGCGCGCTGTACTTCGCCGTCACCCACAGCCTTGAAGAATCCGCCCTTGTCTTCTGTCTCGAGGAAGAGTTTCCATGCTTCGCCGGCAATAGCCACTGTAAGTTCCTCTACATAGTAAGAACCGCCTGCAGGGTCAACGACCTTGTCCATGTGGCTCTCTTCCTTGAGAAGGAACTGCTGGTTACGGGCGATGCGCTCCGAGAATGCATCGGGTTTCTTATAGGGAGTGTCGAAGGGAGTGACGACAATCGAATCAACACCGGCTACGCAAGCCGAGAATGTCTCGGTCTGGCTGCGGAGCAGATTCACATATGCGTCGTAAATTGTCTGATTGAAGCGCGAAGTGGTGGCGCATACCATCATCTTCGCAGCGTCCTCTGTGGCAGGCTGGTACTGCTTTACAATCTGAGCCCAGAGCATACGTGCGGCACGGAACTTGGCGATTTCCATGAAGAAATTCGACGACACGCACATATTGAATTTTACGCGCGATGCCACTTCGTCGATGCTGCGGCCGGCGTTGGTAAGGGCGGTGAGCCATGCTGTGCCCCAGCTGAGAGCATAGCCGAGTTCCTGATAGATGAAAGCACCGCCGTTGGCGAGCATCATCGAATCTACGGCAAGACAGCGGATGCCGGGAACAGAAGCCACTGCGTCGAGCAGCTTGCAAGCTTCGGCTACAACGGCAGCCTCGTCGACGCCCTCAACACCGTGACGGAAATTGCGGCGGAGCGGGTCGAAGTTTACAGAACCTTTGAATGTAGCCTCGCAGCCCTCAGCCTTGACAAGCTTCACAAGAGCCTCAGCAATTTCAACAGCCTTACGGGGGCAGCATGTAAGATTGACTTCTACTGCCGAGAGAGTGATGTCTTTGAGAACGACAGCCACATCGGCGGCTTCCGATACCTTGAAACCGAGCGAATTGACGCCTTTGTTGAGCACGTCGAGCGCTATGGCGTTTGCTTCTTCGGGGGTGTCGGCAACAATGTCCTGACGGGTGAGCCAGTCGTTATCGCAGCGTGTGCCGCGTACATAGGGATACTGACCGGGGAGAGAATCGGTGGTTTTTAGGCCGGCGATATCTTCGGCGCGATATACAGGCTGTACATTGAAGCCCTCGTTTGTGCGCCATACCAGCTTCTTGTCGAAATCCGCGCCCTTGAGGTCGGTTTCTACCTTGGCGCGCCACTCTGCGTAGCTCGTTTCGGGAAACTGGTCAAACAGTTTTTCTTTATTTTCTGCCATAAATATCTCTAAAGATATATTTATATATGTATATGTGATTATTTGTCTTCCATGGTCACGGCAAACTCTCAAAATTACCGTGCGTTTCTCATAACCATGCAAAGGTAACAATTATCGGCCAATATCCAAAAAACTTTTAATTAAAATCACATTATGTAGAGTCAACAAGCAAAAAAATTACGCACAATCATCAAAAATCGTGCGTAATTTCGTGTGTAAATTTTGTAATTTGCTGATTATCAGCGTTTACTGCGGAGAGGACGAGAGCAAAGTATCATAAAAACAAGCGCGTAACACCTTGAAA
>CAJUKF010000068.1 GCA_910587355.1 uncultured Muribaculaceae bacterium
TCTGATAAAGGCGAGCCATTCCGGCATATCGGTTCTTTGGCTGAATAGTTACTATTTTTGACAGAATGGATTAAAAGATGTTAAATCAAGTACATTTTGTTGCCAATATATTTGGAAAATACTGCCGGAGTATATACCTTTGCATCGTGTTTTTCATGGTATAGATTTAAGGTTAACTGGATTGGTTGTCGGGAGACAATCAATTTTTTTTGTGGCTACCTGAAAAACAGGTGTCCTGACAGTGCATTATTCCGTGAAACTATGCAATATGCGCCTCCGAATCATTGCATAACGTGCGCTGCAATTTTGCCATAAAAGTTTCACATATTGGCTTTTTTTACTAATGTGCATCGGTTATTGCGTATTTTTTGATAAATTTGCATTCGTTTTTGTGGAACAAGAGGAACAAAATATATGAATATAGGAAATGTTGAGTTGGGCGACCGGCCTGTGATGCTTGCGCCTATGGAGGATGTCACAGATTCTTCATTTCGCCTGATATGTAAAGAGCAGGGCGCCGACCTCACCTATACTGAATTTGTTTCTGCCGATGCCCTCATTCGCAGCATAGCTGCCACCACACGAAAACTTCATATCACCGACGGCGAGCGCCCTACCGCCATTCAGATTTATGGCCGCGAGGTCGGGCCGATGGTAGAAGCCGCAAAAATAGTGGAAGAGGCGCATCCTGATATCCTTGACATAAATTTCGGCTGTCCTGTAAAAAAAGTCGCCGGCAAAGGTGCCGGAGCAGGCATGTTACGCGATATTCCACGAATGCTCGAAATCACACGCGCCGTTGTCGATGCTGTCAAAATTCCTGTAACCGTCAAGACACGTCTCGGCTGGGACTGCAATTCAAAAATCATTGTAGACCTCGCCGAACAGCTTCAGGACTGCGGAATACAGGCAATCACAGTCCACGGACGCACCCGTTCGCAGATGTATACCGGCGAAGCCGACTGGGACGAAATCGCCAGGGTAAAAGCCAACCCGAGACTGCATATACCGGTTATCGGCAACGGCGACATTACCACTCCCGAACGCCTTGTCGAGGCTTTTGAGCGCTCCGGTGTCGACGGCATCATGGTGGGCCGCGCCTCTATCGGCGCCCCGTGGATATTCAGAGAAATGACCGGCTTCTTGCATACTGGCGTAAAGCCCGTTGTTCCTGTAGCCGAAAAATTCGCCCTGCTCCGCCGCCAGATTCATGAGAGCATAGAGCGCATCGACCAGTACCGGGGCATACTGCATATCCGCCGCCACCTTGCCGCGTCTCCGCTCTTCAAATGCATACCCGATTTCCGCCCAACACGTATCGCCATGCTCAAGGCCTCCACTCTCGATGAGCTTGAAGCCGTGCTCGCCCATATTGAAAACGACATCATTCCCGCACTTCACGACACACTATAATGATAAAAAAGATACTCTTCTTATTGTTAGGCACAGTTACGTTCGTCACAGCAAAGGCAGAAACTACCGACTATAAGCTCGATGTACACGATTTCTCGGAGCTCGTAGTTGTCGACGGTATCAATGTGGACTACTTCTGCAAACCTGATTCCGCAGGAATCGCGGTCTTTTCATGCGAGCCCGAAATGGCATCGCACATAATGTTCTCACAGAAAAACGACCGTCTCACCATCCGCACCGATGCCGACGAACATCCGATTGCCGGTGTACCGGGCGTACGGGTTTATTCCTCATCGCTTGCAAAAGTGGAGAATTCAGGAGACTCAACCCTAAGAGTACATGTCACAGCACCAGTAAGCACATTCAAAGCCAAACAAATCGGCAACGGCACCCTAATAATCGACAATATCGTGGCTGACCGTGTCGATGCAGGCATCACTACCGGCAAAGGCCTGCTGGTAATAAACGGCAAAGCTCAAAAAGCTACCATAACAAATGTGAGCACTGGCCCTATAGATGCATCATCGCTTGAAGTCGGCGACCTCAAATGTGTGCTGTTCGGCACCGGAAACATAGAGGCAAATCCTGTAGACAATCTGCGTGTATACGGCACCGGGCCGGGAGCGGTGATTTACAAAAAACGCCCCGCCAAAGTCTCCAACCGCAGTATCGGAGTCAAAGTGCATTCTGGCGAAGAAACTGCCCCTCAGCAAAGCGAAACTACCAAAACCAGCTCTAAATAACCGACTACGCCTACATCTCTCAAACAAAAAACAGCCCGCTCGCTGAAATGGAATCTCATTGACCGCGCAGCTACACAGATTCTCTACGCCGTCACCGGCATAGTGCTCGCACGTGTGCTGTCGCAGGAAGACATCGGTCTTGTGGGAGCCGTACTCATATTTCAGGCGTTCGCATCCCTTTTAATCGACAGCGGTTTTTCTTACGCCCTTATCCAGCGCAAAGAACCTTCGCGGCTCGACTACTCCACTGTGCTGTGGTTCAATCTTGGCGTTTCCGTCCTCCTCTATGCAGTGCTGGCACTCTGCGCACCTTTGATTGCGCGCTGTTTCCAGAATGACATCCGGCTTATACCTCTCATACGCGTCATGACCCTGTCTATCATCATCAATGCTTCTTTCATAGTACAAATCAATCGTCTGATGAAAGCCATGGATGTCCGTATGGTTGCTGTCTCTAATTCCATCGGTCTAATACTTGGCGGTGTGACCGGCATTGCACTCGCCCTAAGCGGAGCCGGACCGTGGGCTATCGTATGGCAGACGATTGTAACGGGTGCCGCAAGAAGTCTCATACTATGGACTACATCGGCGTGGCGCCCCATGATGAGTTTTTCATGGACCAGACTGCGCTTGTATTTTGGTCTGGGCTCGCGGATGATGCTCACATCGTTTCTCAACACTCTTTTTCTAAACATATACTCTTTTGTCATCGGCAACCGCAACGGCATGACCGCTCTCGGCTACTACACACAAAGCGACAAATGGAGTAAAATGGGAATCACGTCCATCACTCAGGTGCTGACCTCGTCCTTTCTTCCGGCCCTCTCGGCCGTGCAGGACGATGCGAAGCAATTCGCGGCAATGGTTTCGAAGACAAACCGCTTCACCTGTTACATTCTCTTCCCTGCCATACTCGGCCTCATGCTCATGGCAAAACCCATTTTCCACACCCTCTTCGGCACTAAATGGGACCCCTCGATTATTCTTTTCCAGCTGTTGCTGCTACGCGGAATATTTACAGTGCTCATGTCGCTGTATAATAATTATATCATCTCGCTCGGTCACGGGGGCACCATTGTCAGGCTCGAAATCATACGCGACGCCACCGCCCTCATAGCTCTTGCCATCACCTTCCCCTATATGACACTGGCAACATCCGCCAATCCAGTCCGCGGTCTTGAAATCCTGCTGTGGGCACAGGCGGGAGCCTCTGCTCTGACCTATATGGTGTCGCTTGCATACACCGTGCGTTTTACCCGGGTGCCTCTCCGGAGATTTATGCTTGATATGCTTCCGTATTTCGCCCAGACAATGCTCATAATCCCAATCATGAGTCTGGCGGCAAGCACTGTTGATGCTGCCTGGCTCCAACTTACACTTGAATCTGTTACCGGGCTCGCGCTTTATGTAGGGGGAAACTATATTTTCAAATCCAAAATCCAGCGCGGAGTCTTCGACTACATACGCGGACGCGATATATAACTGACAAAAATACCAAGCCCTGAGTATTGGCTATAAAAACGAGATATTGTAACTTTGTCGGTTAAAAAAGACATAAAGAATGAAATTGTCAGAACTAAAAACAGGCTCAGTTGCCATTATCGTCAAAGTACATGGCCACGGCGCATTCCGCAAGCGTCTGCTCGAAATGGGCTTTGTTAAAGGACACGTGATTACCGTTCTTCTTCATGCGCCGCTCAAAGACCCCATAAAATACAGCATACTCGGATACGAAATTTCTCTGCGGGCAGCAGAGGCCTCACTTATCAACGTGGTTCCTATCAGCCCTGAAGAGGGTGCTGTGATTGGCGAAGAAACCATACGCGCCGAAGTCGCGGCCGATGAAGAGAGTGCCCTACGGATATTTGACCATCACCGGCATCTGATTAACGTCGCTCTTATCGGCAATCCGAACTGCGGCAAAACCTCGCTCTTCAATATAGCTTCCGGTGCCAGAGAGCACGTAGGAAATTATTCAGGTGTTACCGTAGATGCCAAAACAGGCCACTTCATGTATGCCGGATACCGCTTCAATATCATTGACCTCCCTGGCACATATTCACTCTCATGCTACTCACCCGAGGAGCTGTATGTGCGGCAATATTTGCGCTCCGATACTCCAGATGTTATTCTCAACGTTGTAGATTCTTCCAATCTACAGAGGAATCTGTACCTTACCACCGAGCTCATCGACATGGATATAAGCATGGTCATAGCCCTGAACATGTACGATGAGCTCAGAGCCAGCGGTGCAAAACTCGATTACGAGAATCTCAGCAAGATGATTGGTGTGCCTATGGTACCGCTTGTATCGAAAACCGGCGAAGGCCTGCAGCAACTTTTCAACACTGTAATCGCAGTATACGAAGGTCAGAACGATGTCGTGCGCCACATTCATGTAAATCTCGGCACCGACCTTGAGGCAGCCGTTCGTCAGCTCGTAGACCTGATTAAAGCCACCCCGAATACAAGCAAGCACTTCTCCCCTCGTTATATGGCTATCAAACTCCTTGAAGGCGACCATGAGATGGAGGAGGAAATTCCACAAAGCCAGACTTCGGCCCGACCGTCGGTAAATGCCGATAATCAAAGCGGCTGCTCCAACCGTCTGTGCTTTTTCCGTAAAGGCTGTTGCGGCGGCAATTCTTCTGTATTATCTCAACCTTCCTGGAAAGAAAATCTGAGAAAAGGCTCCAACAATCCCATTATACTTCTGCGCGACAAGTTGCGTGGGCACATCGAGAATATCAACGGCGAAGAAATATCGTCGATTGTGGCTGCCGAAAAATACGGCTTCGTGGCAGGTGCGCTCGCAGAGACTTATTCTCCCGGAAAGAAAAAAGGCCATCATATCACACACGTCATCGACAGTCTTGCCACGAACAAGATAATCGGTTTCCCGATTTTCTTTGCGATAATGTTCTTTATTTTCTGGGCGACATTCTATATAGGCCAGTATCCGATGGACTGGATTGACAATGCTGTGGCTTGGCTCAGCGATGCTCTTCAGCACGTAATGCCCCAGGGAATTATCAAGGACATGATAGTCGACGGAATTGTGGGAGGTGTCGGCGGAGTAATTGTTTTCCTGCCCAATATCCTCATACTTTATTTCTGCATATCTTTCATGGAGGATTCGGGCTACATGGCTCGTGCCGCTTTCATAATGGATAAGGTGATGCACCGTATCGGCCTGCACGGCAAGTCGTTTATACCGCTTATCATGGGCTTCGGCTGCAACGTGCCGGCGATTCTCGCTTCAAGGTCTATCGAGAGTCGCAGCAGCCGCATCATCACCATTCTTATAAATCCGTTCATGTCGTGCTCGGCGCGTCTGCCTATATATGTGCTTCTCGCCGGGGCGTTCTTCCCCAACCATGCGGCCGCAGTATTCTGTAGCTTGTATTTCGCCGGCATACTTGTAGCCATAATCACTGCACGAATGTTGCGCAAATTCCTCTTCCATAAAGACGAGACACCGTTTGTAATGGAACTTCCGCCTTACCGTGTTCCGACTATGAAAGCCTCGCTGAGCCACACGTGGGCCAAAGGCAAGGAATATCTCAAGAAGATGGGCGGCATAATTCTTTTCGCCTCAATCATTGTATGGGCTCTGAATTACTTCCCCCTGAACCGCACAGAACGTGACTACACCCAGCTTGTTGCCGAGGGTGTTACCGATGATTCGCAAATCGACCTGACGCATGATTCGTACCTCGAAATAGCCGGCAAATTCATCAATCCTGTCATGGAACCGCTGGGCTTCAAATGGCGTGCTTCGGTTGCGGCGGCTGCCGGCATTCCGGCGAAGGAGATAGTCGTTTCAACCCTCGGCGTGCTTTATACCAACGACGAGGCATCGTCGGAGACGCGTATCAGCGAACGTCTGCAGGCTCCAAATCCGGTGACCAGGAAACCCGATTTCACACCGGCTGTGGCGCTCAGTTTTCTCACTTTCATTCTGCTTTACTGCCCCTGTCTGGCGACCCTGACGGCAATCGCACGAGAAACTCATTCATGGAAATACGCCGCGTTCAGTATCGTATACAATACTTCCGTAGCGTGGCTGCTGGCATTTGCCGTGTACCGCATCGCACTCATGCTGTTGTAAACTGTTAAACATACTTAAGCTCTTGCAGCCTGCATAGATTTAAAATAATATTTATTTGCTGCGTCAAAGAAATAATCGTACCTTTGAAAAGTAAAATCTAATAAACAGAAAACTAAATGAAACCTTATGTTCTCGGCATAGATATCGGTGGCACAAACACCGTATTCGGCATAGTCGATGCCCGCGGCAACGTTATTGCCAGCTCTTCTATTAAAACTCAGCGCCACGCCGATTTCTATCAATACCTTGATGAACTGCACGCAGAAGCAACTAAATTAATCGAGGCAAACGATGCCACTGACAAAATTCAGGGCATAGGCATAGGCGCGCCAAATGCCAACTACTACACCGGTCGTATCGAAAACGCCGTCAATCTCCCCTGGCCTTCAATCAATCTCGCCGAACTTGTCAGCGAAAAATTCGGTATCCCAGTTGCTATCACAAACGATGCCAACGCGGCCGCTCTCGGCGAAATGACATACGGCGCAGCCCGTGGCATGAAAGATTTCATCATGATTACACTCGGCACAGGCGTCGGCTCGGGTATCGTCATCAACGGTCAGATGGTCTATGGCGCCAATGGGTTCGCCGGTGAGCTCGGCCATGTGATTGTAAAGCGTAACAACGGCCGTCTCTGCGGCTGCGGACGTACCGGCTGTCTTGAGACTTATTGCTCCGCTACCGGTGTGGCACGTACAGCACGTGAGTTCCTCGAGGCCCGCAACGAGCCTTCGCTCCTCCGCAACCTCGACATCAACGCTATCACCTCGAAAGACGTCTACGACGCAGCCATTCAGGGCGACAAGCTCGCGAAAGACATTTTCGAATACACGGGCACAATCCTGGGCGAAGCAATGGCCGACATGGTATCGTTCTCGGCTCCTGAAGCCTTTATCCTCTTCGGCGGTCTCTCAAAGAGCGGCGATTTACTCCTCAAACCCGTTTGTGCAGCTCTTGAGCGCAACCTCCTGCCCTGCTTCAAAGGTCTTGGCAAAGTCATACTCAGCGAGCTTAAAGAGGCCGATGCCGCAGTGCTCGGAGCCTCGGCTCTCGGCTGGGAAGCAAAACGTGTTTCGGAAACGAACTGAATTTAACTGTAGACTTTCATGTATGAGCCGGCACGGCATTTTTTGCAGTACCGGCTCTTTTTATTTGAAGAACTTACATAATAATGATTGCCGTACTCGCTGACACTCCTCATTTCATTGCTGCGACAGTTCCTCGTGGAGCTGATGCTGCTGAGGGTAAACCATATTCGGGATTCAACATATGCCCTTATATAAGCGATGATGCTGCTCATATAAGCCGATGCCGTCAGGCTCTTGCAGAAGAGCTCGGCATTGAGACGGAAAGGATTGTGATGCCGTTACAGACTCATTCGGCCAACGTAAGCATTGTCGGCGGACCGACAGACATTAAGTCGCTGGAACATGTCGATGCTCTTGTCACGCGTTGCAGATGTCTTGCAATAGGAGTGAATACAGCCGATTGTGTGCCGGTGCTTCTTGCAGATGAGGAAGCCGGTGTAATTGCTGCCGTTCATTCGGGCTGGCGCGGAACTGTCGCCGGAATTGTCCCGGAAGCGGTCAGGACAATGCAGACTCTCGGTGCGACACCTCTCCGCATAAAGGCATTTATCGGACCTTGCATTCATCAGTGCTGTTTTGAGACAGGACGAGAAGTAGCTGACTTGTTCCCGGCAGATTTAGTATTGGAGTACGGCGAGGGTAATCCTCATGTCGACCTTCCCGGCGCCGTTATACGTCAGCTTGCAGATGCAGGACTTCCCGTAGACAACATTACAGAGTACCCGGTGTGCAGTCGCTGCAATCCGCTGGAATACTGTTCTGCACGGGGCGCCGGTTTTGATTCAGCCCGTACGTTTTCATTCATAATGCTGAAAGATTAAAATACCGGTAATATAGAAATTTCCGCAGTCTGCGATTATTGTAGTCTGCGGAATTACTGTATTATTCAGTTCTGTGATTATTTAGCCAGTGCGGCATCAACATCGGCTTTCAGCTCGTCGCTCTGCTTGTCTCGGCTCAGGATAGTACCATCGGGGCCTATCAGCATTATACAGGGAATGCCGGTAATGCCATAGAGGTCGGTGGGAATAGTCTGGGCATCGACAATGCAAGGCCATGTGAGCTGATGCTGCTCTATCGCGCGGTTAGTATCCTCTACTTTATCCCATACGGCCACACCGAGAATCTGTAAACGCGAGTCATCCTTATATTTTTCCTGAATTTCTTTCAGCACACGGGTCTGACGGATACATGGACCGCACCAGCTTGCCCAGAAATCGACAAGCGTATATTTTCCGTTGCCTGCATAGTCGCTGAGTTTTACTACTTTACCGTCAGGCTGTGTTACAGAGAAGTCTACGTATTTATTGCCGGGTTGTGTGGCTTCTCGCTGTTCTGCCTGCTTCAGCATGTTCTGAGAACGCTTATACGAAGCAAACGAAGGGTATTTTTTGAATTCTTCCCTCAGAGAGGGAGCATCCATCTGCTGGGCTTTCCCGTTGAGGAAAATAAAATATCCCAGAGGATTGTCCGTATTGGCATTCAGCGTACTGTCAAGCATAGCTTCATATTTTGCATACGCCTGCTGCGCTGCCTCATCCGTACCGGCAGCACGAGCAGCCTGCATCACAGAAGCGATATCCTTATTGAGCTTCCGGAACTGGTCGTTGAGCATCGTACCGAAAGCACCCTCCGTCTCATTGAAAGAAACTGTGCCGGGTTCGAGAATGAACACCGGAGTGCATGCACCATCCACAACTACACGTGCGAGTATGCCTTCGTCAATATCGCCTTCAAATCGTGCACATTTGTCCTGTACAATAATGCTGTCAATCGGATTGCCGGAATCAAAATCCACAAGGCGCGCCATACGGCCTTCGACTTCGGCCGGAAGGGGGGCAATTACTTTAAAATGCTCAGCTGAGGCTGCCACAGCCATGCCGAGACAAGCAGTTAAAATAAGTGTTTTTTTCATTGTTATTATATTAAATGCGCCAGCAGTTCCCGCCGGCTTACATAAGTACTGCCCCGGCTATATCTGAAACGCACCAGGGCAGCACCTTTCACATCAGGCTCTCTGCGAAAGAAAGCCATATCAATTATTTCTTGTCTTTGTTTTTAGCAATCTGACGTTCGACGGCTTCGAGAGCGAGGTCATATGCCTCCTCGAAAGTATCGGCAACCTTGTCGGCTACTACTTCGGGAGCCTGCGGCACCATTACGCGCACAACAACTTCCTTATTCATTGATGTCTCGGGCTTTACTACTTTGAGAGTAACATCGACGACTGTTATTGCCGGACAGCGGCGCGCGAGTTTGTCGGCTTTCTTGTTGATGAAATCCACCAGTTTTTCGGAAACGTCGAAGTGGATAGGTTGAATTCTTACATCCATTGTTAATCCTCCATTTTTTGTGCACGGGGATGTGCGAGTTTGTAATTCTGTTGAAG
>CAJUKF010000069.1 GCA_910587355.1 uncultured Muribaculaceae bacterium
CAATGCATAAAATCACTCAAAATAGCCGGGTAAACACATTTACCGGACACCAATAGTTTTTATTAAAAAACGCATCAGAAGCAATTTTAGTTCTTGTCACAGTATACCTGCAGAAAAGAGCAGACCGAAAACACATATGCCGGTCTGCTCTTTTCTGCAGGTATGCAACTGTCTGCTATGCCTTCACCTTGCAGTTTATGACAAGCGTATTTCCGGCCGGAAGAAGACGGTAGACAAAATCTTTGTCTGAACCTTTCCGGACGTGGCCTTTTTTGCAGGATACCGCATACCTATATCCTCTGAAATCGGCGCCAATCCCTGAAGACGAAAATGTTTCAAAAGGAAGCTGCGAGAGTTTCGGCTCGGGAACACGGAGCTGCAGAGCCCATTGCGCGGGATTGTCGGAGGTGACTTTTATACGGTCTTCGCTCAGAAGAATGGTATACGTATAGCCGTTTTCGTCGCTTGAGATTATTTTCAGCTCGGAAGCGGAGGGTTCGGTGACCACAGGGTCTGAGAGGACTATCGGACTGCCGGTCTCAGTGCTGACAAACTGCAGGCCGGTCTTGTCTTCGGGCGTGCTCCAATGGAAACGGTCGACAAGCGGAAGGGTGTAGTAGAAGAAGCGATTTCCTTCGCCGGGAGTGTCGAGATACTCCGACTTGCAATTCTCATCGAAAAGATGAATATCGCGGAAACAGAATCCATCTTTCTCCCAGAACAGATTGGCGCGGTAGTAGCGGCTGTTGTACCACACGGATTTATTGTCCTTTCCACGCACATCTTTCATGACAGTGACCGCTGTGGCAGGAGTTGTGGAAAACTGTTTCCTGAACCAACGGCCTGATTCTCCAAGTGTTTCCAGTTTGATTTTTCCGGCATTACGCAGAGAATCGAATACAGCAAACTGCATCTCAAGACCTTTGCCCATGGCACTCCAGGTGAAGGAATTCTCCTGGCCGGCCTGCGCATAGTTAAAGGCAAGACACGGTTCGTTTACAATGGATTCAAGGAAATAATCGACCCAGTTGCGGTTCATGCCGGCATCGCGGTATACTGGCTCAAGCGAAATCACGCCCTGATATGCGGTGCCGCATCCGGCATCATACTGATACATAGGGTCGCTTCCGAGCATACGGAACACAGGCACGGGAATCTGCTGTTTCTCTGTCTGTGCGGGCATGTAGGCGTTAAGCCTGCTCGGATAATATGCCTGATTCCAGTATCCGCCCCAGAGAGTGTAGCCATCGGTGCCGACCTGGTCCTTGCAGTTGCATGAGGCGATGATGCCGTATTTGTCGTACATATACTGCAGGGTGTGCGAATCGATAAACCATGAACCCACCGACACGGGATAGCGGCCATATATTTCCTTGAACTTCGCCATATATACATCGACCAGCTTTTCACGTTCGGCTTTTGTGTATCCCGGTGTGAATGCGATGTTGGCCGTGGATACCCATGAATGCTCGCCACGCCACGGGATGCCGGCGGCTTCGACATGCGGCTGCGTGATTTCCCACCAGGCTCCGAGCTCGCAGTTGTCGCCAAGCTGAGTTTTCATCAGTTGCTGATACTCAGGATTGATGAGCGAATCGTACTGGAAAAGAAATGTCGTAGGGAAATTGTATTTGTTCGACAGCGCAATCTGCTTCTGCACCGCATCGAACATAAGGCTGTCGGCATTATCAAGCCGGTAGTCGGTCTGACGGATGAAATTGACTATATTGATTATTCGCGGCGATGCCTGCGCGTCTTTCGCGCTCTGGGCGGCAATGGCCTGACCCGCACCGCAAGTCAAACCGGCTGCATAGAGAGCGAAAGCGCATACAAGCGTTCTGAAAGTTTTCAATTGATATTTCTTTAAAAATCAGACAAAGTTATTTACGTGCCCGCTTCAGCGTGAAAGTATGTGTGCCAGACTCCAGTTCCACAGTCCCGGCATCGCGGATATAGTCGGGGAGAGTGAGCGTTGCCGTTGTATTCGACGGAATCGTGACAGTATAGGTTATCTTGCCTTTCTTCGTTGTCCAGCCCGAGGAGATTTCGCCATAAGGCGATTCATGTGTTGCGCTGAAGTCGGCGAGCCCGACCGGGAAGTTGGGTTTCAGAATTATATGCCTGAAGCCGGGATTGTTTTCATCCGGGAAAATACCGGCAAGGCCTTTGTATGGCCACGCGCCGATTTCGCCGAACATGATATGATTGTCCGAGATGTCGCGGGTTGCGTTGAGGTCCCAGTTCTCGAGCAACGACGTAGCCCCGTTTACGTACCAACATCCCCATGAAGGGTAGGTATCCTGCACGGCAACTTTATAAGCGGCATCGACATATCCGTTTTCACTGAGGGCATTGAGCAGAGCTTTCGCACCGAGGATGCCGGTATCGATATGGAAACCGGCCTGCTCAACTTTCTTTGCAAGATTGGCGCTTACCGCCGCAATCATATCGTTGGGTACAATTCCCCACATCAGAGGCATGCTCATCTCTGTCTGTGAACCGGAAGCGTAAATTCCTTTCTCGCGGTCGAGGAATTTGTTGTTAATTGCTTTCTTTATATCCTCGGCAAGCTGTGAATAATGCTTGTAATCATCCTCTTTGCCAAATAATTTAGCGGCTTTTGCCAGAATAGTCGCGTCGACAAAAAAATATACCGATGATGTAAGCTCTTTATTCGAGCCTGTGCTCACCGGCACCCAGTCGCCTCGGCCCCATGCCGAAAGATGCGAAGGGCTGTTGTGGTCCACATAGTCAACATATCGCTTGATGTTGTCGTATGAATCGCGCAGAGCACGGTCATCACCATAGAAGAGATAGAGATTCCAGGGAATGACGGCAATAGTACTAGTCCAGTCGAGACCGTTGTCGGTGCCGTATCCCCATCCGCCGGTAGGAATAATATCGGGAAGCACTCCGTTGGGTTGCTGTTCGTCGCGGTGGTCGGCAAGCCATTTCTCGTAAATTGTGATACCGTCGTAGTTGTACAGAGCAGTCTCAATGGCAAGATGACCGTCGCCCGTCCAGCCGTTTTTCTCACGCTGCGGGCAGTCGGTAGGATAGCCCATGAGATTCGATATATAGGCATTTCGGGTGATATCCATGATGCCTTCAAGCAGTTTGTTCGACGAACGGATGCTGCCGCGCGAAGCCACGTCGCTGTGAACTTCACGTGCCTTGAGCGACGATGTATCGAACACCATAGGCTTCGATGTGGTAATCTGTGCGTAACGGAAACCTTTATAGCTGAATTCAGGAGTGTAAGTATCGCGCTTTCCGTCAAGGATATAGATGTCGGTCTGGAAAGGTTCGGCCACTCTGTCACCGCGATAATACACATCGATATTGGAGGGGTTTAGAGTTCCATTGGGGTGGAGACGCTCGCCATGCGCTACTTTGACGACGGCTCCTTTCGGGCCTTGTATGTCAAGCACAGTTATCCCTGACATGTTTTTGCCGAAATCGAACACATATGCGGTATCATTGATTCGGGTGATACTTCTGGCATCATATTCCCTGATGTGCCGTATAGGCTGCATCTGCTGGGAAGATACAACCCGGGACGGCACGCTGCGAAGACGTACACCGTGCCATTTGCGGTCATCGTAACCGGGTTTATCCCAATTCTGGTCTACATGGTTGAAATCATAATGCTCGCCCGTGTATATATTATTATATACGAGGGGCGAATCTGACGATGTGCGCCAGCTCAAGTCTGTAGCGACCGTTTCCTTCGTACCGTCGGCATACTCCACCAGGAGGTCGAGGCAGAATGCCGGACGATTGCGCCAGGGTGCATTGTCGAAATTCCACACGGCTTTGGCCTGGTGATTGTACCAGCCGTTGCCGAGAAGGACACCGAGCACGTTCTCTCCAGGCTGCAGAGCCTTTGTGACATCGAAAGTGAGATAAGGATTACGACGGTCGAAACGGGTATATACCGGTGTCATTACCTGGTCGCCTATACGCTCGCCGTTGACACTAAGCCTGAACAAGCCGCCGGCAGCTATATAGGCAGTGGCCTTTTTGACCGGTTTATTCAGAGTGAGACTTTTGCGGAATAACGGCGCCGGACGGAATTCACGGTTATGGTGGTCGCTAATCCAGTTTCCGGCCCATTTGCCCATAAGGCCTGTAGAAAATTTTGCTACAGGAGATTTCTCAGCGCCGCTTTCGATGCACCAATAATATGCAGTGTTAGGCTCAAGTTTTTTCCCTGCGTAAGCGAGTGTGTTCTTGCCGTCGGTGGGAAGGGGGGGCCGTCCACATATCGCCGCGGCCCGAGGCTACGGCAAGACTGTCGGTACCAACAATAATCCGTCCTCCGTTTTGCGTAAGATTATCGCAGCGCCACTGCATACGCGGCGACGGGTCGTCCACACCGAGCGGATTTTCAAGATGATTGACTCTAAGATGCCCTATTCCGGCATAAGAATTAAGGGCTGCAAACGCTAGTGCCGTAAGGAAGATTCGGCGTACAGAAAGAAGATGCATTTATTCGTCGATATTTACAATTTTATATTGTTTGGTGCCCAGCCCGATATGCTCGGCCCAGTCGATTGTGTGAGTACCATGCTGCTGGTCTATGCGTGCGAGCATGTCTGTGGGGTCATTGTGAGCCGTTACCTTCTGCTGGTTGATGATGTCAACGCAGGCCTGGTCAAGCGCTACAGGGTCAAGCGAGGCAAGAATTCCATAATCTTCCAGTTTCACGGGTTCAGGTTCGGCTACACAGTCACAGTCGATTGACATATTGTTCATCACCGAAATATAAATTATGCCGCGCTCGGCGTTGAAATAATCGGCCACCGCCTGAGCCGTAGCGGCCATAGATTCGAGAAAACCGTCCTGGTCGCTGATATTCTCGGGTTCCCACAGATTTTCGGGAGTCTGAACGCGTCCGGCCGAGTGTATGTAAGCTTTACCGTTGCGACTTGCACAACCGATACTCAGATTTTTAAGAGCACCGCCATAACCGCCCATAGGATGTCCTTTGAAATGGTTGAGCGCCACCATGAAATCATAGTTGGCGAGATGTCCGCCGACGATATCGTATTTCACATGGGTCTTGTCGCGCACCGGAATACGGATTTCGTCATACTCGTCCATAAGGTCTACAGGAGCAATACTGTCGAAGCCGTGGTCGTGAATCACTTTCCAGTGGTCGGCAGCCTCCATGCGGTCGCCTGCATAAGCAGTGCGGCACTCCACAATCGTGCCACGCACCTCGTCGACAAGCTGAGAGATTAGTTCTGGTTTAAGATAGTTCGGATTAGTGCCTTCGCCGGTAGAAATTTTTACTGCCACGCGGCCCTGAGCTTTGACACCCAATGCTTTATAAATGCGGACCAATGCCTCCGGCGAGATTTCGCGGGTGAGATAAACTGTTGATTGTGCCATTGTTGTTATACTTGTTGCAATTATCACTAAATAAGTAAGTATCGATTTTTTGATTACCATTTAATGTTTGAATTGGTCTATTATCGGTTTTAGATAAGGGTAGTGGAGTGACGGTGCTCTTTTTACAAACACAGATGCGAATATAATGATTTATTTCCATATTTCAGTAGCTAAGACAAAATTTATAATGATGCTAAAAAACTGAATAGATGAAAGAATATGCATATATAGAAAAGCCCGGGCCTGAAAGTTTTTTAAACAATTTTATCGCAGATACACTTCTAATTGCAAAAAATATTGTAATTTTGCGCAAAATACGACATCTCGATAGAGTGTCTGCTGTATTTGCCATGTCTATCAAGCGTGTTGACAAGCTTGACTTTTCGTTGTTTCCTCGGTCATTGTATGGGTCGGGGGTCGAAAAGCATACTTGTGAAAAGTCGTTTCTTTACCAATTCTCGTATAGTTGTAATTCGCTGATACTTTGACTGCTGGAGAAGAAAATATTCTCTCGGTTTTCGGGTCTCGGCTAAAATCGAGAAACGGAAGCACATCTGAAAAGACACAGTTTTACGCCTACAGGGCATTTGCAAGTTTCGTAGCCGGACGCAGCCTGTCGATAAATGACTTCGACGAAAAGATTATGGCTGAATGGGCTTCGTGGATGTTTTATGAAGGATTCAGCAAAAGCACCGTTCTCAGCTATCTTAGGCTTGTCTATGCGCTCTGTAACGATAAGAAATACGACAAGAGTTCAGAGCTCAAATCGAGCTATTCTTTTGTAAGTAAACAAATTCAGGCTCTCCCGGATACAATTTTCAAGCAAAACACAGGCAGTCGTGTTGTTCACAAGCTGCAAAAGATGCTTGAAACAAACCGAATGGCTGTAGGTGAGACCCGGCTTGCCACTGATATTGTGATATTCTCGGTGCTGTGCGGAGGATTGAACTTCGAACAGCTTTCTCAATGGCAAAAAGACGACGAACTTCCCGATTTCCCTCTTTTACACGAAATACGAGAGCGCTATGTGAGGCCGCGTCACAAATATCTTTTTCCGCTCGGACAGGCAATTCTCACTCCGAAACAGTTAGCAACGCGTCTACGGGAACTCTTCATCAAAGCCCTGCGGCCTTATGGAATCCCGACTGCATCAGATGCTACGGCGACAGCCTGCGATATGTGGCTTACCGCTTTATATGAGTCTACCGGCTCAATCCGTCAAGCTGTGAACATAACTCAGAAAGGTTCTTCCACAGCCCCGGCTTTCGCGCTTATCAGGCCTGATGCAGGCCTCTCTGGTGAACAGCGCTCTTACTTCTGCACGCACTTAAGAAATATCATCGCCAAAGACCCCGTGCAGTGGCATGCGATGCAGTTCCGCCCCGGTGTAACCTATGCACGCGTTATGGAACGGATGAATATGCACGACAACGCAAAGCGCTTTACTGAAGTGTATTATCCGGTAGTCGAAATCGCAACTCGAGTCGGGCATAAAATTGTTCTCGACGAAAAACCGGTCATGGCCGGTCTTATGTTCTTCATGAGTCGCGAGTCGGACATCACACCATTATTCCGCTCGCTCGGTGACCTGGCATGGTGCTACCGCACAACTCGCGAGCCGGGTGCGTCATATGCTGTAATCCCCGATAGCGAAATAGCTCTGTTACAGAGGGCAATCGGCTATATAGACCCCAAAACCGAAATAAAGCAAGAAAGCGAAGTGACATTCGAAGCCGGAGACAAAATTGTGCTTCGCTCCGGCCGCATGGCAGGCTATTATGCCGAAATCACTCTCGTTGAGAAGAAAAACGGCAAACAGCTCTATCATCTCTCTTTCCCCGACGGCAATGGCTACACATGGCGCGTGAGCGCAGACAGTCTGCAGGCCGAAAAAGTGGGTTGAATTCTCTTACAAGGTCAGTTGTCTTAGGACAGCGTTCATAACAATCTTGTCTACATATGAAAGGAATAGTTTTGGCCGGAGGTTCCGGCACGAGGCTTTATCCGATAACCAAAGGCGTGTCGAAGCAGATGCTTCCGATATACGACAAGCCTATGGTGTATTATCCCATTTCGACGCTTATGCTTGCCGGAATCAGGGACATACTGATTATATCCACACCAACGGATTTGCCCGGTTTCCGTCGCCTGCTCGGCGACGGCTCGGACTACGGCGTGCATTTCGAGTACGCCGAGCAGCCTTCGCCCGACGGCCTGGCGCAGGCATTCATCATCGGCCGCGAGTTCATCGGCGACGACAGCGCGTGTCTGGTGCTGGGCGACAACATCTTCCACGGCGCGGGCTTCTCGCAGGTACTCCGCGAAGCCGTCGATACGGCCGAGAAGGAGGGGAAGGCCACCGTCTTCGGTTACTGGGTGAACGACCCGGAGCGCTACGGCGTGGCCGAGTTCGACAAGGACGGCAACTGCCTCTCTATTGAGGAGAAACCCTCGGAACCGAAGTCCAACTACGCGGTCGTCGGTCTCTATTTCTATCCCAACAAGGTAGTCGACGTGGCCGCACGCATCAAACCCTCGGCCCGCGGCGAGCTTGAAATCACCACTGTCAATCAGGAATTCCTCAGGGACGGCGAGCTTAAAGTGCAGACACTTCCACGGGGCTTCGCATGGCTCGATACCGGCACACACGATTCGCTTGCCGAGGCCTCGATTTACGTCGAGGTGCTCGAGAAGCGCCAGGGCCTGAAAATAGCCTGTCTCGAAGATATTGCCTATCGCCGGGGCTGGATTTCGCGCGAAAAGATGATTGAGCTGGCCAAACCGATGCTCAAGAACCAGTACGGACAGTACCTGATGAAGGTGGTCGACGAAATAGACCGTACCGACGAACCCAATCTTGACTGAAGAATTGGAAGTTATCAAGACTGACATCGAAGGGGTAGTAATTATAAAACCCCGTATATTCACCGACGCCCGCGGATATTTCTTCGAGAGCTATTCAAAGCGCGAGTTCGACGAGAGAGTGCGCCGCGTCGATTTCGTGCAGGACAACGAGTCGTGCTCGTCGCGCGGCGTGATGCGCGGCCTGCATTTCCAGCGTCCGCCCTTCACCCAGAGCAAACTCGTGCGCTGCGTGCGCGGCCGGGTGCTCGACGTTGCCGTCGACATCCGCAAGGGTTCGCCGACCTACGGGCGCCATGTGGCCGTGGAGCTGTCGGAGGAAAATCATCTGCAGTTCTTCGTGCCCCGCGGATTCGCCCACGGATTCGCCGTACTGAGCGAGACAGCCGTATTCCAGTACAAATGCGACAACTACTATCATCCCGAGGCCGACGGTGGCATCGCCATTACCGACGGTTCGCTCGGCATCGACTGGCGTATCGACCCTGAACAGGCCATTCTTTCGGAGAAAGACACCCGTCATCCGCTGCTTAAGGATTTCGACTCTCCATTTGACATCAACATTGACCTCTACGAAGAATGAGCGCAATGAAACGCAATATTCTCATAACCGGCGGTGCAGGCTTCATCGGCACCCATGTGGTGCGCCTGTTCGTCAACAAATATCCCGACTACCACATTGTCAACCTCGACAAACTCACGTATGCCGGCAACCTCGCCAACCTGAAGGACATCGAGGACAAGCCCAACTACACCTTCGTGAAGGCCGACATCGCCGACCTCGAGGAGATGCGCCGCATCATCACGGAGTACAAAATCGACGGCATCATCCACCTTGCCGCCGAGAGCCACGTGGACCGCTCAATCAAGGACCCGTTCACGTTCGCGCGCACCAACGTAATGGGTACGCTCGCACTGTTACAGGCCGCAAAGGAATACTGGGAGACACTGCCCGAAAAATACGAGGGCAAGCTCTTCTACCACATCTCCACCGACGAGGTATACGGCGCACTCGAACTGACACATCCCGAAGGCGTGCCCGCTCCGTTCACCACAAAGGCATCGAGCGACAGGAACCACGAGGCCTACGGCGAGGAGTTCTTCACCGAGACCACAAAATACAATCCGCACTCGCCGTATTCCGCCTCCAAGGCATCGAGCGACCACTTCGTGCGCGCCTATCACGACACCTACGGCATGCCCACACTGGTGACCAACTGCTCCAACAACTACGGCCCCTACCAGTTCCCTGAAAAACTGATTCCGCTGTTCATAAACAACATACGCCACCGCAAGCCGCTGCCCGTATACGGCAAGGGCGAGAACGTGCGCGACTGGCTCTTCGTCGAAGACCACGCACGTGCGATTGACCTCATCTTCCACAAGGGCAAGGTGGCCGAGACCTACAACATCGGCGGCTTCAACGAGTGGA
>CAJUKF010000070.1 GCA_910587355.1 uncultured Muribaculaceae bacterium
TGTAAAACGTATATGCACCCATGCAGACTCAAAATGTCCGCTGAATAGTTACATCTTTTAAGAGAGATTGTTAAAATCAGACAATCGGCACCTAAAAATGGCACTCGTCTGTGTCAAAAGATGCCGTCATGGCTGACCACTTGCTTTCTCAAACAAGAGGTCAATGTAAAAAGGGTTACCGTTTTGGAAAGCCCTATCGTTAAGAACCTTTATTAAGCTCTATGATAATTCACAATATTATCTTCCCTCCTTTTGATTTTCTATGATACAGACGCATTTGTATGGGGCTGGGATTGTCCGGCAATTTGTATGTATTTTTGTATGTATATAAAATTAAATCCGCTGCAAATTATTGACTTACAGCGGATTTGGCTTGATTGATTGCGGAAAGATAGGGATTCGAACCCTAGGTACCCGCAAGGGTACAACGGTTTTCGAGACCGCCCCGTTCGACCACTCCGGCATCTTTCCTCATTGGTCGGTTCTTTTCAGAATTGCGGTGCAAAGTTATAACTTTTTTTCTTATCGTGCAACTTTGAAAGCGTTTTTTTCATCTGGTCACGCTTTTTTTATTGTTTTTTCGTTCTGCAGTGGCTTTTATCGGTGAGAATGAGTATCTTTGCAAATAATTGCTCTTACAAGCAACTGAAGTAAGTGTCGTACTTCCTTTTCTATTATTTAAATCTGTCTCGAAATCTTCTAAAATAATGAAAATACAATATTTAGCAGCGGCTCTTTTACTGAGTTCATCCGTGAGCGCCCATGGCGCCATAGGAGGATTGCGCAACAGCGCCGTAGGAGAACTTGCAGCATATTGCGCACCTCAGAGCTCCACAAATCATCCATCTCTGGTTTTTATGCCCGACGGCCAATCGTATCTGGTGCGTTCTGACGACGGTCGAAGCCTGATTGTAAAGGATATAGCGACCGGTAAAGACATAAACACGCTTTTCGACGTAACACATACACGAGAGACTACCCTCCCCGACTTCGAAGGATTCATCCTGAGCCCCGACGCGTCCAAGATTATGGTATGGCGTAATTCCGAATCCATTTACCGCCGCTCGTCAACTGCTGAATATTATGTATATGAAGTGCGCTCACGCCTTCTGAAACCGCTGTCGACCGCACATCCGCGACAGAGCGTGCCCGTTTTCTCGCCAGACTCACGCATGGTGGCTTTCGTAGCCGAAAACAATATATATGCAGCAAAACTCGATTATGGCACCGAAGTGGCGGTTACTACCGACGGCGCTCCGGGCAAAATCATAAACGGAGCCACCGACTGGGCTTACGAAGAAGAGTTCTCTGTGACCTCGCTCATTGCCTGGGCTCCAGACAACCTCACTTTATGCTACGTCCGCTTTGACGAATCGCAGGTGCCCGTCTACACCCTGCCTATTTACGCCGGAACATGTAATCCCGACGAAAAATATGAGCTCTATCCGGGCATATGGAGCTATAAATATCCCGTAGCCGGAGCTACCAACTCGACCGTCACGCTCCACAGCTACGATGTGGAGACGCGCAAGACCAAGCAAATAGAGCTACCCTCAGGCAGCGGATACTACATTCCCCGCATTGCATACGGTCCCAAGCCATCGCAGCTTATGGTTGCCACCCTCAACCGCGACCAGAACCGCTACGAAATCTTTTGCTCCAACCCCAAGTCGACCGTGACAAAATCCGTATACCTCGAAGAATCAAAAGCATGGATTGAGCCAGAAGCATATGAGCAGTTGTACTTCGGCTCCGAATCTTTTGTTGTAGCCTCATCGTCCGACGGGTACACACGATTCAAGGAGTATTCATACACAGGCTCGCCTCTCAAAGATATAACAAAAGCCGAATGTGACGCCACCACATATTATGGCAGCGACGCTCTCGGCAACCATTACTTTCAGGCCGCTGCACCCACTCCGATGGACCGTACGGTATACCGTCTTGACCGCAAAGGCATCTACACCGCCGTATCAAGCGAAGAAGGCACAACCAACGCCACTTTCGCCCCCGGATGCAAATATATGCTCAAGAACTATAGTTCCATCAAAAATGTACCGGTCTACAGTCTCTGCAAAGCCGACGGTAAGGAAATCCGTACCCTCGAAGACAACAAGACTTTCGAGTCGAAAGTCTCTGCTCTTCTGCCTCTGAAAGAATTCATCAAAGTTCCCGGCGGTGACGGCACCGAGATGAACGGCTATATCGTGAAGCCACGCGATTTCAATCCTTCGAAGAAATATCCCGTAATCATGAGCCAGTACAGCGGACCCGGTTCGCAACAGGTGCTCAACCGCTGGTCGTTCGACTGGGAGGCTTACTTTGCCTCACGTGGGTTCATTATAATATGTGTCGACGGACGTGGCACGGGTGGCCGAGGCACCGCGTACCGCACAGCCGTCTACAAGAACCTCGGCCATTACGAGACAATTGACCAGATGGCCGCCGCACGCTATGCGGCATCGCTCCCCTATGTCGACGGTTCGAAAATCGGCATCTACGGCTGGAGCTTCGGCGGATACGAAACCCTTATGGCCGCTTCGGCCGACAGCTGCCCTTATGCCGCAGCCGTATCAGTGGCCCCGGTTACAGACTGGCGCTTTTACGACAGTATTTACACAGAGCGTTACATGCTCACCCCACAGCAAAACGAACGCGGCTATACCGAAGGCTCTGCTATTGGCCGCGCTCTGCATCTCGCATGTCCGCTGCTGATAATGTACGGCACGGCCGATGACAATGTGCACCCGGCCAACAGCCTCCAGTATGTGTCCACACTCCAGAGCGCCGGCATTCTTTGCGACATGTTCGTATTCCCGCAGAAAAACCACTCCATAAACGGCTGCAACGCCCGTCAGGTGGTCTATGCCCGAATGCTCTCTTTCTTCGAAGAAAAACTGAAATAAGTCATGTCTGAAAACGACAGAACAGAACTTAAACGTACCGATATAGCTCTGAGCGCACTCTGGGCCAACTGGGCCCTTGCCTACGGAGCCATTACACTACCTCTGGTACTTGCCATATTCGTCCCGAGGATATGGATACCCTTCATCTGCCTTGCCGGAGCATATATAGTGAGAGTGATGATACGGCGCAACCTCACGAGTCACGTAAGCGCATGCTCGCTTGTCGTTAACCTCGCTCACCGCGTGCTCCTGCTGTCGGCTCTGGTGATGTTCTTTGTTGTGATAATATATACCGACTGGCTTGTGCCCACGGTCATACATCTCGAGCTATACAACACCGAGCTGCCTTTTGTCACATGTCTGGTGATATTCCCGATACTTGCGATTGTAGCCGCCATAACACTTTACACAGGACTCAACAACCGCATATGCCGTGAATGCCAGCGGCGGCACGGCTTCTATGCCGGCGACAGTGTCGTGGCAACCCTCTATTACCGGGATTCGAAGTATCAGGCAATGGTACTCCTTGTGCTGGCTCTGACGCTCGGCGCAATCGAATACTGGTATTATTTCTCGCGTTATATAAACGCGAGTCTTAATTCTCCCGACCTCTTTTTCTTCAATTACATGCCTTTGGGCGTATATGTCCTCTCGCTGTTTTTCATGTGGCAGCGCTACAAATCAATGCAGGCCATTTACTCTGCAATCGAGGAGCGTCAGCCCGGTGCGAAAGGTTCGACAGTGCTCAGATATCTCATTTTCTGCGACGACGATTTGCTGCTTAAGCAGGATAAAAACGGAATCTGGGACACTCCTGCCATTGCAGTCACAGGGCGCACGCACACTGTACGACCCAAAGAAGCCGCCGACATACTCGACAATATAGAAGGCATAACCGACGCGCACATAAAATATCTGTACTCTAACGAAGGCTTTGCCCGCGGTTCGAATATGATTCATTTCTCGGCCTTTATACCCGAGAGTCGTAAAGAAAGACTGCTGAAGCCTGATTATCAGTGGTTCACCCCCTATATGCTCGATGTATCGCTTGCCGCAGGAGTCATCCAGCATCACCTTGCCAATGAACTCTATCGCATCCACACCATGACTATGGCGTGGAAAACCTACGACCGCAACGGACATCGTCTCTATGCAATCAAACATTATCGTCCGACATTCCGCTTCCGCGATATGAAAGACTGGGATATAGACTACAACGATTCGACATGGTTTGATATAGCGGCCAACAACAAAGACGGGCATTTCTTCCGCACGAAGCAGTTCCTGAGTAAAATCACCGATATTTTCCGTTCCCGCAAATCCTGAAATGACGGGCAAATTACCGATAATAGCCATAGTCGGCCCTACTGCATGCGGCAAGACACACCGTGGAGTGGCACTCGCACGTCATTTGGACGGCGAGATTGTGAGTGCAGACTCTCGTCAGGTCTACCGGGGCATGGACATAGGCACAGGCAAAGACCTGGGAGAATACGGCGACATTCCCTATCATCTTATCGACATAGCCCCGGCAGGGTATAAATACAATCTCTACGAATATCTGCGAGATGCCCGTAAGGCGATTGAGGAAATACGGGCACGAGGACGTATGCCGATTGTCGTCGGTGGGACGGGTCTCTATGTCGAGTCGCTGCTCAAAGGCATGAATCTTGCCGAAGTGCCGTACAACACCGACCTCCGACACGCGCTCGAAGACAAGTCGCTCGACGAACTGACGGCAATACTGTCTTCAATGAAGCGCCTGCACAACACCACGGATGTGGACACTGCCCAGCGTGCAGTGCGCGCCATTGAAATAGAGGCATATTACGCCGAGCACCCCGATGCAGCAGCTGCCGCCAAAGAGCCGCAGCCGCTCGATGCCATTATAATAGGTATCGACATACCCCGTGAAGAACGCCGCCGCCTTATCTCGGAGCGTATGCGTCGCCGCTTCGACAGCGAAAATATGCTCGCCGAGGTTGAAGGGCTTCTCGCATCCGGAATCAATCCTGACGACCTGATTTATTATGGTCTCGAATACAAATATCTCACTCTCTGTATCACAGGCCGCCTCAGCCGTGCCGACATGGAGCAAGAACTCGAGACAGCCATACATCAGTTTGCAAAACGTCAGATGACGTGGTTCAGAGGCATGGAGCGTCGGGGCTTCCACATCGACTGGTTGCCTTATAATCTGAGCAACGAGGAATTCTGCTCGCGCACAGCCTCCCTCATAGACACGTGGAAAGAGAGAAACGCAAAATGAGACCAAATGAATACAACGGGTTTGTACATAGGCTACTACTGACTGTCGGGGTGTTGGTATGCGCCACTATAGCAGTTGCAGAAACAAATCTTGCCCAAATCGGTGCAGACTGTTCGTCTCTGGAATATCATCTTCGCCTCGAACCTCTGAAGAATACCGACAGCCAATGTTCCCTTGTATGGAATTATACCGACAGCGCAAACTATCGCTCCCTCCGGTACCTGATACCTTCGCTCACATCCAGCGACAATCTCTCAGGTTTTGAAAGCCGATATGAACTGTCAGAGTGTAAAAATGGTACAGAACGTGTACTCGCACAAGGCTCTTTCCGTGATTCGTACACTTCCCGGCCGGCCCTCTCGGCCATGCTCCGTGTCCTTCCGGAATCTGCATGCATAGAACTCGGCACAGGAAAAGCTGCTGTATCAGTTCCCGTACCCTACTCCCATATAAATTCGTTTGCCGGGTACAGATGCAGCCATGCACTCCGGGAGCTTCGCAACGATATCACTGCTCAGCGCACATCTGTGCCTGAAAAAACGAGATTCCAGTCTCTCGACACCCTCCGCTCATATATAGCAGCCTCTAAAGACGCATATGAATCTTTCTGGACCTATCTCGACCGCGATACAGACATAACGAAAGCTGTGCCAGGCGCCAGATACACACTCGCCACAGTGTCTGACGGACACGGCTCCTATGAAATCATTTACCTCGATGGCATAGGCCATGAGACCTCTCTCTGGGAACCCCTTACAATTAAAGGGCATCTCTATCCTACAATTTTCGCCGACCACTTCAATCTGCAATGGAGCGACCTATACGGCCGCGAAGCTGACCCCGAAGCCAATGCATACATAGAGCTTCAAGGTACCATCCTCAGACTATCTTTCCCTCTGCTGAAAAGCTCGATGCGATTCAGCCGCATACCTAAATAAAAAACGCCTCCGCAGTCGTGCAGAGACGTTTTTTCTGTGATTTTTCAGATTCAGGATTACTGAAGGCCCGAAACAGCCACTTCCTTGTCGATTTTCGACACGAGACCCTGAAGCACTTTGCCCGGACCGAGTTCTACGAACTCTGTGGCACCGTCGGCAATCATATTGCGCACGGTCTGTGTCCAGCGTACGGGAGCTGTAAGCTGAGCGATGAGGTTGCCCTTGATTTCAGCGGGGTCGGTGTGGGGAAGAGCGTCGACATTCTGATAAACGGGGCAAAGAGGAGTGTGGAATTCGGTGTGGTCGATAGCTTCGGCAAGCTCGGCACGGGCAGGCTCCATGCAGGGCGAGTGGAAGGCGCCGCCTACTTTGAGACGCAGAGCGCGTTTGGCTCCGGCAGCCTTGAGTTTCTCACAGGCAGCCTCAACAGCAGGAACTTCACCCGATATCACAATCTGACCGGGACAGTTATAATTGGCGCAGACAACAACACCATCGATACCGTTGCATATTTCCTCTACGGTCTCGTCGGGGAGGGCAATCACGGCAGCCATTGTCGATTCCTTGATTTCACATGCTTTCTGCATGGCGTTGGCACGGGCAGCCACCAGACGAAGACCGTCTTCGAAGCCGAGAGCGCCTGCGGCTACGAGAGCCGAGAATTCGCCGAGCGAATGACCGGCAACCATCGAAGGATTGAACTCAGCACCGAGCGATTTGGCGAGAATCACAGAGTGGAGAAATATGGCGGGCTGTGTCACCTTTGTCTGACGGAGGTCTTCATCAGTGCCTTCAAACATCAGGTCGGTGATGCGGAAACCGAGTATGTCGTTTGCTTTTTCAAATAATTCGTGAGCCTCCGCGTTGTTGTCGTAAAGGTCTTTGCCCATTCCGACAAACTGTGCGCCCTGGCCAGGGAAAACGAATGCTTTCATATTGTTGGTTTATTAAATATCCTAAAAAACGCCGCAAAGTTACGCATTTTTTTCGATTTTTTCGTAACTTTACACTACAAATTACCAATCAGACAATTAACACACTGTAATCCACCATGACATCGCTCTATTTCATTCCTCTTATCTTCGGTCTTGGCACTCCCGAAGTAATTATAATCATGCTCGTTATCCTGCTTCTTTTCGGAGGCAAGAAAATTCCCGAACTGATGCGCGGCCTCGGCAAAGGCGCCAAAATGTTCCGTCAGGGCATGGACGAAGCTAAAGCCGAACTCGAAAAGCCTATCGACACAAAATCCGACAACGAGCAGTAAGCTCAGTGCTCTACTTGTAAAAATCCGCTAACCTCCATACCTCTCTTCCTCTCAAAACAGACGATGGACAAACAGATGTCTTTCTGGGACCACCTCGACGCATTGCGCAAGGTGCTCTTTCGTATTATCATACTTACCGCATTAGCGGCCGGTGTCATGTTCGCAGCCATGCCGTGGATTTTCGACCACATAATCATGGCTCCGTGCTCTACGTCCTTCGTCACATACTCCGCTTTCGACAGAATCGCTGAAACATTAGGCTTCGAAGGGCTTGCCACGGGCGACTCTTTCAAAGTAAATATCGTGAGCATACAGCTCACATCTCAGTTCTTCATTCACATGTCGGCTGCATGCTGGGGGGCGCTTGTAGTCGCTTTCCCCTTCATCATCTACATGATTTGGGGATTTGTAAGTCCCGGGTTGTATGAAAACGAGCGCCAAGGCGCACGCCGTGCATTCTTCTTCGGCAACCTCATGTTCTATCTCGGAGCTGCCGTAGGCTATTTTCTCATTTTTCCTCTCTCCGTCCGGTTCCTCGCGTCATATCAGCTAAGCACTGCAATTGAACCCATTGTATCGCTCGACAGCTACATGGACACTTTCTTCATGATACTGCTCGCAATGGGAGCCGTCTTCGAACTTCCGCTTTTCGCCTTTCTGCTCGGCAAGACTGGCATTCTCCACCGCTCGTTCTTCTCCGCCTATCGCCGCCATGCCATTGTAGCCCTCCTCCTGTTAGCTGCAATCATTACTCCCACAAGCGACCCCTTCACCCTCTTCCTCACTTTCACTCCTATATATGCGCTTTGGGAGCTTAGCTCGCGTCTCGTACCCGTTGAGAAGCCCGAAAGCGAGGATGAGCCGGCCAACTCGCCTCAAACCGCATCATGAAAATCACAAAACTGAGAATAGGCCTTCTCGCCCGCATCATCATAGCCATTGCCCTCGGCATTGGCGCAGGGTTCATTTTCCCTGACTGGCTCTCGAGAATATTCACTACCTTCGACAGCATATTCAGTAATCTGCTCGGTTTCATCATCCCGCTGCTGATACTCGGATTCGTGGCACCGGCTATTGCAGATATCGGCCGTAAAGCCGGAGCTATGCTCGGAGTTACCGTTCTCATTGCCTATCTGATGACATTCGGAGCGGGTATGACATCGTATTTTACTGCTACATCGGTCTTCCCTGCACTCATAGGTGATGCCAAATTTCCGGCTGAGGCTTCTGCCTCGGCAAACGCTCTTGCACCGTATTTCACAATCACCATGGAGCCGCTTATGACAGTAATGTCATCGCTCGTGCTCGCTTTTGTACTTGGCTTCTGCTGCGCGGTACTCCCCGACAGAACCATTACACTCAAAAATCTCCTCTGTGATTTCCGTAACGTAATACAACTGATTATCACGCGACTGATTGTGCCGCTGCTGCCACTCTATATCTTCGGTATTTTCCTCGATATGACAGCAGCCGGCAGAGTAGGTCCTATACTGATGACCTTCGTAAAAATCATAGCCGTGATATTCGTGCTGCATGTGGGCATACTGATTCTGCAGTATTGCATCGCGGCACTTTTCTCCCGCAAAAATCCGTTCAGGAGCCTGTGGACCATGATGCCTGCCTATGCGACCGCATTGGGAACCCAGTCATCGGCGGCAACGATTCCTGTGACTCTCGAGCGCACTATCCGCATGGGCGTCCGTCCCGATGTAGCAGGCTTTGTCATACCACTGTGTGCTACAATCCACATGTCGGGTTCTACCCTGAAAATTGTGGCGTGTGCCGTAGCACTGATGATTGTACACGGCATGCCCTTCGATACAGTGATGTTTGCGTCGTTCGTCGCAATGCTCGGCGTAACTATTGTTGCGGCTCCAGGCGTTCCCGGAGGAGCCATAATGGCTTCACTCGGTCTTCTCTCAAGTATACTCGGCTTTTCGGAAGCAGACAATGCCATGATGATAGCCCTCTACATAGCGATGGACAGCTTCGGCACTGCCTGCAATATCACCGGCGACGGCGCTATAGCGCAAATTATCAACCGCCTCTTCCCTGCGCACACAGATTAGTTATTCTTCCGGCTTCAATGTATAGTCTGATGCAGCCCCGGCTATTTCAAAGTTGTTGTTCAACAGCGTCAGCGTGTTGTCGCTGCTGTTATAAAGGAAATTATTACTGTCCGCTAAACCATAAAGCAGTGAGTCCAACTTTCTGATAATTAGAA
>CAJUKF010000071.1 GCA_910587355.1 uncultured Muribaculaceae bacterium
ATACTCGCCCTTTTCTAAAAGGCGACTGCATCAACGTCTCCGCTGAATAGTTACCGTTTAAAATTTTGATAATAAATTTTTTGAAAAATTTAAAACGTTTTTCAGCCACGAAGAAATCAGATTTAGAGCCATAGATGAAAGATTGGTTGTTTTTGTTAAAGGATAGTGCCGAAGATACTGATGCAAAGGTATATAAAATCAAGATAAAATACAACTGAAAAAAGAATGGCTTAAAAGACTTAATGAATAGATTTAAAAGTAATGGTGCATCGTTGCAAAAACAGTAAAATGTGATTAAATTTGCAGCATGGCAAGTCTTGAGGTTATGATTTGTACTTACGGAGCCGCCGGCATATGTCGTGTGGCCGAGCACTCGCATCCGCATGTCGAAGGCGTGCGTTATCTCGTGGGCTGGCAGATGCCTCAGGGCGAAGAGGCCCCAGAGGTTCCGCCGGAACTGATGCGTGACGATTTTACCATTTACCGTCATGAGTCTGCCGGCTTGTCAAAGAACCGCAATTATATACTTTCCAGGGCTTCGGCTCCAATACTGCTCTTTAGCGACGATGACGTCGATTATACAGCCGATGGTCTTAAGGGTGTGATTGATGCTTTCGACAGTCATCCCGACTGCGATTTGCTTACTTTCCGCTATGATACGGATGTGCCGTGGAAAAAATACCTCGCGGAGGAGCGTTCGATTTGGAGCGGAATCAGACGTTATTATCCCATATGTATTGAAATCGCATTCCGTCGCGAAGCCGTGCAGGAACGTATAGCATTGGATGAGCGATTCGGTGTCAAAGCCCCGGTTCCAGCCGGTGAAGAGGATGTTTTTATTGAAGACTGCCGACGAGCCGGTCTAAGAGGACGGTTCGTGCCATTGACAATATGCCGGCATGCCGGAAGTTCCACATTCGAACGAGAAGACGGTCTCGAAAGACATATTCCGGTAAAGGCAGCTGTAAATGCGAGGATTTTTACGTACACATGGCCCTTAAGAATGCTTCTTCACTCCTTCCGTGATGCCAGGTCACGCCGTACGCTGCGTTTTATGCCGCGATATGTGAAGCTTTGGCTCGACGGAGTCAAAAAATTCCGCCGGTTATGAGTGGGCCCCGTCTTCAGGTACTTGTCTGCACGGTTGCTTCACGCATGGGTGCGATTGATACGGAAGGTTATCCCGAGGTTGACGAGGTAGAGTATCTTGTGTGTTGTCAGAATCCCGACGGAGCGGATATTTCTGCGGCAAAATCCGCTTTAGAAGAGCGCTCCGACATAAAAGTGAGAGTTTTTGCAGACAAGGGGCTGAGTGTAAACCGCAATCATGCTTTCGATATCGCAACGGCCCCCTACGTGCATGTCGCCGACGATGACATAAGTTTCTGTCGCGAAGGACTGCTGCGTGTGATGGCTGATTTCGATGCCGACCCCTCGCTCGACATTATCACAACGCGCTCTACGATGCCTGAAGCACGGGTTTTCCCGCCAGACGGCCACGATTTGGCGATGGTTTACCGCTATTATCATACGATATCTTTCGAAATTTCGGTGAGGCGCTCGGCGCTTGAGGCGCATGGCATACGTTTCTCGCCCTTGGCCGGCATCGGCGCTCCGTTTCTCACTGCCGGCGAGGAAGAACTGCTTATGCACCATATGCTGCGGTCCTGCATGAAAGGACGCTTCGCCGATGTGGTGCTGTCGGTGCATCCCGGTCTTACGACATCCGCTCATAGCGGAGCGAAAGCCGGAGTGGTGCGGGCCAAAGGCGCCGTGATGCGCATTGTGCGCGGAAATACCGCTGCTTTCGTGCGTTATCCTCTTGAGGCACTCCGCTCTCCGGCACCGACACATAAAGCATTGCTATGGCTTCTGCAGGGCTTTTTTTATTCTATACGTAACCGTCATCAACTATGAAGATACTCCTGTTGGGCGACGCAAGCAATTATCACGCAACACTCGCAACGGCGCTGAAAGCCAAGGGGCACGACGTGACTCTTGCCTCCGACCGCGGCAAGTGGCTCCTGACATCCTGCGATATTGATTTGTCGAGAAAATCAGGACGGCTCAGTGGTGCATTGCTCTACGGACGGCTCCTCACCACTCTCGCGCCCAAACTTAAGGGTTACGATGTGGTGCAGTTTGTTTCCCCGGGATTCGTGTCGCTCAAGCCCGGCAGACTCGAAGAACTGCTCCGCAAGCTGCGGCGAGGCAACGGCTCGCTCTATCTGACAGTCTTAGGCTATGATACTTCGGTCGTGACAAATCTCGCCGGCCCTAAGCCTGCCGTGGCTTACTCAGAGTGGCAGATTGACGGCAAGGCGCAGCCGTGGCGCTACACCGGCGAAGCCGATTATGACATGTGGACTGCGCCCCGTCTGCATGAGTATAACGAGGTATTTTACAATACAATCGACGGAGCGCTTACGGCCCTATACGAATATCATGTGATAACGCAGGCAGAGCATCCCGGACTGCGGCTGGGCTATGCCGGTATTCCGGTGGATATGTCGTCGCTTCCCGCACCGTCGCTGAGACCAGGCATAGACGGCAAAATACGTATGCTCTATACGTGTCGCCGTGGCCGTGAACTCGAGAAAGGAGGCAACGAGCTTTATGCCATGCTAAAACGCATCAGCGCCGAGTTTCCCGATACGACCGAACTCGTGGCTCCTGAGAACATGCCGTTCAGTGAATTCGTGCGGACGCTGGCTTCGGCCGATATCGTAAGCGACCAGATGTACAGCTATACGCCCGGCACCACTGCGCTTATGGCCATGGCTATGGGAGCGGTGCCGCTGTCGGGCGGCGAGAGCGAGTATTACCGGTTCATAGGCGAACCGTACGATGCCGTGCGCCCTATTTTCAATCCTGACCCACGGGACCTTGAAGGCACATACCGCCGTCTGCGCTCGCTGGTGATGCAGCCCGACGAACTGCGTCGTATGAGCGCCGCTGCTCCCGGCTTTGTGGCCCGGCACAACGAAGCCTCGGTCGTGGCCGACCGCTTCATCTCTTTCTGGGAGAATAAAGAGGTGTGAGGCAGGCAGCCGATATGCCGAAAAATTTCGTACCTTTGCAATTCGATTAAAAGCAAGCAAATGTTCAGATTCCTAAAATATGTGATTCAACTCATACTGTCGCCGCGGCATGGCTGGAAGGATTTGCAGGACAGCAATCCGGACCCGGAGGAACTGCTCTCGCAAGGTCTATATCCCCTGCTGGGCATAGCCGCTGCAACCGAGTTTCTCGGTCTCATCTATGAGCGCCACGTGACGCTGGCGGTAGTGCTGATGCGTGCCATAGGCGATTTCGGCGCGTACTTTGTGTCGGTGTTCATCGCCCGGCTGATTTTTGAGCTGTATCTCGGCCGAGTTACCGCCGACAAGCCCGACATGCGCCGCGTGAATACGATGACAGTATGCGGCCTCGGCATGATGGTGCTGTTTCAGATTATCACCAACTGCCTGCCCTGGAATCTGGTACTCCTCAAATTTCTGCCGTTCTACGTCGTGCCGGTGCTTTACATGGCCATACCATACATAGGCATTTCGCGCAACTGCGAGCTACGGTTCACAGGCATTGCCTCGGGCGCGATTGTGGGCGTGCCACTTGTCATATACTATCTTCTCTATCTCCTTATACAATGAATGCCAAAGATATAAATATAAAAAACCGGCGTGCGACCTTCGACTACGAGATTCTCGACACGTTCACGGCCGGCATAGTGCTTACAGGCACGGAAATAAAGAGCATCCGCTCGGGCCATGCTTCGCTTGTCGACACATTCTGCTATGTGTCGTCGCTCGGCGAAGTGTGGGTGAAAAACATGAACATCGCCCATTACTTCTACGGCTCGTACAACAACCATGAGGCGCGCCGCGACCGTAAGCTGCTGCTCAACAAAAAAGAAATCACACGTCTGATTAAGGCAAACAACGACGCCGGCATAACTATAGTGCCGCTGCGCCTGTTCATCAACGACCGCGGTCTTGCGAAACTTGTCATCGGCATAGCACGCGGCAAGAAGGAGTACGACAAGCGTCAGGCAATAAAAGAGCGCGAGGACAAGCGCAATCTCGCACGTCTGATGCATAAGTGAGCCTATGATATATCCCGATACGACAGAACATAAAATCGGATTCGATTCCGTCCGCGAGAACGTGACGGCCCTGTGCTCGTCGGCTCTCGGACGCAGTCATGCCGAGGCAATGGCTTTCAGCAGCGACTTTGCGTATGTGCGCCGTCAGTTGCTTCAGACAGTCGAAATGCTCGGAATTCTGAGCGGCGACACCGGTTTTGCACTCGGCGCAATACACGACAAGCGCGAACTGCTGCAGTCGCTCCGGGTTCCCGGTTCATATCCGGCCGAAAGCGAGCTTTCGGGTCTGCGCTCGTCGCTCGCGGCCCTCGCCGATATAGCTACATTTTTTGCACGCAACCGCCGTGACGACGGCAACCGAGTCGTAACTCCGTATCCCGAACTTGATGCCATAGCCCGTGACCTATATGCTTTCCCGGCGGTTACTGCCGCGATTGACCGGATTATCGACCGTCACGGTGAAATCAAGGACAATGCATCGCCGGAGCTTGCCGAAATACGCCGCTCCATGGCCGCGTGCGCAGGCAGCATCAACTCGGCTATGAGGCGCGTGATAGCCGGTGCCGTGCGCGACGGCTATCTTGAAGCCGACGTTACGCCATCGGTTCGCGACGGCCGTCTGGTGATACCGGTATCGCCGATGTACAAGCGCAAAATCAACGGCATCGTGCACGACGAATCCGCCTCGGGCAAGACTTTTTTCATCGAGCCGGCTGAGGTCGTGGAAGCCAACAACCGTTTGCGCGAACTGTCGATAGAAGAGCACCGCGAAATAGTGTGCATACTCACGGCTCTCGCCGACACAATCCGGCCCGAGATTGATGACCTCTTAGGCAATTTCGACCTTCTGGGTCTCTTTGACTTCATATACGCCAAGGCGAAATACGCAGTCACCACAGGCGGCACAATGCCTCATATCGAAGACTGCACCCAGCTCGACTGGTATCATGCCTGTCATCCGGTGCTCAAGCTTTCGCTCGAACGTCAGGGCAAGGAAATAGTGCCGCTTGACATAACCCTTACGCCGGAGAAGCGCATAATTATCATATCGGGCCCGAACGCCGGCGGCAAGTCGGTGACACTCAAAACCATAGCCATAGTGCAGTATATGGCGCAGTGCGGACTCCTTCCGCCCATGTACGAAAATTCGCGTTTAGGCATTTTCGAAAGCATTTTCATCGACATAGGCGATGACCAGTCGATAGAAGACGACCTCTCGACCTATTCGTCGCATCTGCGCAACATGAAATTCTTCCTTACGCACGGCAACAGCCGCACGATAGTGCTGATTGACGAATTCGGTGGTGGCACGGAGCCTCAGATAGGCGGTGCCATAGCACAGGCTGTGCTCGGAGAATTCAACGAGCGGAAGATGTGGGGCGTGATTACGACCCATTACCATAATCTGAAACAGTTCGCCGAGGAAACACCGGGGCTTGTCAACGGCTCGATGCTCTACGACCGTCAGAAGATGCAGCCGCTTTTCAGGCTGTCGGTCGGTCAGCCCGGCTCGTCGTTCGCTCTTGAAATAGCCCGTAAGACCGGTTTGCCCGAGTCGGTGATAGAGCAGGCCAAGTCGATAGTCGGCAGCGACTACGTGAACATGGACAAATATCTGCTCGACATAGCGCGCGACCGCCGCTACTGGGAGAACAAGCGTCAGGACATCAGGCAGAAAGAAAAACGCATCGACGAAGTGCTCGCACGGTATGAGGAGGAAATGGAAACCCTCCGCGGCAAGCGCCGCGAAATAATATCGGAGGCACGTGACGAGGCCCGCCGGATTCTCGATGGCTCGAACGCGACCATTGAGCGCACCATACGCGAAATACGCTCGTCGCAGGCCGACAAGGAGCGTACGCGCGAGGCCCGCCGGCAGCTCGAAAGCGAGCGCGAGGCACTGCACAAGGAGCCGCAATCGGAAAAGACCGGAAATCCGCTGCTCGACAAGAAAGTGCCGGCAAAGAAAAAGAAAACCGAACGTGCGCCTAAGTCCTCCGCTCCCGACAGACCGCTGGCTCCGGGCGACAATGTGCTGCTCGACGGCAGCGGAACCGTAGGCACAATCGCTGAAATATCGGGTAAGAACGCCACTGTGGTCTTCGGCTCCCTGAAAATGAACGTGAAGCTCGACAGGCTCAGACGTACCATACGCAAGGCCGAGAGCGGGGCCGTCAAGGGCGGCGTAAGCTATATTTCGGGCAACACATCCGATTCGAGCCGTGAGCGTCAGCTGTCGTTCAGCAACGAAATCGATGTACGCGGAATGCGTGCCGACGAAGCCGTGCAGGCCGTGATGTACTATATCGACGATGCAATACAGTTCAATGTGGGCCGCGTGCGCATACTTCACGGTACGGGCACGGGAGCACTGCGGCAGTACATACGCCGCTACCTCGACACGGTGCAGGGAGTTAAAAACTATCACGACGAGGACGTGCGTTTCGGCGGTCCGGGCATTACGGTAGTGGAATTTTAGTGTTACTTAAGTTTTACTATGCTGAAAAATTTATTTCTCACCTTTGCCAAAATAGGTGCATTCACATTCGGCGGAGGCTGGGCGATGATTTCGATAATCGAGCGGGAGGTGGTGACGAAGCATCACTGGCTCGAAAAAGAGGAATTCCTCGATTTGCTTGCCGTGGCGCAGTCGATGCCCGGCATTCTTGCCGTGAACATATCGGTTGTGGTGGGCGACAAGCTCCGCGGTCTCGGTGGCGCGGTGGCAGCAGCTTTGGGCACAATAATGCCGTCGTTTCTCATAATACTTGCCATAGCCATATTTCTCACCCCTGAAGCAATTACTTCCAATCCGACGCTTACGGCCATTTTCAAAGGAATAAGACCTGTAGTGGTGGCGCTGATTCTCGCCCCTGTCTTCACCTCGGCCAAATCAGCCGGTATAGGTTGGAAAATGGCATGGATTCCCGTGGGAGTCGCCATTCTTATATGGTCGAAGTTGCCCGTGATTTCCAATCCTATATTATGGATTGTCATCGGGGGCGCCGCAGGATATTTTCTTGCCACGAAATCGTATAAGAATCTTACAGAGAAACGAAAGGAGGAAAAGAAATGATATATCTGCGACTTATATGGAGTTATCTTAAGATAGGCTTTTTCGGCTTCGGAGGCGGCTATGCCATGCTTGCCCTGATTGAGAATGAGATTGTGACACCAGGGTGGATTACCGAGCAGACATTTACCGACATTGTGGCGATTTCTCAGATGACTCCCGGGCCGATAGGCATCAATTCCGCTACATATATAGGTTATGTGGCGCCGACGCAGACTCCGGGGCTGACATCGCCCTTATTCGGCATTCTCGGCTCGATACTGTGTACTCTCGTTGTGGTGTTTCCGTCGTTTGTGCTTGCGCGTTACGCGGGTCACTATATAGCGCGTCACCGCGAAAGCCTCTGGCTCAGAGGCATATTCTCGGGCCTGCGTCCCGTTGTGATAGGTCTTATTCTGTCGGCTGCACTGCTGCTTATGAACTCCGCCAACTTCGGTTCGGAGGTGCCTGATATTACCAAAAGCATCGCTCTGGCGGCAGTGGCCCTCGGGCTAACGCTCTTTACAAAAATTCATCCCATACTTCTGATAGTAGCAGCCGGTTTTGTCGGCTGGCTGATATTCTGACGGTTATGAACTATAAGGAAACACTCGAATTTCTGTATTCGCAGGTGCCGATGTTTCAGAATCTCGGTGCCGGAGCATATAAACCGGGTCTCGGCACGACGCTTGCGCTTGCCCGGCACTGGGGCGAGCCTCAGAAACAGCTGCGTAGCGCCGTTCATATAGCAGGCACTAATGGAAAAGGCAGCACGGCCCACACGCTCGCAGCGGTGCTTCAGTCGGCCGGATACAAGACCGGTCTGTACACGTCGCCGCATCTTCTTGATTTTCGGGAGCGCATACGTGTGGACGGAAAACCGGTTAGCGAGGATTTTGTTGTCGAATTTGTCAACGAATATCTGCGGCATCCCGAACTGCAGGTTCTGCACCCCACGTTTTTCGAGCTTACTACGGTAATGGCCCTGCGCTACTTCGCCGACTGCGATGTGGATGTGGCCGTGATTGAGGTAGGTCTCGGGGGACGTCTCGACTGCACGAATATCATCAGCCCGTCGCTGTGCGTGATTACGAATATTTCGCTTGACCACATGGCTCTCCTTGGCGAGACAGAACCCGAAATCGCCTGTGAGAAAGCAGGCATCATCAAACCGGGGGTGCCTGTGGTTATTGGCAATGCCGATGGAGCCGTGCGTGAGGTTTTCGAGAAGAAAGCGGTGGAAACGGGCGCTCCGGTTGTATTTGCCTGCGACAGACCGTATTTTTCATCGGCCGTGCATAACGGCGATGTCATCATATATGAAGACACCGTCTGGGGAGATATCAGCGGCGAGCTAACAGGCGAGTGTCAGCTTGAGAATACTGCCACTGTTATTGCGGCGCTCGAGATTCTTAAGGATAAATTCACCCGTATTGATTCCGGAGCCGTACGCCGGGGTTTTGCCTCCGTATGTGAGCTGACCGGCCTTATGGGACGTTGGATGACAATATCCGTCAGCCCTGTGCGGGTGATTTGTGACACCGGCCACAATATAGGCGGGTGGCGGCATCTCGGACCGAAACTTGCATCAATCGCCGGCACCGGGCGCCTGAGCATGGTGCTGGGGTTTGTCAACGATAAGGATATCAATGCCATTGTGGATACATTTCCGCGCAATGCCAGTTATTACTTCGCGTCGCCGTCGGTGAAACGCGGCCGGCCGTCGGAAGAAACAGCAGCCGTAGCGGCGCAACACGGCATTGACGGGCGCGCATTTTCCTCTGTTGCCGAAGCCTACGCCTCGGCACTCGCAGATGCCGCAGAGGGTGACACGGTGTTTGTCGGAGGCAGCACATTTGTGGTCAGCGACCTTCTTTCAGAGCTAAAGCAGAAAAAGTTGAATATATGAGTGTTAAATTAGTGTTAAAAATTTGGTGAAATAAATATATTGGCGTAACTTTGCACCGCAAAACGGCAGAAGCCTACGGCTCGCTAGCTCAACTGAATAGAGCATCTGACTACGGATCAGAAGGTTACAG
>CAJUKF010000072.1 GCA_910587355.1 uncultured Muribaculaceae bacterium
ATACTCGCCCTTTTCTAAAAGGCGACTGCATCAACGTCTCCGCTGAATAGTTACGATTTTTGGGCGAATATATGTTCCAAGCTCCACCCACTTGAGCCCTTGCGCTCTTTTTCAATCGCGTTGTAACGGTCAAAGGGGAAACGGTTGTAAATTCCATCGGCAATATTTTCGCATGTCAACACATTGAATAACAGTAGTATGTTTTTAATATCGGAACTATTACTTTCCTCATAGTTTAGTTCATCGAGATTTATCTGATTGACATATTCAAGAATCCTGTCACGCAACTTTTTGGTAAACATTGATTTGCCATTGGTTTTTGAGTCAGCATACAACTCACGTAACTTGCTCTTGCGAGTGGCAAGCAGATAGCCGACATAGTGATATATGGTCGGAGCAGTGTCGGGGGTAGCATCACAGAACCATGAATTTACACAGGCAAAGGCATGTCGGATACTTTGCCACAACTTCAGAGCCTCATCGGCTTGCTGTTCAGGGTTATTCCCGACGGAAAGTACATGCTTTTCAAACCACAGATAGGTTGAATAATTCTTTGACTCGTCATTTTCGGCAAGAAGATTGAATATGAGGTCAAGATGCGACTCATAGTCTGACTGAGAGCTGGCGGTCAGGAATTCCCATTTATAAGGTTTCTGCAATTCGATTTCCATGCGGTGCCACTCGTTGCTTATCTCTGACTGACGCAGGGCAAGTTCTTGACCACAATACTTACCCTTGATTTTGCTCAGTATAAGGGCTTTCACAAGCTCAGCATCGGTCAATGCTATCTTTCCTATGTTCAATCGGTTAAATGCATCAATATTGGTTTCGCGGCTCGATGATTCAATGTCATACCATATGACATGGACATTATCAAGTAGCGTTGCTGCATATTTTAATCTCTGCTTTTTATGTTCCCCAATCCAACTATTCATTTTTCTCCATGCATCACTCATGAAATGGAAATCAGGTCGGCTATGATTCTCCTCGTTCTCATTAATCAACTTCATTAAAAAGTCATTGGTTAGAGTTCGGGTTTCAAATTCAAGATTGAACGTATCAAGATTAAGAGCCTTGAGCAAAAGATATAGAGTTGTGAGGCGCTGTTGCCCGTCAATTACCTCCCAAGCATCCTTATTCTTTGGAGATTGTGAAACCACTATAGGCTGAAGACAATAACGGTCATCGGTTTTGCGACTCATATTCATGAAATCAAGGACATCATTCAAGAGGGCATTGATATGAATCTCTGCCTCCCATCGATAACCGCGCTGATAGTCAGGAATAATAAATGTTTCCTGCTCAATACAATCACGATTATCACCTGAATATAAAGAAGTAAGTTTCGACAATTCAGAAATCGGTATAGTGCATATTTTACTCATTCCAGTAATTTTGTCAAGTTAATCAATGTTTATGACAGATATTACATTCCAAGCATGGCGGCAGGTGCGATGCCGAGAATAAGGCAGATAGCACGGGCTATTCGCAATGTAGGCTCGGCACGACCGGAAATGTAGTCGTTTACTCTTGACGGACTCACACCCAGCTCTTTGGCAAGCTGTTTCTGCGTCATTCCTTTCTCCTCTATTGAAAGGCTGATAAGCTCACCGATGGTCGGTTTTGCAATCGGGTAGTGGAGCTTCTCGTATGCTTCAACCACATCTGAGACAATGGTCAGTTCAATGGCGTTCTTGTCGCTTGCCGGAGTTTCGTCAGTAACAAGCGGCAATAGTTCCTCAATGCGGTTGAGCGCATACTCATATTGCTGTTTTGAAATATCCATATCGTTATACTTAGATGGTTGAACAATCAATTTTATCGTATTCATTGTGAGTTCCGATGAAACGGATGAAGATTCTGCCTATCGTGAATTTTATCACTACTACCAATCGGTAATTATTGCCTCTGATATTGAAGACATAATGCTGATTGCCTACATAGTCGGTAGTCGGAAAATCCTCTCGTATATCCGACAGATTATGCCATTGGGCTTGCTGGGTGATGTCGTACCACCGTTCCAACGCTATTCTCGAATCTCCGTTGCCGGGCAATTCATAGAACTCTTTGATTTTACTATGTGAGATTATGTGCATAACTTATCTGCTTGCAAAGTTACCGACAAATTTTGGTATACAAAAGATTTTGAATATAATAATTTGTTATTCAAAATTATTTTAGCCGAAATAACGCAAAGAATTAAGAAGGCTATGGTTTAATGATTTAAACATGTTCATTTTGCCGTGCGTTTAACCATATGGAATTATACGGATAAAATGAACTCTTGTTAAACTATTGGAAAACTTTTTTTCGTATCTTCGCAAAATAAAACTAAAAACTCAGAATACTCATGAAAATGAAATATTGGCTTCCGTCCGTGCTCGTGGCCGCTCTTTTTGCCGGCGGCTGTGCTGACAAGGCTCACGACGGTGAAAAACTTGTGATACTCCACACCAACGACACCCATTCTCAGATTGTGCCCGGAAATGATAATCTCGGCGGTGTCATGCGCCGCAAGGCTATCATCGACAGTGTCCGCAACGCCGAAAAGAACGTTCTGCTCGTAGATGCGGGCGATGCCGTCCAGGGAACTCTCTATTTCTATCTTTACGGCGGAAAAGTAGAGCAGGAGGTAATGAATATTCTTGGTGTGGAAGCCCGTATCCTCGGCAATCATGAGTTCGACAACGGCATCGATTCGCTCGCTGCTGTGCTGAAATACTCCGATGCCGAGATGCTTTCCGCCAACTACGACCTATCGCAGACTCCGCTCGCCGGACGCTTTAAGCCATACACTATCAAGGAGTACGGCGGCAAGCGCATCGGTATCATCGGCATCAATCTCGACCCCAACGGCATTATCTCTCCCGATAATTTCAAGGGGCTGGAATATCTGCCCATTGTAGCTACGGCAAACCTCACTGCCGAAAAACTGAAAAAAGAAGAGAAGGTCGACGCGGTGATAGCCCTTACCCATATCGGTTATAATCCTGCCGGTCTGATTGGCGACTCGATGCTCGCAGCCAATTCACGCGACATCGACATAATTATCGGGGGGCATTCGCACGACACCATTGACCCGAAGACCGAAAACGGTGCCCGTCGCAGCCGTCTCAAGAATCTCGAGGGCAAGGATGTGCTTGTGGTGCAGACCGGCAAATCAGGCCGAAACCTCGGCAAAATCGAAATCAGTCTCGACAGTCTCGGTCTTGGCGGCACTCCTTCATACGAACTCATTCCCGTCACAGACCGCTACGACGCTTATACCGACTCGAAACTTGCCGATTATCTCGCGAAGTACTCCGCAGGTGTCGATTCGCTGATGACTATGTGGATTGGCAATGCGTCGCATGAACTTGAGTCATCCTCTCCCGAACTCCTCAATTACTTCACCGACTTCATCTATGATTCCGGCTCTGAAATCGCCCCCGGCATAGACCTCGCCATTGCCAACAAGGGCGGTCTCCGCTCCGGCATACCCGCAGGCAAGTTCTCAAAGGGTCAGATTATCAACATGCTTCCCTTTGCGAATTATGTCACGGTGGTCGATGTCAAAGGCAAAGACCTCGCCGAAATCTTCGATGTAATGGCAAACACCGCCGGCAATGGCGTAAGCCGTAATGTAACGGCGGAGTATGATATCGACGATGACGGTGCCGAGGCAGAGAACGTGCGCATCAATGGCAAGCCCATCGACCCCGACCGCACTTACCGCGTAGCCACCATCGACTACCTCGCCAAAGGCGGCGACTATATGACCGGGCTTACCCGCGGAAAAATTGTAGCCACAAAAAAAGTGCCGGTCTATGAGGATTTGGTGGAATACATCACAAAAGGTAAAGGAGCCGGCCGTGAACTTGGCGGTGATACTCAGCCCCGCTGGAAGAACGCCGATAAATGATTTAACATTATGACAATGCGTTTTCATCACGTTTTAACATTTGCAATTGCCGTTCTTGCACTGTTTGCAGTCCCCGTCTCGGCCACAAACCTTGAAAAAAACAGGCTTGATGAAGCTTCACGCTGGGCCGATTCCGTCTACAACACGCTCACAGAGCGTCAGAGGGTGGCTCAGTCAGTATTTCCGACTATAAATCCGCAGGACGGGGCGGCCTCTAAAGCATCGGTACGCCGCATGATAGAGACTCAGGGCTGCGGCGGTCTGCTTTTCTCCAAAGGCACTCTTGAGGAGTACCGTGACATAATCGAATATGCTCAGGCCGTAGCAAAAGTTCCTCTCCTTGTCACCTTCGACGGCGAGTGGGGTCTCTCCATGCGCATTGCCGACACTCCACGTTTCCCCAAAAATATGGCTCTCGGAGCAATCACAGACTACCGTCTCATATACGAATATGGGCGCGAAATGGCCCGTGAGTGCCGTCTGCTCGGAGTGAATGTCAATTTCGCTCCTGATGCCGATGTGAACTCCAATCCCTCTAACCCTGTCATCGGCGTACGCTCATTCGGCGAGAACCCTGTGCGCGTGGGCGATGCTGTCGTGGCCTATTCCCTTGGCCTTGAGGACGGTGGAGTTCAGGCTGTGGCAAAACATTTTCCCGGTCACGGCGACACCGACACAGATTCCCACAAAAGTCTTCCTGCAGTCAGCCGCTCGCGTACAGGTCTCGATTCTGTTGAGCTTGTACCTTTCCGTAAGTTTATCGATGCGGGATGTTCGGGCGTAATGGTAGGTCATCTCAGCGTGCCGGCGCTCGACAATAGCGGTGCTCCGGCATCGCTGTCTCGTCCGATTGTAAGCGGAGTATTACGTAATGACCTTAATTTTACTGGTCTGATTTATACTGACGCTCTCGGTATGCGCGGTGCCGTAGACCCGAAAGGCCGAAATACATCCGTCGCAGCATATGATGCCGGCAACGACGTGCTGCTCAATCCTCTTTATCCCGGCAAGGATATCGATGCCATTATGGCGGCTGTAAAGAGCGGGAAAATCAAGAAAGAAGATGTGGAGACGCACTGCAAGCGCATTCTCCGCTATAAATATCTTGTGAAAGCTTGGGAAAAGCCCTATGGCGGTACCATGGCTCGTCTGCGCGAACTCATCAATTCACCGCAGGCCGAGGCTCTTGTGCAGAAGCTTGCCAATGCTTCGATAACTCTACTGAAGAATAACGACAATCTCCTGCCGGTCGGCAATCTCACCGGCAAAAAAGCTGCCGTGGTGAATCTTGGCGCACGCGGCGACAACACCTTCATGAGCACATGCGAATTCTACATGCCCGTAGAGCCCCATTATAGCCTCGGCGAGGGCTTCTCCAAGGCATCGGTTGATAAAATCAATGCCAACGACATCATAGTGTTGGCTGTATATGATGATAAGGCCGCCACACAGACCGCTTTCGCTCAGCTCGTTTCTTCGGCCAGGAAACCGGTAGTGGGAGTATTCATGCTCAGCCCGTATAAAATGGCCAAGTTCGCCAAATCACTGCCGTCGCTTGCCGCTTTAATCATGGCCTATGAGGATATCAATCCGGCCCAGCGCGCCGCTGCCGAAGCCATTTTCGGCGGTATAGATGTGTCCGGTGTTCTCCCCGTAAATCTCCGAGGTATCGCTGCTTGCGGCTCCGGCATACGCCTTTCAAAGAGCCGTCTCGGCTTCACATCGCCCGTTGCCGAGAACATGGAACCGTGGCTTACCGACAGTCTCAATACCGTCCTGACAAAGGCTCTCAAAGCCGGGGCATTCCCGGGTTGTCAGGTGCTGGTGGCACGCAACGGCAATGTGGTGTATGACCGTTCTTTCGGACGTCTGTCGTCCGTTCCGACAAGCGCTAAAGTGAATGACCTTACTGCCTACGACCTCGCTTCGGTGTCGAAGGCCACAGGAACTTTGTCAGGCATCATGAAAATCTATGACCAGGGCAAACTCAATCTCGATGTCACTCTTGGACAGCTTATTCCCGAAATCACGGATACAGCCAAACAGGGCATCACAGTTCGTCAGCTTCTGTATCACGAGAGCGGCATGCCGGCCTCAATCAATGTATTTGATATTGTGACCGACCCCGATTCATATACCGGCAAGCTTTTCACTTCGCGCAGCGACAAGAATCATACTATCAAACTTTATAACCGTACCTACGGTAACAACAGCATGCGTCTGCGCACCGATATTATAGGTAAGGAACGTTCCGATAAATTTCCGATTGAGGCAGCCAAAGGCCTCTATGTGGGTAAGACAACTTACGACACCATAATGCGACGCATTTACGATATTCCGCTCAGGAGTCGCAATTACCGGTATTCGTGTCTTAATTTCTGCCTGCTCATGGATATCGAGCAACGTCTTAACAACGGTAAGCCGCACGATGAGTTTGTGCGCGAGGAAATATTCGGTCCCCTTGGCGCATATCGCACCGCTTACCGTCCGGCCACCAATATCGGTGTGGATAATGTCGCGCCTACAGAAAACGACAAATATCTTCGTCGTCAGATACTCCAGGGCTACGTCCATGATGAGACGGCCAATATCTCGGGCGGAGTGCAGGGCAATGCCGGGCTCTTTGCAAATGCGGGCGATATTGCAAAATACTGTCAGATGCTTATCAATGGCGGTTCTTACGGCGATGCCCGGATTCTCTCTCCGAAGACAGCCCGGCTTTTTACAACCGACAAAAGCAGGACGTGTCGCCGAGGTCTCGGCTTCGACAAGCCGGATGTCGATAATCCTGATAGCTCCCCTACTTGTGAGGAGGCTTCTGCTGCCGTCTTCGGACATCTTGGTTTTACCGGCACAGTCTTTTGGGTTGACCCTTCGGAGAATCTGATTTTTATTTTCCTTACCAACCGAGTGAATCCTACACGCGACACTGCGGTGTTCAATCGTTTGAACATACGTCCGCATCTTTTCAGTATCGTAAATCGCGCTATCAGGAAGTGAGTTTAAATATAGACAACAGACTGCAGTGAGACGAATCTTTGCATGTGCTTCAGCCTTTATACTTTGTGGTACTGTCGCCCGGGGGACGATTCCATGTGATAGCGTTCCCTCGCATAGCACTCTGCAAATCGCGGTGAGTGGAGCCGCCGCAGTTGTTGTAAATGCCGGAGTGACGGAAATTCTGAAGCACAGTGTGCATGAGTTTCGTCCCGACCGCTCGGACAACAGCTCTTTTCCTTCGCGGCATACCTCATGGTCATTCACGGCTTCGACAATACTCAGCAACGAATTATACCGCTATTCACCATGGTGGAGTGTGGGCGCGCAGGCAGCCGCGGCTGCCATAGCTTATCAGAGGGTTGCGTCGCGCAATCACTATGCGTCGGATGTCATCGCCGGAGCTGCCATAGGTATAGCTTCGACGGAATTAGGCTATTGGCTTGGACGAAAAATCACAGGCGCACCGTCGGTGTGGCATACAGGCGGCTGCATTGCGGAATTTGACCCTAATGTTTCTCTTTCTTCTCAGGCAGTGTATAATTTTTCAAACGAATTATGTACGGCATTCGCTGTCGATATTGAAATGCGACTGCCACTGTCCGAACGGTGGGGAGGCATAGCTTCGTTAGGTGCAAAAGTTACGCCTGTAAAAACAGTTGCTGAAGGTATGCAGCCGCTTAACACACTTTCATTTCAAATTGGTGGAGCAGGGCACTTCATATTGCCTGTGCGGTCGCTTGCGGTCGAACCTTTTATCACTGTTGGAGCTGTCCGCAATGCAGCCGACACACGCGGATTCGACCGTTATGGTTTCATAACCACCGCCGGAGCCGGAGTGCAATGGCGTCTCACGTCCCGATTTGGCTTCCGTGCAGATGCCGCATATCAGCTTTTCACGACAGGCACCTCACATAATGCAATTTTGCTCCGTTTGGCCTCTGTAGCATTTTTCTGATAAAAAATCTCAAAAAAACTTGCACAGTTAATAAAAAAGCCGTAACTTTGCACCGCAATTGAGGGAAACCTCAGAGCAAAAGACTCCGTAGCTCAGTTGGCTAGAGCAGCTGACTCTTAATCAGCGGGTCGTGGGTTCGAGCCCCACCGGGGTCACTTATAAAGACCACAAAAAGTGGAAAATCACTGAAAATCAAGCATTTTCAGTGATTTTTATTTTGTCCGAAACTCCAGAAATCGGCAAAATATAGCAGTCTGCGGTGTACAAATCGGGAACAGTCCGAGAAAAATTAATTTTGTTCCCGATTGAAGAGGTAAGTATTTGATATACGCAATGATACGAAATCGAGACTTGCCCTAAAACAGGCTGTTTTTCGGCGATTTTCCGAAAATGGGTTCAGACCCACCTTCATAATTCGGTAAATCATTGAAATCTATACTGATAAAAGTACAGACCCCACTTTCCCCGCCTCTTTAAGGCGGATTAGTCGCGGTGTACAGATGGTGAACAACGTCGATCTGTTCCCGATTTGCACACCTTCAATGTTGATATTTCGCTGATTTTCAATTTTCTG
>CAJUKF010000073.1 GCA_910587355.1 uncultured Muribaculaceae bacterium
AGCGTAGTCAAACACTCGACATACTGCGCCTATGCTCTTATTCTAAAGACTCACATCATTCCCGTTTTCGCCGATTCCGTGTCCCTATCAGAGGCAGAAGTACAGCAATTTGCACTTGACAAGCTTAAGGCAGGGCTGAGCAAGAAAACTGTCCATGACATTATCGCCGTGCTTAAGTCCATCGGACGTTTCGGGGCAAAGAGAGGAATGTTTGAGATGCCTTCGTGGGACATCGAATATCCCTCGGATACAACCGCACGCATTTTGCCCGTGCTGTCATTGCCCGACCACAAAAAACTGCTGAACGCGATTGCTTCCGAGCCTACACCACAGAATATCGGGATAATGATTGCCCTGTGCTGTGGCTTGCGCATAGGCGAAGTGTGCGCCCTTCAATGGACGGATGTGGATATGGCACGCCGTATCATTACAGTAGCGGGCACCGCAGGACGAATCTACAATTGTGACCTGATGGCAACAGAACAATATGTATCCACGCCCAAGACAAGGAATTCAAATCGTGAAATCCCCATATCTCCGCTTCTATTCAAAGCCTTGAATGTGGTGAAAAAACAGCAAAGCGTAGAAAAATATGTTGTCGGCGAAGGAACCAAAGCGAAGGAGCCACGCACCTACCGCGAGACTTTCAGCCGGATTCTCAAACGGCTTGGAATCCCGTCAATCGTGTTCCACGGATTGCGCCATACATTCGCCACCCGATGCATTGAAAGCGGGTGCGACTATAAAACCGTAAGTGTCATACTCGGCCATTCGAATGTGTCGACAACACTCAATCTATACGTCCACCCAAACATCGAGCAAAAAAAACGATGTATTGCCCGATTAAACAAGTTCCTGCAAACAGATTAAAATTAAAGAAGACTAGTGTCGAAATACTTGCCTCATGGCACCAATTCCGCAAGTGCTTCAGGTGCCGGAATAGATGACTCGAGATACTCCGCAGCAACAATCCCTGCGGAGTTTATTATATACACACGCGGTACGCCGGCGGTGGCGAAGCGATGATATAGCGTCGCATCAGGCTGTGCGGAATACTGCATTGTGAATCCGTTCGACTGCCAGTAAGCCGCCACCGAGGCTGCATCCTCGCCTCGCGATATGCAAAGCAAAGGCACATCAGGGCGCATAAGGTGAAATTCCTCAAGACGCGGCAACTCACGTCGGCAGTCGCTGCACGAGGTATCGAAAAAGGCAATCACATACCACCTGCCAAGCAATGACTGCGACGACACCGGAGTGCCGTCGCTCAGCACGACCTCAAATTGCGGCACCTGCTCGCCGGCGGCAACGAGCGTACGCACTTCGGGCTCGTCGTCGTTGACGCACGCCGATAGAATCAGCGTCCAGAGTATCGCAACAAAAAGCCGCCGTATCATCTTTGAAGATAAAAAGTCCCGGGGCGGTCAGGCCTTGACGCCTTTGGTTCCTTTGGCACCCTTCACGCCTCCGCCGAGAGCGAAGATATTCGAGTCGTAGCTCACTGTTTTGGAGCCCTGGTCGCGCTTGCGCTTGAATGCAAGACGTACGAGCTCATCCATCAGCTTGTCGAATTTAAGCCCTGCCGCCTCCCAGAGATAGAACGACAGCGAACCGGGAATTGTATTGATTTCGTTGACGTAGATATCACGGGTCTTGGCATCCACCATCACATCCACTCGGCTCACGCCGTGGCACGAAAGCACACGGAATGTCTCGCCGGCGAGGAACTGAATTCGTTCGGTTTCTTCCTTCGGCAAATCGGCCGGAATACGCTTTTTCGAGGCGTGCATGCCGCGGTTGTCTTTTGTACCCCCCATATACTTGTCGGTGTACGAGAGAATTTCGCCGCTCTTGATAGGCTCTTCGAGCACCGATGTGCGGTATTCGTCGCAGTCGCCGAGCACGGCGCAGTTGATTTCCTGGAGATTCTCAACCAAATCCTCAACGATGATACGGGCCGAATAGCGGCGTGCATCGTCAACCTTGGACAGCAGTTCCTCGCGGTTGTCGGCACGGCCGATGCCTACGCTCGAACCGAGGTTGGCCGGTTTGACTATGACAGGATAGCCGAGTTTCGATTCGATTTTGGCAATGAGCTCGTCGCGGTGGGCAAACCACTGCTTGTCGGTAAACCACACATAGTCGACCACGGGTATTCCGTCCGAAGCCAGAATCATCTTCATCGTGATTTTGTCCATGCCGTTGGCCGATGCCAGCGTGCCGCAGCCGGCATAAGGAATGCCGATAGTCTCCAACACGCCTTCAAAAATACCGTCCTCGCCGTTGGAGCCGTGAAGCACCGGTATGGCGGCATCGAGTTTGGCGAACACGTCGCTGCCGAACATCTTGCGCTCGGCCTTGTAGAGATTATAGTCACCGTAGATGGGTCGCATGTACACCTGCGTGCACTGCTTGAGCAGTTCGGCTGTGTTGCGGTAGTTCTTCACGTCCGTAAGAGCCTCGCCGGTGAACCAGCGGCCGTCTTTGGTGATGTAGACGGGTATCACATTATATTTGTCGCTGTCCATGGCGGCCATTGCCTGGTTGGCCGATATTACCGAAATTTCATGCTCGGTGGAGCGGCCGCCGAAAAATACTGCGATATTTGTTTTCATTATATTGTGTGCTTACTTGTTTTTACTTGAATGTATCGGGGAGGTCGTTCTCATAGAGCACAGTGTCTCCGGGGGCCGATTTCGACACAAGCAGCTGCTGTGCCTCGGCAAAACTTGCAACGGTAAATATGCTCTCTTCGGGCATTCCGCCTTCTTTAAGACCTTCGAGAATGGCTTCGCGGTTATATTCGCCCACGACAATCGCCACATCGCACTTAGATGCCGCATGACGTCCGAAGTCGCGGTTGCGGTCATACTGCTCGCTGCCGAGCTCAATCATGCCGGGAGTGAGCAGAAAGCGGCGCCCCTGCGTCATGGCCGACAGCACGTCCAGTGCCATTGCCGAACCAACGGGATTGCTGTTGTAGGCGTCATCGATGATTGTCAGGCCGCCCGGAATGCGCTTGATGCTCAGGCGGTGCTCCACCTGCTCTATCTCCTCTACGGCATAGGCAATCCGTTCGTCGCTCACCCCGAGCGCCTGTGCCATGGCTACGGCTGCAGTCAGATTCGATATATTGCATTCACCCACCAGACGGGTGCTGAGGCGGAGCGCATGGCTGTCGGCGACGCGTACAACCGTAAAACGCGTGCCAGTCGGAGTATATTCTATATCCCGCGCCACATAATCGGCACCCTCCGGATTCGCGACCGCATAGCGTATGCACCGCACATTGTCAACAGGCCTGTCAGCGATTTTCTCGAAGTCATTGTTGATTACGGCGAGACCGTCAGCAGGAAGCGCGTCCACGAGTTCGAACTTCGTGCGCTGCACGTTCTCGATTGTCTTGAACGACTCCAGATGCTGCGGACCGACGGCTGTGACAATGCCACCCCACGGATGCACGAGGTCGCAGATTTCCTTGATGTCACCAATGTTTTTGGCTCCCATCTCCACGATAAACACCTGATGATAGGGTTTCAGATATTCGCGCACGGTGCGCACGACGCCGAGTGTGGTGTTGAAGTTTCCGGGCGTCATCAGCGTCTCATACTGCTGCGAGAGCATCGCATGGAGATAATGCTTTGTCGAAGTCTTGCCATAGCTGCCGGTAATGCCTACAATCCGCAGGTCTTTCATCGAGGCGAGAATCGATGCAGCCTCGTCGTAATACTTGCGGTTTATACGCTTCTCCAGAGGAGAAAGGATGCGGTTGGCCGCCATTATTATGATATGCGAGCCGCAGTAGCACCCTAAAAGTGCCTCGCAGAGCACAAAAAGCCCCGGCAGCACTTCTTTATCGCCGCACACGACCACCGCCACACCGGCAATCAGCGCCGCAAGCACATACGAGGTGATGAAAATACGCCGTGCGCGCATGGTCATCACCAGCGGCTTCTTGTATTTCGCACGTGTCATGGCGATGCCGCCCCAGAGGGCGAATATGGCTATGAACACGACCGACGCTATATGCGGGCTGAAGGGCGAGATAGCGAGGAAAAATATGGCAATGCCGCACAGACGGCGCATCGATGTGCTGTCGCCCGACTCGCGCAGCCATATGCGGTAACGCTCGTCGCGGTAGCTGTTCTGCTGATACATCATCAGACACCGGCGCAGCTCCGCCGTAAGGAGGAACAACGATGCAAGCGCCGCTGCTATGTAGATTGCTGTTATCATTAGTCTGAATTATTTCGAAGGTTGAAGAAACGACTGAATCACAGCCCGGGTCTGCGCCGGACGCGCAAGATAGGAATAATGCCCGGCCTCGGGATACGACACAAGTCCTGCATCGGGTATGAGTTTCTGCATCAGGCGGGCGTCGCGCATCGGAGTGGCTGTGTCTTTCTCGCCCCAAATCAGCAGGGTCGGAGCCTTGATTTCAGGGAGCAGCCCCTTGAGGTCTTCGTTCACCACCCGGCTCATTATGGCACGCATTTTGGGCGATGCCGACTTGTAGTCCGACGACCCGGCTTTACCGCGCCAGCGGTCTATGATTTCATCGGCACGCTTGCGGCCCACGATATATGGCAGAATATGCTTCGCGGTCTTGAAACTGTACACCTTGGCATAGTAGCGCAGGGAGCGACGTGGCTTGATGCCCGCAGCGTCGACAAGAATAACCTTGTCGACATCGTTGCGCGAGGCATACATAATCGAAATACGGCCCCCGAACGAATGGCCGATGAGCGACGGACGAACGAGTCCGAGTCGACGCGCGAATTCCTCGATTGCGGAAGTATAGCGTTCCACGCCCCACACCTCTGCAGGCTCAGTAGAATCGCCGAAACCGGGCAAATCGATATTGTATACGGTAGTGCCGCTCCCCGCCGCTGCCTGCGCGAGCACGGCCACAGTAGAAGCCTTGCAGCCCCATCCGTGCATCACTATCACAGGCCGCGGACCCGAGCCCTCGGTGTAATAGCGTATGTTCACGCCGTCTATTTCTATATTCTGTTCCATAATTTACCGTCCGGCAAAGTTACGCAAATCTCTGTTATTATACGAACACTTCTGCGACAAATTATTCCTTCAGCCGTGAGTCGATGATAATGGTGACAGGCCCGTCATTAATCAGCTCCACCTGCATGTCGGCGCCAAAGACGCCGGTCGGGACAGAGCGGCCCAGACGCTCGGCGACTAAATCGGTATAAAGATTGTATAGCGATGTGGCGAGCTCATGACCGGCCGCACGGATGTAGCTCGGGCGGTTTCCCTTACGGGTAGAGGCCGTGAGTGTAAACTGACTTACCGACAGCACCTCACCGCCAATATCGGCTACGGAGCGGTTCATCACGCCGTTTTCATCGTCAAAAATCCGCAGTGCCGCGGTTTTGTCTGCAAGCCAGCGGGCATCATCGGGAGTGTCGCCGTTCTCCACCCCGACCAGTACAAGAAGTCCTTGTCCGATGCTGCTGTGAAGTGCGCCGCCGATGCTTACCGAGGCCCTGAGCACACGTTGTATTACTATTCTCATTCCTTATCAGTTTGTAGCCGCAAAGGTACGCAAAATTATGCTGATGCCGGCGATTATCACTAATTTTGCAAAAAAGAAAAAAGATGTCACAGCCCAAATTCATCATCACCGACACCGGCTGGCTCCGGCTCGGCATGGTCAATCTCCACAAAGACTTGCTTAAGCCCGGCGAGCAATGCCTCGGAGGCGGTTATTACGAATTCGACTATCTGTCGTCACGTCTGCTCCTCTCGGGCCGCTCCTACGACTTCGGCCGCCCGCAATGGCGCTGGCTCGACCGTCTGCGTGTCCCTGCCGCATATTCCGGCCTCCGTATCCTCTACAGCAGCGACCGCGCGTGGGACGACGCACTCGACATCGCCGACATCCTTCCAATCGAATATTGCTGACTCAATACACAAATAAATATCTCAACAGCATCCCCTAATAAAGGTGGTTATATCGGGGTTTCAACAGATTACCGCAAAATTATTGCCTTAATAATTTATCTATATAAAGCACGCCTTTCGCTCCTACAAACAATGTGATATAACTTGAAATCCAGAAGACAACCGCAATTATTCTCCATTTAATATGCCACGTCTTATTTCTGCGCTCAAATCTCTTGAAGTGTCTTATATATCTGTCATGATTCAACACATATCTATATAGAGGAACAAAGCATGCTCCACCACATGCAAGAGCGCCGATACTGGATATCGTTGATGTTGTTATGATTTCTAAAACAGGAAGCGGCCATAAAGCCACCGGAAAAATAAAAAAGCCCCACATCTTTATGAAAAGGTATTCAAAAATACAGAAACTTCCCCCGTTACGATAGTTCCTGGCATCTTTAATGACCCTGTCAAGTTTTTGTCGCGCATCGGGAATATCATATAGACAAAAAATGGTCTTGGTTCCCTTGACGGTCATATCACTCCATATCTTCCATTCGCTATAGTATAGCGCATTCAATAAATATTCCAATCTGTTTTTCATCCGATATTCTGATAGATAAATATTTATGCCTGAATGTCCATTAGTTTTGGAAACATGAACTCTGCCATTATCCACATCCCGGCTATAAAAGACAGTATGGAAATCAGAGCATAAGCGAGAAGTATGGCATTCCAGAACTTAAGCCAACCCCTGTCCTTCTTTTCAAATTCTTTGAAATAACGAAGATAGCGTTGTGAACGATATATTGCCATGGAAGCGTAGGCAAGACAACCGCCACCAAGCAGCAATGCCACGATGCTTCCAAGCCATATAGAATTAAAGCAGTATATTATAAACGACATTGCACATACCGGCAAAATACTGATTAATAATCCGTAGAAGAAAAAATAAAATCGCCCGGCAAAAATCACTCCATCACCTCCCGTCTTGTTGTGCGGGTCGTTTAAATACCGGCTGATTTCTTCTTTCTGAGTTTCCCGTATGCGTTCCAGTCTGTCGGATTGCATGAAGGCTCCGCTGAATAAGTTGTTGATAAAATATATTATCCGCCTGAAATATCCTCCATGGATTATACCTATACGCCACAACAAATAGTAAAAGATGTTGAGTACATAAACAATATGATTATTTTCATTGAATCTCATGTCTCAGTTGTGATAAATACTATCTGCTGTTTTCCCTCCTGTTCGCGCCGTGGGTGCAGTCACCCAGCCTCTCATGTCCCGTATAGCCACAGTCATCCCATATCAGCGCCAACAGCCGTATGGAAATAACAGCTGAATAAGTATCAGTGGCGGTATCGGTCATCTGCGCTACATCTATGTATCTGTATATGACACAAATTTATTGACTATTTTCTGTAGATACAAAAAATCTTCATATTACAGTTCTCAGTCAAATGCGGTGGGTGTATTTATTATAAATAATCTGTCTATATAAATGACTGCAAATAATCCTATAAACACCATTAATAAAGTTAAAATCTCGAATATTATAGAAATGATTCTCCATTTTCTGTGCCATGACTCGTCTCTTTGTTCAAAAATTTTAAAATATTCTATATATCGATTATGGGAAAAGACGCACTTCTCAAGAAATCTGTAACTTATAAAACAGCAGATGCCAATACCAATGTAAGGAATCCAGGTCGATTCAGTAATGCGTCTCAAAAAAACGGATATTCCCAAAATATACGGGAGTGAAAACAATCCCCAAAGTTTTCTGAAATTATTTTAAGTACATGACAAAAATTTGAAAACATCGAATTTTGGGGTATAAGTCGGG
>CAJUKF010000074.1 GCA_910587355.1 uncultured Muribaculaceae bacterium
TCGCTAAGTAGTTGAAATTTCAACTACTTAGCGATTTTGTGGGTGGTGCCACCAGGAATCGAACCGGGGACACAAGGATTTTCAGTCCTTTGCTCTACCAACTGAGCTATGGCACCTTTTGCATAGGGTGTTTCCCTTTTTGCGTTGCAAAGTTAAGGATGATTTTTTGATTGACCAAATATTTTTGCATCTTTTTTTAATATTTTTTCATCTTCGTAGCTTAAGTAATTAGTTACCATAGGATTAATAATTATCGTGTTTTGAGGGCAAGCGCTTTCATAATTTGAATTATAGACATCGAAGTAAGAAATGATTGATTGCTGTTTTGAAATAAGATATTTTATCTGCGGTATTAATTTGCGGTCTTCCTGATATTGATTACTTTTGCGGTGTATCGTATTAAGATATGCCATATAATTAATCTTGAACAATCAAATTACAGGAATTAAGATGAGATTCATCAAGTTTTTGATTTGTGCCCTTCTGTCTGCCGGATGCGCGTCGTGCGGAACGTCAGTCCCAAGCGACGCTTCGTCAGAGGCTGTGAGCCACGATACCGTAGCCGATACCTCTATTATCTCTGCGGATGCCGAGAACAGTGATTTGATAAAATCGGTCTACGATAAATTTGTGTTTGCAACAGATACGGAAGGTGACGAAATCAATCATCCCGAAAAATATTTTACAGCCCATGCCCTTAAAAAACTTCAGGATGCCTATGATTTCGATTGCGACGACGGACCTTGCTATGCTTTTTATGCACTCAGGACTGAAGCAAATGATTCCAAACCGGGCACAGACGGGGCTTCAGTGATTTATTCTATCACTCCTGTCGGCGACGGGTGGTATATCGTTTCATATTCAGATATGGGCTGGCATGTCAAAACCCGCATCAGAGCCGAGAATGGAAAAATCGACGATTACGAAAGATTATGATATATGATTTTGAGGTGCCACGGGCAACTCGATGCGGAATGTAGTGCCTGCTCCCGGAGCCGACTGCTTCACGAAGATGCGCCCGCGGTGGTACTGCTCTACTATTCGTTTTGCAAGCGTGAGACCGAGCCCCCAGCCACGGCTTTTTGTTGTGTAGCCGGGATTGAAAATCGTCTTTTGATTCTTGCGGCTGATGCCTTTGCCTGTATCTGAGACTTCGATAAAGGCGCACACGGGCGTATTGCCTACTTTTACATCAATCGAGCCGCTTCCGTCCATTGCGTCGACGGCATTCTTTATAAGATTCTCAATCACCCAGGCAAGCAGCGGCGAACAGGCACTCACATTAGCTACGCCGGCAAAGGGCGTGTATGTAAGCGTGATTCGAGGCGATATACGCGTAGACATGTATCCTACGGCTTCACCGACAACAATATTGAGGTCTTCGGGCATCATAGCCGGCACAGAACCGATTTTAGAGAAACGCGATGCTATAGTGCTGAGCCTGTTCACATCCTTATTCATCTCGGCGAGTGTGTCGGCATCGACACCCATATCGGGCAGCAGCTCCATCCATGCCATAAGTGACGAAATAGGTGTGCCGAGCTGATGCGCTGTCTCTTTGGAGAGTCCGACCCATACTTTGTTCTGTTCGGCTTTTTTGGTCGACAGGACAGCGAAATAAACCACTGCGATGAAAGCAAGCATCACCATAAGCTGTATGTAAGGATAAATGCTTAATCGCCGGAGCAAAGTGGAATCTTCGTAATAGAGATACTGGGCCACGCCAGGAGAAATTTCGATTTCAATTACGTTGGTCGAGTTGCGGAGTTTCTCGAGTTTTTTTTCAAGAAATGCTATATTACGCGAGTCGGACGGCAGACCGAATGCATCTGCCGGTTCTTCTATCGGGAGTGTGAAATTGCGTTGCTGGAGGATATTGCCATCAGCATCAGTAAGGAGCACAGGAATGGTGGTATTGCTCTGTATGATGCTAAGAAGGAAGTCGATGTCGGCGGCGGGCGCCGTATCGTCGGCCAGTGTAGTGGCCGATACGATTTCTTTCGTCGCGTCGGCCCATATCTGCATGCGTTCTCTCTCTACAATCGACAAATCACGTATAAGGCTGTCGGAGAAGTACAGAAAGAGAGCCACCACAGCCGCAGAGGCTATGAGGAAAGCGATTTTGCCATACCGGCGCACATCGTAGATATTGGCCACGGAGAAGGGTAAAAAATATCAGTTGAACGCCGAATCGTTTTTGACAAGCTTTGAAAGGGCTTCCATGTCGTTCCGTGCATCCTTGGTGAGGAGATACTGTTTGATTTTCTCCACATGCGAACGGCGGTGTATGTCAGTGCCGATAAAGTCGACGAGTCCTTGCTTGATAAGATACTCGGCGATTGAACGTTCCGCAGGACCGTAAGCGCCGGCGAGACTCAGCAGATTGATTTGTAAGTTGAGACCGGCATCGTGGAGCGTGCGATAGCGGTTTTTCTGTGTGTAGTAGTACGCGTAGCGTTCTGGGTGAGCAAGAACAGGCACAAGGCCCTTGACCTGAAGGTCGAATATAAGATTGTCGAGGTTCCAGGGTTCCTGTATGAATGAATTTTCTATGAGTATATGATTGTTCGGCAGAAGCATAAGCTCGTTATTCTCCAAACGGTTGTGGAAAAGCTCGTCAATACGGTATTCAGCCGAATGCGACACGCCGATATCGTTTCCCCGTCTGTCGAGTTCGGCATGCAACAGAGCAAGAGCAGGCTCAATTGTCGACTCATCGTTTTCAAATGTAACCTGTGTGACATGAGGCGACGCGATGATACGTCGGATGCCGAAACTCTGCATTCCCTCAATGATGTCGGCTGCCGTCTCCGGGTCGGGAGCGCCGTCATCAACGCCCGGCACTATATGGCAGTGGATATCCGTACCGAAGCAGAGCTCGGCCGGAGTCTTTGATTTCTTGCTGAAAAAGTTGAACATTGAATATATGGTTAGAGTGGACGGTGGCGTCGTATTCCTTCAAGAATAAAAGGCAGAGGCTCACGCATTACAATATTTCCGGACGAACGAACCTCATCAAGAGCCTTGCGTGCCTCGCTCACATCATCGTACGACGCAATCACAACATAATAATATGGCTCGGCTGTCTCTATAACAAATGCCGAGGGGTATTTTCCTTCGGCGAGACGGCCGCGCATCGATTTGGCATTGAACAGCTGCTTGAACTGTCCCACCACAACATTATAGCGGTGGAGTTTTTCTTCGCTACCTCCGCCCTCCTCGGTGATTCTTACCATCTGACGGCGCACTTCCACATCACCATCGGGCGTATTGAGCGTAACAGTCTCCATGGAACGTCGCTGCGCACCGTATATGGTCGAATCCACCGCACCGCTTTCCTCACGCCCGGCGATAGTCTTCTCGTATGCGGCGCGATAGTTTGCCTCGGTAGTCTTACAGGAAAAGAGTGTCGGCACAATAAGTGCCGACACTGCTATGATGCTGAAAAGATTACGATTCATCGAACAGATTTCATGAGACCGAGTTTCTTGGCAGTCGCGGCGGGAATTGCGTCGCGGTGCACAAGAATATCAACAGTCTTGGCGAGGAAATAGGGCTCGGAAACATAGAAGTAACCATCGTATTTATTGTTGGTATCCCATGAATTCTTCACCTTATAATAGCGGTTGCCCATCTGGTCGACAGCCGAACCGACAATCACCATACCATGGTCATCAGTGGTCTCCTGATTGTCGTACATTTCCTGACGGAGTTCGGGAGTGACTTTGATTTCTTCTACAGGAGCCTTGAATTTGTATTTGTCATTGTTGCGCTCGTTGTCAGAAAGCTTCACCCAACGTGAAAGTTCCGTACCGTTCATGTCACCTTCATCCTTGCCTTTAGGCATGAGAGCAACGCCATCGTTCCATTTGAAACCGCCTTCGCTCACGTCGGCTGCCCATACAACGGTATAACCATTCTTAATGGCGTTATCTACGACAGCTTTGAACTCGTCGAGAGGAAGATTGTAGTACGACTCCCAGAGCCAGTTATCGGGTACTTCAACAGGGAAAGCCTCGTAGTAAGGATGATGTGTAAACGAGGTCAGGGGCACATAGTCGTCGACATTGATAGGCTGAGCGGCCGCAAAACTCTTGGGAGTGTATGTTTTGCCCTTGTAGGTGAATGTCTCGGGTACTTCGCCGAAATATGCGTCGAGAATACCCTGCACACCCTTGCGCCATGAGGTGGTAAGTTTTTTATTAGGCTTGGCGACAACGGCTTTGAGATAAGCCGAGAGAGCGGCGTCAAGCTCGCCGTGCACGTGTTTGTTCTCGCCGTACTGGAGACCTGAGTATACTTCCTCGGGAATCGCACCGTATTTTTTCCATACATAAGGTACGTCCATAGCCGAACCGCCGGCGGCGAAGTTGGTCTGACCGTAAAGGCGGATGAAACGCTCGGCCTTGTCCTCATAGCACTTGCGCACGGTATACATTTCGGAGATATCGAGGGAGTCACCGCCCTGACGAAGAATTTCATCTTCGAAGAACGATGTGCCGGAGAAGCACCAGCATGTACCCGACTTGTTCTGGTCCTTTACGGAAGTATCGGGAATGGTCACCACGTCGGTGAATACGAATGCGGTGTCGGCTTTCACGGCAGGGTCTTCGGCAAAAGCAGGCATCGCAAGGGCGGCGGCAAGCGCCATCAATGCAGTTTTTTTCATAATGGATTATCCGGGGTAGAAAGTTTTTAGTTCAGTACTTTATGGCCGGCCTCTGTGAGGGCGCGGCGGATTTCGTCGACGTGCGCGTTGTCACGGGTCTCGAGTTCGAGGCGTATGGTGCAGCCGTTGATATCCGAGCTGGAGTTGATACGCTCGTGTGTGACGGAGATGATGTTGCCGCCTGTCGAGCCTACGATGCTGCACACACCGGAGAGCTGGCCTGGCTTATCGGCAAGGTCGATGATGAAGGTATAGTTGCGGCCGCTCTTGCTGAGACCGCGTGTGATGACACGGCTGAGAGTGTTCACGTCGATATTACCGCCCGAAACAAGACATACCACTTTCTTGCCCTTGATAGGCAGCTTGCCGAACATTGCGGCTGCCACCGAAACGGCACCGGCACCCTCGGCAACAAGTTTCTGCTGCTCGATAAGAGCGAGAATAGCTGCGGCGATTTCGTCATCGGTGACGGTGACAACCTCGTCGACATATTTGTTACACATCTCGAAGGTATTCACACCTGGTTCTTTCACGGCGATACCGTCGGCAATTGTATGTACGTCGTTGAGATGACAGAGCTTGCCTTCTTTGAGCGATGCGGCCATTGAGGGCGCGCCGGTCGACTGCACACCGTAAACCTTCACGTCGGGACGAAGGCTCTTTATGGCAAATGCGACACCCGAAATAAGACCGCCGCCGCCGATAGGCACAATCACAGCCTCTACATCGGGCATAGCCTCAAGAATCTCAAGACCGATAGTACCCTGACCGGCAATCACCTTGGGGTCGTCGAAGGGATGCACGAAACTGTAGCCGTGTTCTTTCTGAAGTTCAAGAGCACGGGCATAGGCATCGTCGTATACGCCGGGCACGAGCACCACTTCGGCGCCATAGCTTTTGGTAGCCTCGATTTTCGAAATGGGTGCGCCGGCAGGAAGACATATCACAGCCTTGATGCCATTATGCTTCGCACCGAGGGCAACACCCTGGGCATGGTTGCCGGCCGAGCAGGCAATCACACCGCGTGCCTTCTCCTCGTCGGAGAGCTGCGATATTTTATAATATGCGCCTCGGAGCTTGAACGAGCCCGTAAGCTGCAGATTTTCAGACTTCAGATAAATATCGGCCTCAGAACTCAGCTTGGGAGCCGGAATAATGGCCGTTTTGCGCGCTACCTCTTTAAGAACAGCGGCTGCATTGAATATTTCACTGATTTCAAGCATTGGTTTATAGTATTAATCGCACAAAGGTACAACAAAAATGTTAAATACAGAACAACATTTCAATAGATTTAATGAGCGGAGTATTCAGCAAAAAACTTAATACTCCGCTCTTCACAACTGAAGAATAACTCTCTTCTCTCAGCGTTTATTTCAGAATTGCTGACGATGCGCCCTGCAACTCCCCTACTTCGCCGCCCTGACGTGCCTTTTTGCCATAACCGAATGTATATGTAACAGCCAGATTAATACGGGCATGAGAAGTCGTTCCATAACTGATATCAGATGCTGAATAGAGCGGAGATTCGGTATCGAGGCGCGACACAACCCAGTGCCGGTTGAAGAAGTTGAATGCAGTCAGCCGCATGTTCCAGTTGGCATTAGACCATCCGGCACCCAATGTATATATGTCATGAGAACGAAAAATAACAGGAGAATTCTGATACATGCTGTTTTGTTTATACAGATATGAAGCCTGAATATAAAAATTTTTTAAGTACATGACAAAAATTTGAAAACATCGAATTTTGGGGTATAAGTCG
>CAJUKF010000075.1 GCA_910587355.1 uncultured Muribaculaceae bacterium
TCATGGGAGATATTACCTCTCATGATGAAATAACGTTTTAGAGGAAAGTTACGAAAAATTTCGCAAATCCGGCCTATTGTGCTGTTACAGCGATTCGGCGTGATGCCGTTTCGAATGTCTCGTTGTCGGCGGTAATGGTGGCGCGGTAGAGATAAATGCCTCTTGGCACGCGGCGGCCGCCTTCATCGGTGAGGTTCCAGCTTACAGGAACTGACTGGAACATGTCGCTGCGACCTGTGGAGGAGCCGCTCCATACAGGACGCCCGAGCAGATTGTACACCGTGACGTTCACCGTGACCATATTGTCGGGCTGGTCGTGGCTGAGATAGAAATTGGCGGTTGTCGATGCCGGATTGGCATCAGTATATACATCGTAAATCTTTGGTGCGAGATTTTCCTGTACGAAGAATTCTATTTCCTTGGTCGCCGAGTTGCCAGCCGTATCCCATATACGCAGAGAAAGTGTGTGGTTCCCGGCCTGCAAGTCTTCGAGCGGATAATTTATCACGCCGGAGGGAGTGCCGTCGTCAGAAGGTGTGTAGTAGAACGACAGGTCGGTATAGGCCTTACGGCCATCGAGAGTGGCGGTCATCTGATGGCCTATGCCTGCGCTTGACACGTTGATGCCCACATCGTCGCGTACGGAGGCAATAATCATGGGTGAGGGGTTCACCGTGTCACCGCTGCGGAAAGTGCTGTGGTTGAGTACGAAACTCTCAATATCGGGAGCGGTGTCGTCGGTCGGGACACTCTCGTCATATCCGTATACGTAGAAATCACGGCTGATACCCACAGCCTCTGTGTCGTCCTCGGTCGAATAGGCGTATAGCGACATTGTGGCCGGACGGTAGTTCTGTGAAAGTTCGGATGGCATGTTTACTGAGAGGGAGAAGCGGCCCGAGCGCACTTCGGCGGCTCCATAGTAGATTCGTTCGCCGTAATCTTCGAATGTTTCCTGAGTGCCGTTCTCTCCATGTCCGAGAGTGGTGACGGAGCGCTCGGAGTCGAAAATCTCAATCAGCGCCGTGCCGTTGAAGTTTTCGAGAACATTGCCTTCCGGGTCGGTGACGGAACCGGATACGGGTACTTTAGCCAAGGCTGCCATGACCGGCATGTTATCGGGGTCGGCCGCTTTGCCCCCTATGCTGTCGAGGCGTACAATGTTCGAGGGAGTCGCCAGTCGGAGTGCAGGGTCGCCTATAAATACATAGCGGAGACGGTTGTCATCTGAGAGTGGATTCAAATCTTTGTCGCGTATATCGTTTTTTGCGATACGGTAGATGTCTCCGGGCGGAAGGAAGCGGCCTTTGTCGTCACGCAGTGCGAGAGCTCGGCCCATGGCGGCAGACAGCCAGCCGTTGTTGGATATATATACAGGACGGACTGCTGAAATAATTCCGATAGCTCCGCCATAACGCTCTTTATAAAGGATTTCTCCGCCTGTGATATCGTTACCGTCGAGTCGCATGAAGTCGCATGTGGCGGCGTAGATGAAGGGCCAGTGACGCAGATACATGTTGTTGAGGTCGGAGTACGACAGCTGATTCTCATGGGTCCAGCCGGTGGTATTGGCATGTCCGATGAAATTCCACCATACCACACCCTCGTTGAGATAGCGGAACATAGCCTCGCGGGCTCCGGGTATGATGTTGCCCTGCAGCTCGTATGCGTCCATGTAGACCTTGCGTATTATGTGCTGCTGCCGCTCGGTTGAAAGACAGCCTTCAATCATGGTTTCGGTCTGCTGAAGATGTCGCCCGTTGTCCTGGTCGTCGGCAAGGAACATGAATCGGTGTTTCCAGGCGGTTTTGCGTGCTCCCTCGGCGTACTGAATGGCTTTGTCTACGATGTTTCGGGCCTCGGTGATGTTGACTACGGGAATTCGGCCAAGCGCTATGGAGAGTTTGTCGACCGCAGGATTGGCTCCTGAACCATCGGCAAGCATGGCCGTGAGGTCGTCGGAGCAATATCCGTCGTTGTCAGATAGTGAAGCTCGCGGCTCGGACGGCATCCATGAAGGAAGTGTGGGGTAATTCGGCGCCGATACGCTAAGTCCGCGGTTGTCGACCGTCGTGCGCCCCATGAGTATGGCGTATCGCAGAGGACGGCCGTTTTCGGAGCCTGTGTCGTAGAGCATTTTGAAATATCGCCGGATACCGCCCGGGTCGGCTGCGCCGGACGAAAATTCGTTGTATATCTGCTCGGGCGTGACGGTCTTTACTTTCAGCGAATCTTCCGACAGTCTGTGAAGGTCGGCAAGTCGCTCTGCCTGCTCTATGAAAGCCGACGGGCTCACTATGACCATGTCATAGCCCCGGTCGCCATGCAGGTTCTGGTTGTTTACAAAACCTACGGCTTTGGGTGAGGGAAGACGCGCGCCCGGATTCCATACCACGAATTCGCGATTGCCGGTTCCTCTGACAGCGGCTGAGAGTGTGCCGGAAGAACTGGTGCCGTTGAGCTCGCGTATGTTCATCGGGTCTGTCACATCCCATAAACGGGCACCTTCAGCTGCTCCGGAGATGCTTACCCCTCTTTGGGATGTGTAAAACGTAAGATATCCCTCAGCGGGAATGGCAAGACTGCGGGTATAGTTGAGCGTGAGATAATTGAGCCATGCGCCGAGGCAAGCGCCGTTTGCTGTGAACTGTATCCCTATGGTACAGTTACCCGATGTGCCGGGCGACCATTCGAATGTGTGTGCGGTGCGTGTATGCACGCCGTGTATGTAGCTGCTGTTGCTTTTAGCTGGGATACGGTCGGCGCTGACGGCATCGAGGGCATCTCCGTCGACAGTGAATCTCAGCTGTCCTCCATTGCCGCTTAGGTTGCTGACAAATGAGCAGATGATTCGTGCGTCGCCGGGGACTGCGCCTGGTGTCCTGAGTGTGAATGTGCGGCTGTTTGTGTAGCGGAATTCTTCACCAAGAAGTACGGGGCCGGCCTCGCCGGGGCTTGTGACCTGCTCGAGTTCATGCTGAACACGCTCTGTGAATGTCGTGGCGGGGCTGATATTTCCCGGAGCGGCCTCTACCGGTTCGATGGTACGGGCGGAGATACTGTCGCTGACGCCTATGAAATAATATCCAGATTCGGAATAATCGTTCTGACGGTAATACTCTCCCTGAGAGTCTCTGACCCATTCGCCGGCTCCGACACCGTAGAAAATGATGCCCCCGTTTGAGGTGATGCACTGTACCTCCGGTAAATCGTCGCGGTAAGTGGCTGTGGAGAGCACGTCACTCTGTCTTCGGCCCCCATAGCCGTAGACACGGACTTTAGAAGCATCCCCGAATCCCCACGAGCGTAGGGTGGAGGCGCTTATTTGGTATAAGCCGTCGCTCTCAATGCTCACTTTCATCCAGCGCCCTGTGGAGAGCCGTGATGATGATGTATAGAGCGAGGTATCCCAAGCCCGGGCTATTCCCGGGATAAGAATCATTATTATGGCTGCGGTAAGCGCGGCCGCTGTATGTTTTGGTGATAATTGTCGGTTCATACTTAATATGTAACGCACACACAGCTTGTTTATTGTGCTGTCCGGAAGCTGTGCAGCCATGAGAACCATGCCGAACGGTCTCCGTTGAAGGTGTTTATGTCGACATTGCCTTTTACGCCGGGTACGCGGGCCTTGTGGCTGTGCTGCCACATCGACCATTGCCTGTGGGGCAGGGGAGGATTGGTAAAGGAGCATATCCATAGCTCTGTGCCGCTGCCTGTCTCGCTGTCGGTCTGCTCGTATGCGGGCTTTATAAATCGGGTGTAGCCGTTTTTGTTGGTATATATCATCACCGGATAACCGTATGCTTTCAGATATGATACCATTGTCTCGAGTCTGCTTATTATCAGCTCGGTGCTGTGGTTAGCCGGATTACCGGCTTCTTCTATGTCAATCACAAGAGGCATGTCGAGCCTGCATCCTTCTATGGCCTTCATCAGATTGAATGCCTGTCCGCGTCCGTCACAGTCGAAGCGGAAAAAATGATATGCGCCTACGGTAAGTCCGTATTTGCGGGTCTGCGAATAATTGCGCAGAAAACTCGCATCGCGGAAACTGACCCCCTCGCTCGCTTTGAGGTATACGAAATCGATGCCTGCCGAGGCTATCGAATCGAAGTCGGGTACACCGTTGTGAGCCGACAAATCGATGCCTGCGATAGGGTAGAGCCGCCGGTCTACATCGACATGAAGCTCATGCGGACGCAATATTCTCCATGCTGCGAAGCATATCATGAGAACAAAACCTACCGATACGATTGTTATACCTATATGCCGGGCTGTCTGATTATTCATCCTTGCAAAATTAATGCTTTTATTTCTTAATTGTCACTCTGCCTATTATGTTGTAACAAAAAATTGCTAAATTTGATGCTCTAAACCGGCTGTGTCTGTTGCACAGCATTAATACTTACTTAAAAAATACTATGAATATATGAAAATATCTTTACTCCGGGTTGCCGGGCTTGTTGCGATGCTTTTTGCTTCGGCATTTTCGTTTGCCGAAGCGCCCGCAAGCTACTATTCGTCACTGAACGGCAAAAAAGACGCCGAACTAAAAACCGCTATTTACAATATAATTCATAATTTTACCCGTATTTCATCATATCAGGATTTGCCGAAATACTTTCAGACTACCGACGTATACCCCGAGTCACGCCGCTGGTGGGACATGTATTCCGACATTCCTCTTTATGCACCTTCGTTCTCTGGCCTGAACCGAGAACACTCTTTCCCAAAAAGCTGGTGGGGCGGTTCTACTGATGTTGGTGCGTATGTCGACCTCAACCATCTTTACCCGTCGGAAATGAAGGCTAACACTGCAAAGAGCAATTTCCCCCTCGGTACGGTCGATATGTCATCTAACGTATCTTTCGACAACGGTATCTGCAAAGTCGGATACCCCGTCAACGGTCAGGGCGGCGGGGCTCAGAAAGTGTTCGAACCTGACGACGAGTATAAGGGTGACTTCGCGCGTACATATTTTTATATGGTCACATGCTATCAGAATCTGACTTGGAAATACACCTATATGGTGAGTCAGAATCTTTATCCTACGCTCAATCAGTGGTCTGTTGACCTCCTTATGAAATGGCATCGCGAAGACCCTGTGAGCCAGAAGGAAATAGACCGCAACGAGGCTGTGTTTGGATTCCAGAACAACCGCAATCCATTCATCGACCGCCCGGAGCTTGCCGAATATCTGTGGGGCTCGAAGAAGGGTGAGGCTTACACCCCCGGCGAGATAGTTGTTCCGCCGACAGGCGACCCTGAGCTTATTGCTCCTCAGCCCGGCATGACTCTCGACTTCGGTCAGGTTGCTTTGGGTAAATCTTACACTGCCCGGCTGCTTGTAAGCGGCAAATTCCTTCCTGCCGGATATGTGTCGGTGACAGTTTATACGGAAAATAAGGATATGTTCTCTTCTGCCTCGTCTCAGATACCAGTTGCCCAGGTAAATTCGGAGGATGGCTACTGGCTTGAGGTGACTTATAAACCTACCGCGCTCGGCACCCATATTTCGCGTCTGCTGCTTTCAGGTGATTTTGGCTCTGTCGGAGTCGCTCTCCGCGGTGAATGTCTCCCTGTTCCTGAACTGTCTGCACTTACCGCTACAGCCGCCACCGATATTGAGTCTGACCGCTATGTGGCGAACTGGAATGCGGCTCCCGAAGAGGTCATCGACTATTATATGGTAACGCGCACGCGTTATACGGGCTCACAGGTCGTGACCGAAGAGCTTCCTGCGGAAGACAATTTCCTCGAAATCGTTGGCTTCGACCAGTCCGACAGTGAATCGTATTCTGTCCAGTCCGTACGTCTTGGCTATCGCTCTCCTATGTCCAATGTCGTCTTCGTTGACCATAGCGGTGTGGCGGATGTTGTAGTTGAGCAGCCTCTCGTGGTGCAGGCATTCCCCGGTTTTGTCCGCTTCATATGCTCGCAGCCCCAGACCAACTGCCGCATTTATGACATTTCGGGCCGACAGATTTATGTAATAGATGAAATATATCAGAATTATGACCTTGAATTACCCCTCGGCATATACCTTATTACGACTGACGAGCATCCCACTCCTGTCAGAGTTTATATACGGTAGTCTTCCGTCCTCATTAATATGATACTTTTTGCGCCCCGCTGTCGATGACATCGGGGCGTTTTTTTGTGCTTAAATGGCGTGAACTTTATCGGGGCTGTCCAAATATCTGAGGGCCAGGCTGTATGGGGATGCACATCCGTGGCCGGAGGACAAAAAAGCCGGAT
>CAJUKF010000076.1 GCA_910587355.1 uncultured Muribaculaceae bacterium
GGAGTGAGGTGCTTTTAGTGGCCAAACTTTCGCACTTCGTTTTTTAATTTAGGGTTGCGGTGTAAGGTCCGTGATTCTGAAGGTAGATGAAAGTGTGGCGGTGTCAGCCTTTGTAATGCTCCTTGACAGCCTTCTTGAACTCCTCGAATACAGGATAGAAGTCGGAGTAAATATCGCTGGCTCCGGCGCATTTTTTAAGCACGTGATGGAGCAGGCGCATGCCTACCACGAGTTCCTTGGCGTGTTTTTCGGAGATGTCGCCTTTGGCGGCTGTCTTCGCCACCATGGCGGCCAAATCGTGATGGCCGCCGAAGTTGAAGTTCATCACTTCCTGAATCTTGCCGTCTACAACTTCTGATATGTTGAAGTGGTAAGAGCGTTTTTCTTTGTTGCAGTTGCAATCCATAATAGTTTCGTTTGTTTTAGGTAAGTTTTACATATGCAATAACATCTGTCTTTCAGAAAAGGTTTCGGGCCGGAACTGAAATTATCCGAGTTCTCCCCGCATGAAGTCCATGAATGCCGAGAGAGCGGCCTTGCCTCCTTCACCCATGGCAATCACGACCTGCTTGTAGGGAATGTCGGTGACGTCGCCGGCGGCGTAGACACCTTTGACGGCAGTTCGGCATGTGCGGTCCACTTCGATTTCGCCCCCTTTGTTGAGCGGAAGCTGTCCCTTGAAAAGCGAGCTGTTGGGGGTCTGGCCGATTTGTACGAACACACCTGATACGGGGTAGACGGCCGCTTCTCCCGACACAAGGTCCTTGACCCGGATGCCCGACACGCTTCTGCCATCGCCAATAATTTCTTCCACTTGCGAGGAGAGATGTATGTCGACATTGGTGAGTGCGGCTACTTTCTTCTGAAGCACCAAATCGGCTTTCAGGGAGTCGGTAAACTCAAAGACATCGACATGCGGACAGAGTGCCGCAAGGTCGATGGCTGCCTCTATGCCAGAATTGCCTCCGCCGACGACAGCCACACGCAGCCCTGCATAGTACGGGCCGTCGCAGTGGGTGCAGAAAGCCACTCCATGACCCACATGCTCCGATTCGCCGGGAACGGAAAGATGTCTCCACCCGGCACCGGTGGCAATAATGAGCGCGCGGCTCCGGAATGTCTCGCCGGTACACCGGAGTTCTTTCTCGGGCCCTTCGACGCTCGCTGCTGTGACCGAGCGGTTCTCGAATATTTCGATAGGATAAGCGGCCATATGGGCCTTCAGATTGGCGGCGAGCTGCGGACCCGTCGTGGAAGTGACGGAGATAAGGTTGCCTATGTCCATGGTCTCGAGTACCTGACCGCCTACGGCGCCTGCCACAACTGCGGTGGAAAATCCCTTGCGCGCACAGTAGATGGCGGCCGCGCATCCGGCCGGTCCCGCGCCAAGGACTGTGACATCGTATTCCCGCACTACGGGCGCGGCATCTCCGGCGCATCGGGCTGTGCCGCAGTTATCCTCAAGCTTTGCCAGAAGGTCGCCGAGTGTGATACGTCCCACGCTGACGAGCGTCCCGCCTGCATACACGGCGGGCACCGACTTGATATCGAACTCCTTCACCAGGCCGGGAACCACGGCACCGTCGGTAACGGTGTTTTCCACGTCCGGATTGAGAAGGGCGATTACATTGAGTGCCTGCGCCACATCGGGGCAGTTGGTGCAGGTAAGGGATACGAAAGTACGGAGTTTCAGCGGGCCTTTAAGAGCCTTTATCCGTGCCGTAAGTGAAGCGTCGGGCAGATTTTTGCCCTGTCCGTCGGCGTTAAGCACGGCCAGTAGCAGAGTGGAAAACTCATGACCGTTTGGTATTCCGCAGAACTTCACTCCCGTCGTGGTGCCGTCCTTTACAATCTCGAATTCAGGAGCTTCACTATCGGCGTTTCCAGTCTCGACCGAAAGATTGGGCGAGGTGGCTGCCACATCCTGAAGAAACTCCAGCATCTCGGCGGAGCGTACATCGTCAGGCCGGGAGAGCATCCGGAATGCGATGTGTGACTCCAGCCGGGAGAAAATATTCTTAAGCTGTTCTTTTATAGAGTTGTCGAGCATAGTCAGAGAGGTTTTTACAGATTGATGTGAAAACAAGTCCCGGTCCAAGATAGCCTCCGGTCCGGGACTCGATGCGGATTTCAGGGAAATCAGACCTTTATATTTTACCAACGAGGTCAATGCTGGGTTTCAGTGTAGCCTGTCCCTGTTTCCATTTGGCGGGACATACCTCGCCGTCGTGAGAGGCTACGAACTGTGCGGCCTCGACTCTGCGGAGAAGTTCCTCGGCATTGCGGCCTATGCTGTTGTCCTGAATCTCGACAAGCTTGATGATGCCTTCGGGATTGCTGACGAAAGTGCCGCGGTATGCCATGCCGTCCTCCTCAATCATCACCCCGAAGGCACGGCTCAGCAGGCCGGTGGGGTCGGCCAGCATGGGATACTGTATTTTCTTGATAGAGTCGGAGGCGTCGTGCCATGCCTTGTGCACGAAGTGGGAGTCGGTGCTGACCGAGTACACTTCCACACCGAGGCGCTTGAAGTCCTCGTATTTTTCGGCCATATCCTCGAGTTCAGTAGGGCAGACGAACGTGAAATCGGCGGGATAGAAAAAGAATATAGCCCATTTGCCGAGCACATCCTTGTCGGTCACTGTCTTGAATTCGCCGTTGTGATAGGCCTGTACCTTGAATTCGGGAATGTGAGTGTTGATTATTGATTCCATATTGTCTGTTTTATAATGTTTTCGCCAATAAAAACAGACACAGCGTATGCGAAGTTCAGGCCCGCTGACATATATTAAGAAACTTTAGAAGGCTTTTTCGGAATGGCTCACAGGAAGCACAGCACCAGCAACTGTGCAATGACTACACGGGCGAACATTGACAGCGGGTAGGTGGTGGCATATGCTACCGGAGCGTTGTCGCCGGGGGTGATGCCGTCTGCATAGGTCATTGACATAGGATTGGCCATGGCTCCGCTCACCATTCCGGCAGCTGTGCCGAAGTCGAGGTGCCACCAGCGCATGGCGGCTATGGTCATGACAAGCGAGGGAAGCAGCGTGATGATGAAACCGGCCCCCACCCAGGTAAGACCGTCGCCGCGGAGTATGGTGTCGATGAACTGTCCTCCGGCATCAAGGCCCAGACAGGCGAGGAAGAGTGACAGTCCGATTCCCCGCAGCATGAGGTTGGCGCTGCGTGTGGTGTAAGTGACCATATGGAAATGCGGTCCGAAGCGCCCTATTAGAATGCCGACAACAATCGGGCCTCCGGCGAGTCCGAGCTTGATAGGCACGGAGATGCCGGGAATGGAAATGGGAATCGAGCCGACAATCAGCGAGAGTACCATGCCTATAAAAATCGCTGCCAGATTGGGGTCCTTGAGGTCGGTGTCCGAATTGCCCATCATGGTTCCCACTTTGTTTATGGCCTCGGGTGTGCCAACAATAGTGAGCCGGTCGCCGAGCTGCAGCATGAGGTCGGGACGGGCCAGCAGGCGGACGCCGGAGCGTGATACACGCGATATATTGACCACATATAGCTTGCGGAGTTTCAGCGAGCCGAGACGCCGCCCGTTGAACTGCGGTTTGCTTATGGTTATGGTTCGCGACACAAGATTCTTGTCGAGCGAGTCCCAGTTTATGTCAGGCTTATTCCAGTCGCGCTCGCTTTTCTCTCCGAAAAGTACCGTAAGTTTTGCCACCTCATCCTCATTTGTAATTACGAGCACGCGGTCGCCTTCGCAGAGCACATCGTCGGGGCCCGGGATTGACACGTCTTCATCGTGCCATATTCGGGATACCACGAAATGGACTGAGCCGAAGGTGCTGATTTCTCTCAGCGAACGGCCGTAGATGCCGGGATTGGTCACGCGGAACTCTGCCACGTACGTATGGTCGGAATCATCCTGATGCCGCTCTTCGTAATCCGATTTGCGTGCGACGAATTTTCTCACCACGACAAAAGCCAGAATCACGCCTACGACACCGAGCGGATAGGTCACAGCACAGCTTAGCGCGGCTCCTTCGGTTGAAAGTCCCAGCTGACTGATAGCCTGCTGGGCTGCACCCAGTGACGGAGTATTGGTCGTTGCACCGCTTAGAATGCCTACCATATCGGTCATCGGTATCGCCATGAGATAACTCAGCGCTACGGCTACGGCAGTGCCTGCAAGTACCAGACCGAGACCGAGCATATTGAGTTTTATGCCTCCGGTGCGGAACGAGCTGAAAAAGCCGGGACCCACCTTAAGACCAAGTTCGTAGACAAAGAGCATCAGGCCGAAATCTTCGGCGTATTTAAGAATTTCCGGGTCTATTGACAGGCCGAGATGTCCGGCCAGAATGCCGGTAAAAAACACAAACGTGACGCCAAGTGATATGCCGCACACACGCAATTTGCCTAATCCCAGTCCTACAGCGATGATGACAGAGATTACGCATACGGCTTGCAGCGCCGATTGTTCCCAAAACAAACTTTCAAACCAATCCATGCTGCAAAATTACACATTCCGTCGCCAATAATCGCTTTTGGCAGCCAAAAATTGCGTAACTGAAGAAATCGCGACAGATACTTTTTTGAGGTTTTATTTGCAGAAATATTTATTTAAGAGTACATTTGCCATTGCAGAGCAGGCCGGCCGCTGCGCCTGCTGTTTCTTACCTTGAATCTCATCACCAATATAAATTATCATATACCATGGAATTACCTTTTGCCGAATCATGGCGCATAAAGATGGTTGAGCCCATCCGTACCAGTACCCGTGCGGAACGGGAAGAATGGATTAAGGCCGCGCACTACAATGTGTTTCAGCTGCCTGCTGAACAGGTCTATATCGACCTTCTTACCGATTCAGGTACCGGCGCCATGAGCGACCGCCAGTGGGCAGCCATGATGACCGGCGACGAGAGCTATGCCGGCGCACGTTCGTTCTTCAAGATGAAGGACACAATCGAACGCATCACCGGTTTTCCGCTGGTAGTGCCCACACATCAGGGCCGCGCTGCCGAAAACGTGCTTTTCAGCGCTCTTGTAAAAGAGGGCGACGTCGTGCCCGGAAACTCTCATTTTGATACTACCAAGGGCCATATCGAGAGCCGCAAGGCTTTTGCTGTTGACTGCACTATCGATGAGGCCCGCGATACTCAGCTCGAACATCCGTTCAAGGGCAATGTGGATATTGACAAACTTGAGAAGGCCGTGAGCGACAACAAGGGGCGCGTTCCTTTTATCATTGTAACCATAACCAACAATACAGCCGGAGGCCAGCCCGTTTCGATGGCCAATCTGCGTGCCGTACGCGAACTGGCCGACCGTCACGGTCTGCGGGTGATTTTCGACTCTGCCAGATTCGCGGAGAATGCCTATTTCATCAAGACGCGTGAGGAGGGTTATGCCGACAAGAGTATAAAAGAAATCGTGCGCGAGATGTTCTCGCTTGCCGACGGCATGACAATGTCTGCCAAGAAAGACGCTATAGTCAATATGGGCGGCTTCTTCGCCACACGCCATAAAGACTGGGCCGAGGGTGCGCAGCGTTTCTCAATACCTTTTGAAGGCTATCTGACCTACGGAGGTATGAACGGACGCGATATGGAGGCCTTGGCAGTAGGCCTTGACGAGAACACTGAGTTCGACAATCTGTATACACGTATCCATCAGGTAGAATATCTGGCAAAACGTCTCGACGAATTCGGTATTCCGTATCAGCGTCCTGCAGGCGGCCACGCCATTTTTGTCGATGCGTCGAAAATTCTGACCAATGTGCCGAAAGAAGAATTCCCGGCACAGACGCTTACTGTAGAGCTTTACCGCGAGGCTGGCATACGAGGATGCGAAATCGGTTATATTCTTGCCGACCGTGACCCGGTGACACGCGAAAACCGCTTCGGTGGCCTCGATTTATTGCGTCTGGCCATACCGCGCCGTACTTATACCGACAATCATATGAATGTGGTTGCGGTTGCCCTAAAGAACGTCTATGACCGACGTAATGAAATCACCCGAGGTGTGAAAATCACATGGGAGGCTCCGCTGATGCGCCATTTTACCGTGCAGCTTGCTCCTGCCGGGGAATAATCTCAAAACAATAACAGCCCAACAACCGGCGGTCATGATGCAGAATACTGTCATGGCCGCCGTTCGTTATGTCAAGAGAAGTAACTATTCAGCGGACATTTTGAGTCTGCATGGGTGCATATACGTTTTACA
>CAJUKF010000077.1 GCA_910587355.1 uncultured Muribaculaceae bacterium
GATAACACTATGCTCCGACATCATCGCTCACCAACCGGAAAAATCCGCTGACCCCAAAATAGCCGGGTAAACACATTTACCGGACACCAATAAATCTTTTATCATTCAATGCCAAAGTTAGTAAAAATAACCGAACTTAATACTTATCCAATAATAATTTATTAGACAAAAAATGGAGCATAGCTTTGTTGGGCTACGCTCCATTTTTGTTATACTGAGATATTAACCTTTATTTCACTTCCTCGAAGTCTACGTCGGTGACGTGGTCGTCGGGGTTGGCGTTATTGGGGTTCGCGCCTCCCTGAGGACCCTGTGCACCCTGCTGGGCCTGTGCCTGAGCATTGAGGATGTCCTGCTGTGCGGCACCGAAGGTAGTTTCGATTTCTTTGATTGCAGCGTCGATGCCGGCGATGTCGGCGTTCTTGTGGGCTTCCTTGAGGCGAGCTACGGCTGCTTCGATAGCCGAACGTTTGTCTGCGGGAATCTTGTCGCCGAATTCGCTGAGCTGCTTTTCGGTCTGGAAGACGATGGCGTCGGCCTGGTTGAGCTTGTCGGCACGCTCTTTTTCACGTGCGTCGGCGTCTGCGTTAGCGGCAGCTTCGTCTTTCATACGTTTGATTTCAGCATCGGTAAGGCCGCTCGAAGCTTCGATGCGGATGCTCTGTTCCTTGCCGGTGGCTTTGTCCTTGGCGGAAACGTTGAGGATGCCGTTTGCATCGATTTCGAAGGTCACCTCAATCTGAGGAATACCACGGGGTGCGGGAGCGATGCCGTCGAGGTGGAATTTGCCGAGGAGTTTATCGTCTTTTGCCATAGGACGTTCGCCCTGAAGCACGTTGATTTCAACTGACGGCTGATTGTCGGCTGCTGTAGAGAAGGTTTCGCTCTTGCGGGTAGGAATGGTGGTGTTTGCTTCGATGAGTTTGGTCATCACGCCGCCGAGTGTTTCGATACCTACCGAGAGGGGTACTACGTCGAGAAGGAGGACGTCTTTGACATCACCCGAGAGAACGCCGCCCTGAATTGCAGCGCCTACGGCCACTACTTCATCGGGATTTACGCCCTTTGAGGGGGTCTTGCCGAAGATTTTCTCAACCTGCTGCTGGATAGCGGGGATACGGGTCGAACCGCCGACGAGAATCACTTCGTCGATATCGCTTGCCTTAAGGCCGGCATCGCGGAGAGCGGCTTCGCAGGGAGCTACGGTAGCGTGGATGAGTTTGTCGGCAAGCTGCTCGAATTTAGCACGCGAAAGGGTGCGTACGAGGTGCTTGGGCACACCGTTCACGGGCATGATGTAAGGAAGGTTGATTTCAGTTGAAGTGGCGCTCGAAAGCTCGATTTTTGCTTTCTCGGCAGCTTCTTTGAGGCGCTGGAGTGCCATTGGGTCCTGACGGAGGTCAACGCCTTCGTCTTTGAGGAACTCATCGGCGAGCCAGTCGATGATTACATGGTCGAAGTCATCGCCGCCGAGGTGTGTGTCACCGTTGGTTGATTTAACTTCGAATACGCCGTCGCCGAGTTCGAGAATCGAAATATCGAATGTGCCGCCGCCGAGGTCGAATACGGCGATTTTCTGGTCTTTGTTGGCTTTGTCGAGGCCGTAGGCAAGTGCGGCTGCAGTAGGCTCGTTGACGATACGGCGAACTGTGAGGCCTGCGATTTCACCGGCTTCCTTGGTTGCCTGACGCTGAGAGTCGTTGAAGTATGCCGGAACGGTGATTACGGCTTCAGTGATTTCCTGTCCGAGATAGTCTTCGGCTGTTTTCTTCATTTTCTGAAGAATCATGGCGGAGATTTCCTGAGGAGTGTATTCACGGTTGTCGACTACGATACGGGGTGTGTCGTTTTTGCCGCGTACTACTTTATAAGGCACGCGTTCGATTTCGTTGAGTACCTGGTCATATTTTTCGCCCATGAAGCGCTTGATAGAATAGATTGTGCGCTCGGGGTTTGTGATAGCCTGACGTTTGGCAGGGTCGCCTACCTTGCGCTCGCCGCCGTCGACAAAAGCTACGACGGAAGGTGTGGTGTTGCGGCCTTCGCTATTGGGGATAACAACGGGGTTGTTGCCTTCGAGAACGGCAACGCATGAGTTGGTGGTGCCTAAGTCAATACCAATGATTTTTCCCATGATTGTATGTTTTTTGTTTTATGTTTATTTTCGTTTTGCTAAAAGTAAAACAAATGATATGCCAAATAGTTTTTTCTGCCAAAGTGTCATATCCGTATGACTTGTCATGAAAACAGGACCGGCACGGGTGTTTATGCCCGTGCCGGTCCTGTTTATGAAGGGAGTTTAGAAAAATCAGATTTTCTCGTTGGCTTTTTCAACAGAGCCTATGATGGGGTCGACACCCCACTGCTGCTGAGCGAGACGCTTGTAGTTGTTGTAGCGCCACTGTGCGTTTGCCTTGGCCGCAGCGAAGAGTTCTTCGGCTTCGTCAGGATACATCTTGAGTACGGAAGCGTAGCGCACTTCGCCTTTGAGGAAGTTTTCGAATGCGTCCCAGTCAGGTTCTTTGCTGTCGAGGGTGAAGGGGTTCTGACCCTGCTCCTCTGCGGCGGGGTTGTAGCGCCAGAGGTGCCAGTAACCGCACTTCACGGCATTCTCTTCTTCCTGCTGCGAGTGACCCATGCCGGCTTTGATGCCGTGGTTGATACAGGGAGCGTAGGCTATGATGAGCGAAGGACCATCGTAAGCCTCAGCCTCGCGGATAGCCTTGAGGGTCTGGGCCTGGTCGGCACCCATTGCAATCTGAGCTACGTATACATAACCGTAGGTCGAAGCGATGAGGCCGAGGTCTTTCTTACGGATACGTTTGCCGGCAGAAGCGAACTTGGCGATAGCACCGAGAGGTGTTGCCTTCGACGACTGGCCGCCTGTATTTGAGTAAACTTCGGTGTCGACAACGAGCACGTTGATGTTTTCGCCGGTGGCGAGCACGTGGTCGAGACCGCCGAAGCCGATATCGTATGCAGCGCCGTCACCTGCGATAATCCACTGCGAGCGTGCTACGATGTAGCCTTCGAGCTCAACAAGCTGCTTGCAGATGTCGCATCCGCATGCCTTGCACAGAGGTACGATTTTGTCGGCTACCTCGCGGGTTGCCTTCGGGTCGTGGGGTGCGTTGAGCCACTGCTGTGCGAGAGCTTTCATTTCGGCGGAGCACTTGTCGCAGCCGAGCATGTCGGTGAAGAGCTGAGCCACGCGGTCGCGGAGCTTCTTGGTAGCTACGCGCATGCCGAGGCCGAATTCTGCGAAGTCCTCGAAGAGCGAGTTGCCCCATGCGGGACCGTGGCCTGTGGCGTCCTTGGTGTAAGGAGTCGAGGGTACGGAGCCGGAGTAGATTGACGAGCAACCGGTAGCGTTGGCCACCATTTCGTGGTCGCCGTAGAGCTGCGAGATGAGTTTCACGTAAGGCGTTTCGCCGCAACCCGAGCAAGCGCCGGAGAATTCGAAGTAAGGAGTAGCGAACTGGCTGTTCTTCACGTTCGACTTGACGTCTACGAGAGCCTGCTTGCTTTCAACTTCTTTAACGCAGTATTCCCAGCCGGCCTGTTTCTCGAGCTGTGTTTCGAGCGGTTTCATCTGGAGCGCTTTCACGCCCTTCTTGCCGGGACATACGTCAACGCAGTTGCCGCAGCCGAGGCAGTCGAGAACGTCGACAGCCTGAATGAAGTGCATGCCCTTGAATGAAGGACCGAGAGCGGGAATGGTGCCTGTCACACCGAAGGGAGCTTTTTCGGCTTCTGCATCGGTGAGAACGAAGGGACGGATAGAAGCGTGAGGACATACATAAGCGCACTTGTTGCACTGGATGCAGTTCTCTTCGAGCCATTCGGGGACGAATGCTGCCACACCGCGTTTCTCGTAAGCGGCGGTACCCTGTTCCCATGTGCCGTCGGCGATTGCCTCGAAGTCGGAAACCTTGAGAAGGTCACCGTCCTGAGCGTTGATGGGGCGGACGAGCTTGGTGATGAATTCGGGGTCGCCGTTGGAAGCTTTGGGAGCTTCTTCAAGGGAGGCCCATGCAGGGTCAACGTCGAGTTTGTGGTACTCGCCGCCGCGGTCTACAGCCTGATTGTTCTTGTCAACGACATCCTGACCTTTCTTGCCGTAGCTCTTCACGATGAATTTCTTCATCTGCTCGATGGCGAGGTCAACGGGGATGACCTCGGTAATGCGGAAGAATGCACTCTGGAGAATGGTGTTCGTGCGGTTGCCGAGGCCGATTTCCTGAGCAATCTTGGTGGCGTTGATATAATATACGGTGATGTTGTGCTCGGCGAAGTAACGCTTTACATGAACGGGGAGATTCTTCACGAGTTCATCACCTTCCCAGATAGTGTTGAGCAGGAAGATGCCGTTGTCGCGGAGACCGCGTGTCACGTCGTACATATTGAGGTAAGCCTGTACGTGGCAAGCCACGAAGTTGGGGGTGCTCACCAGATATGTGGAGCGGATAGGCTTGTCGCCGAAGCGGAGGTGCGAGCAGGTGAAGCCGCCCGACTTCTTGGAGTCGTATGCGAAATAAGCCTGGCAGTATTTGTTGGTGTTCTCACCGATAATCTTCACGGAGTTCTTGTTAGCACCTACAGTGCCGTCGGCACCGAGACCGAAGAATTTGGCTTCGAAAGTGCTGGGGTCGCCCATGGGGATTTCGGGGAGGAGGGGGAGCGATGTGAATGTTACGTCGTCGACAATGCCGAGAGTGAAGTGGTCTTTGGGCTGGGGCAGAGCGAGGTTCTCGTAAACGCTGACAATCTGTGCGGGCGTGGTATCCTTCGAAGCGAGACCGTAGCGGCCGCCGATAACGAGAGGTGCGTTCTCTTTGCCGAACAGGCACTCCTTGACGTCAAGCAGGAGGGGCTCGCCGTTAGCACCGGGTTCTTTGGTGCGGTCGAGCACGGCGATACGCTTTGCGGTCGCGGGAATAGCTGCGAGGAAGTGCTTTGCCGAGAAAGGACGATAGAGATGAACTTCGATTGCACCGACCTTCTCACCCTTGGCTACGAGATAGTCGACAGCTTCCTGGATGGCCTGATTGACCGAACCCATGGCGATGATTACGCGTTCTGCATCGGGTGCGCCGTAGTAGTTGAAGAGGTGATATTCACGGCCGGTGATTTTGGAGATTTCGGCCATATAGTTCTCGACGATATCGGGCACTGCTTCGTAGTGCTTGTTGCAGGCTTCGCGGTGCTGGAAGAATACGTCGCTGTTCTCGGCCATGCCACGGGCTACGGGAGCCTGTGGGGTGAGGGCGCGTGAACGGAATTTGGCGAGAGCCTCGCGGTCGAGCAGGGGAGCGAGTTCTTCCTGTGACAGAGCTTCGATTTTCTGAATTTCGTGCGATGTACGGAATCCGTCAAAGAAGTTGACGAAGGGAATGCTTGATTTGATTGTCGACAGATGAGCGACGCCGGAGAGGTCCATAACCTGCTGTACAGAGCCTTCGCACAGCATGGCGAATCCTGTCTGACGAACCGACATCACATCCTGATGGTCACCGAAAATCGAGAGAGCGTGGGAGGCGATTGTACGGGCCGAAACATGGAAAACCGAGGGAAGAAGTTCACCGGCGATTTTGTACATGTTCGGAATCATAAGCAGGAGGCCCTGTGAAGCGGTGTAGGTGGTGGTGAGGGCACCGGCCTGAAGAGAGCCGTGTACAGCGCCTGCTGCGCCGCCTTCCGACTGCATTTCCTGCACAAGCACAGTTTCGCCGAAGATGTTCTTGCGGCCTGCGGCTGCCCATTCGTCCACATATTCAGCCATGGTCGACGAGGGGGTGATTGGGTAGATGGCGGCTACTTCAGAGAACATGTAGCTCACGTGAGCGGCTGCCTGATTACCATCGCAGGTCAAGAATTGTTTTTCTTTACTCATAACGTTTGTAATCGTGGTTATATCTGAAATGATTAATAAGTATCTGTGTTTTTAATGCAACTGCAAAGGTAATAAAAAATAGTGAAAGGAGTTACAATCCGCCTTGATTTTTGTGCCCCCTCGCGCCCTTTTATAAATTATTAATGTAGCTGAACGGATTTTGCATAGTGCGGCAGAATGTGGGCGGTATTATAAAGGTATTATAAAATATTACTGTCCGCTAAAGTTAAGCGTGAGATTTAAAAAATTAGGACCGATTCCACTTGCAGGAATCGGTCCTTTTAGTTTAGTTTGTGT
>CAJUKF010000078.1 GCA_910587355.1 uncultured Muribaculaceae bacterium
AATACAATTCTTCAAACATTTTTCCTAATTTCGCACTTGCCTGTTTAATCTGCGTAAGCCATATGGTTTTCACGTTGTTTTGAGTTTCGACTAAAAATTTGTACTTTTGCAGTTCAGTGCATGGCTGTCGGTGACCGCGAGCGGCTTTCCGTACCGGAAATTGTCCCGGTACAACAGTTATGTTGTTGTAAACCTTAATATTGCAATTGTGCATACTCCAAAACGAATAGCTGTGCTTGGTGCCACCGGTTCGATAGGCAGCCAGACACTCGATATAATTGAAAAGCATCCGGAGCTGTATAAGGCTCAGGTACTTGCCGCCGGGCGCCGTGCCGATAATCTCATCGGGCTTGCGTTGCGTCACAAGCCTCGGCTTGCCATTATCGGTGATGAAAGTCTGCTGCCTCAGCTGCGTGCAGCGCTGGAGCCTCACGGCATAGCTACCGCAGCCGGTCCGAAAGCGCTCGCCGAGTGCGTGGAGGCTGCGGACATCGATATGGTGCTGACAGCTACCGTCGGATACAGCGGCCTTGAGCCTACCATACATGCGATAAAGGCCGGCAAGGATATAGCGCTTGCCAATAAAGAAACTCTTGTTGTGGCCGGCAACCTCGTCAACAGGCTGCTCGATGAATCGCAGTCGACTATTTATCCTGTTGACTCCGAGCATTCGGCTATAGCGCAATGTCTGAGGGGCGAGAATGCAGCGACTGTGGAGCGGCTTCTGATTACAGCCTCCGGCGGCCCTTTCCGCACATGGACACATGAGCAAATAGCTAAAGCAACACCGGACGATGCACTCAGGCATCCCAACTGGAGCATGGGCGCCAAAATCACTATTGATTCGGCCTCGATGATGAACAAGGCTTTTGAAATCATCGAAGCGCATCATCTCTTCCATATCGAGCCTTCACGTATATCGGCCGTGGTTCATCCACAGTCTATTGTCCATTCTATGGTCGAATTCACCGATGGCGCAGTCAAGGCTCAGTTCGGTGTGCCCGATATGCATCTGCCCATAGCTTATGCGCTGGGATGTAATACCCGGCTTTCCGGCGCCGAGAAGTCACTGAGGCTCGAGGATTATGCGACACTTACTTTCGAGAAGCCCGACTCGAAGCGTTTTCCTTGCCTTGATTTCGCGCAGATATGTCTTGAGCGCGGCGGTACAGCAGCCTGCGCTGTCAATGCTGCCAACGAAGTCGCAGTACAGTCATTCCTGCAGGGCCTGATTACATTCCCGCAGATTTTTGAGGTGAACATGCTCACGCTCGAAGCCTCGACCTTTGTGGCCGTACCCGAATATGAAGACTTTGTGGCTGTCAACGCCGAAGCACGCCGTCGCGCCACGGAGTTCTGCAAATCAATCTGAAACTTTATTTAACCGATGGATATACTCATTAAAGCCGCACAGCTGATTCTCGCACTGGTGATACTCGTCACGGTGCATGAGTTCGGCCACTACATCTTCGCGCGCATTTTCGGCGTGAAAGTCAACCGATTCTATCTTTTTTTTAATCCATATTTTTCCATACTCCGCTACGACCCGATGAAGGGCACGCTCGATATTTTTGCCCGTAACGGCAAGCCCGGCACCTTCTCGCTGCGCGTAGGCAAGGAACATACTCCGAAAGCCGACGGGCGTCCGACATGGCGTGACACAGTCTATGGTCTCGGCTGGGTGCCGCTCGGGGGTTACTGCGATATAGCCGGCATGGTCGACGAGACAAAAGATGCCTCTCAGCTTGCCGCAGAGCCACAGAGCTGGGAGCTGCGGAGCAAACCGGCATGGCAGAGGCTGTGTGTAATGGTTGCCGGCGTTGTGCTTAACTTCGTGCTCGCCATTATCATTTACACAGGCATCGCGTTCCACTGGGGCGACCGTGTGATACCTTTCCAGGCAATGACCGAGGGTATGGATTTCTCGAAGGAATTTGTCGATGCTGGTTTCCGTAACGGCGATATACTGCAGAGCATCGACGGCAAGGCCATGGATGCGAAGGATTACTCCGTGACATGGGATATGGTGCAGCCCGGCACACGTGTGGGCGTGCTGCGCAACGGCGAGCCTGTCGAAATTACCGTGAGCGACACTCTCATACGTCAGATTGCCTCGAAAGGCAAAGACTATATGCCGATGACGATGCGTGTGCCTGTTGTTGTGGCGAAGACCATGAACGGAGACCCGGCTGCCCTTGCCGGAATCAAGGAAGGAGACCGCATACTCACTGTAGGCAACGATACTACGCCTGCCATTACTGAATTCATGCCTTCGCTTCAGGCATATAAAGGACAGACAGTGCCGATGCGCGTTTTGCGGGCCGACGGCTCGCAGGAGACACTTGATGTAGCCGTTTCCGATGCCGGTAAAATCGGCATTCAGATGCTTTCGCCGATTGATATTTTTGAACCTCAGATAGTGGAGTACGGACTCTTCGAGTCGGTGCCGCGCGGCTGGGAGATTGGTACAGACCGTCTCACATCGTATGTGTCATCGATGAAGCTGATTTTCACCAAAGAAGGCGCTCAGAGCCTCGGTGGTTTCGGTACGCTTGGGGACCTCTTCCCTTCGGCATGGAACTGGTATTCATTCTGGCAGATTACGGCCTTTCTGTCAATTATCCTCGCGTTCATGAATATCATACCTATTCCCGGTCTTGACGGCGGATATACTCTCTTCCTCATTGTCGAGATGATTACGGGCCGTAAGCCCTCCGACCGCTTCCTTGAGATTGTGAATACCTGCGGCTTTGCATTCCTTTTGCTGCTGCTGGTCTATGCCAACGGCAATGATATTTACCGCTTCTTCTTGAAATGATGAAAAACAGAATAACTCGCACCGAAAACGGCCTGCCGTTACTCACCCTGCGTAAAGGCAAGGAAGAGTCACTCGACCGTTTTCATCCCTGGGTATTTTCGGGAGCCCTCACCTATATGCCGCAGGAAGACGATGAAGTAGAGGAGGGCGACCTTGTGGCTGTAGCCGCAGCCGACGGTCGTATTATCGGCACCGGTCATTTTCAGATTGGCAGCATAGCCGTACGTATGCTCACTTTTGATGCTGCAGAGGTGGTGGATAAGGAATTCTTCGCAAAGCGTCTTGAGGCTGCCGCCGGGCTCCGCAGTGTGCTCGGTCTGCCGAATGCCGAAACAACGGCTTTCCGTCTCGTTCACGGCGAAGGCGACTTTCTTCCCGGTCTTGTCGTCGATGTTTACGGCGAGACAGCCGTGATTCAGGCCCATTCGCCAGGTATGCACTTCGCACGTAAAACCATAGCCGAAGCACTGACCGCCATGCCCGGCCTCGGCATTAAAAGCGTGTACTATAAATCGGAGACGACATTGCCTTACAAGGCACGTCTCGACCCGGAGAACGGCTATCTTATCGGCGATTTCATCAGCGATACAGCCACAGAGAATGGTCTGCGTTTCCGCATCGACTGGCTCCGCGGCCAGAAAACCGGTTTCTTTGTCGACCAGCGCGACAACCGTGCGCTTGTGGGCCGCTACAGCCGCGGACGCTCGGTGCTCAATATGTTCTGCTATACAGGAGGCTTCTCGGTGTATGCCCTTGCGGGCGGCGCAAGGAGCGTCGTTTCCGTCGATTCGTCGGCCAAGGCAATCAGCCTTACCGATGCCAATGTCGCGCTTAACTTCCCCGGCGACACACGTCACACGTCAAGCGCCGAAGATGCCTTCAAATACCTCGACACAATGGAGAAAGGCGTCCACGACCTCATAATACTCGACCCTCCGGCCTTTGCCAAGCACCGCAGCGTGCTCCGCAACGCCCTGCAGGGTTACCGCAGGCTTAACGCCAAGGCTTTCGACAAAATAGCCCCCGGCGGCATTCTCTTCACATTCTCGTGCTCGCAGGCCGTGAGCAAAGAGCAGTTCCGTCTTGCTGTTTTCAGCGCAGCCGCCCAGAGCCGTCGCCGGGTGCGCATCCTTCACCAGCTCACCCAGCCGGCCGACCACCCGGTGAATATCTATCATCCCGAAGGCGAGTACCTCAAAGGTCTCGTGCTTTATGTAGAATAATCAATCATATATCAGCATATAATGAAACAAACAATCATCGCAGCTGCCATGGCTTCATTATTTATGGCTTCAGCGTGCTCCCACAAGGCCGAGGAAGCAAGTGCCGACGATTTCAACTATCACGTCGACCGTTTCGCCGATATCGAAGTGCTCCGGTACAAGGTGCCCGACTTCGACAGTCTTTCGCTTCAGCAGAAGAAGCTCGTGTACTATCTTACCGAGGCCGCTCTCTGGGGCCGCGATATCCTCTGGGACCAGAACAATGTGAATAACCTCGCTATCCGCTCGCTTCTCGAAGGTGTCTACACCAATTACAACGGCGATAAAAACAGCGAGGACTACAAGGCTTTTGAAACCTATGTGAAGCAGGTATGGTTCGGCAACGGCATACATCATCACTACAGCACCGATAAATTCACTCCGAAATTCTCACGTGAATTCCTCGAGGGGCAGATTGCGGCACTTCCGGCAGGCGTGGTCCCCGAAAACACAAACGAGCTTGTAGAGGTGATTTTCAATCCCGAACTCGATGCAAAGCGCGTTAATCAGGAAGACGGCGCGGACCTCATTATGACCAGCGCCAACAACCTCTACGAAAAGGGTCTTACGGAACAGGAAGTAACCGACTACTTCGCGTCTATCCGCAAGCCCGACGACCCCACTCCTATCAGCTACGGCCTTAACTCTCGCCTCCGCAAGGAGAACGGCAAGGTTGTCGAGGACCACTACAAACTCGGCGGTCTTTACGGCGAGGCTATCGCGCACATTGTTGAAAATCTCGACAGCGCAAGCCACTATGCCGAGAATCCGGCTCAGAAAGAAATCATCAACACTCTTATTGATTACTATACCACAGGCGACCTCGCCACATTCGACAAGTACTCGATTCAGTGGGCTGAGGATACTGCCTCTCAGGTCGACTTCATCAACGGCTTTATCGAAGACTACGGCGACCCGCTGGGTATGACCGGCGCATGGGAGTCGATTGTAAACTTCAAGAATATTCCTGCCAGCAAGCGCACCGAGATTCTCAGTGCCAACGCACAGTTCTTCGAGGATAACTCGCCCGTAGACCCCAAATTCCGCAAAGACGAAGTAAAAGGCGTTTCGGCGAAGGTAATCACAGCCGCCATTCTCGCCGGAGACTCTTATCCCTCGACCCCGATTGGCATCAACCTCCCCAACTCCAACTGGATACGCGCAGCCCACGGCTCAAAGAGCGTGACAATCGAGAACATCACCCAGGCATACGATGCAGCTTCGCACGGAAACGGCTTCAATGAGGAATTTGTGATTGACGAGCCCACACGTAAGCTCCTCGACGACTATCTCTTCATCACCGACAATCTTCACACCGACCTCCACGAATGCCTCGGCCACGGCTCGGGCAAACTTCTGCCCGGTGTAAGCGACGGCGCACTCCGCGAGCATGGCTCGACAATCGAAGAAGCCCGCGCCGACCTCTTCGCACTCTATTATCTCGCCGACCCCAAGCTCATTGAAATCGGTCTGCTAGATAACCCCGATGCTTACAAGGCAGAGTATTATAAGTATATTCTCAACGGCCTCATGACACAGCTCATGCGCATCGAGCCCGGCAAGAATGTGGAAGAAGCACATATGCGCAACCGCAAGCTCATCGCCGAGTGGGTTTATGAGCACGGCAAGGACGCCAACGTGATTGAACTTGTCGAACGCGACGGCAAGACATATGTACAAATCAACGATTATGACGCACTCCGCGGCCTCTTTGGCGAACTTCTTGCCGAAATACAGCGGATTCGTTCGACGGGCGACTATGCAGCCGCAAAAGTTATTGTAGAGCAGTATGCCGTGAAAGTCGACCCCAAGATGCACCAGCAGGTACTCGACCGCTACGCCAAGCTCGACATCGCTCCCTACAAAGGTTTTGTCAATCCAGTTTATACCGCAGTGCGCGATGAAAACGGCAACATCACCGACGTTACTGTTTCATACGACGAATCGTATACCGACCAGATGCTCCGTTACAGCCGCGATTACAACGGTTTACCGCTTAAGTAACTATTCAGCGGACATTTTGAGTCTGCATGGGTGCATATACGTTTTACAT
>CAJUKF010000079.1 GCA_910587355.1 uncultured Muribaculaceae bacterium
TCAGCTGAAATTTAGATGTTTAACAGCATAATATTAATTTTTGTCATCTACTAAAGTTGATTGGTTATTGTAAAAATTTAGTTATTTATCCAAAGTACGTTGTCGGGAATGGCCTCAAGAGTGTCGCTGCCAGGTACTTTCCATCCCCAGCTGATTTCATCTTCCTCTCCGCCGTCGAAGTATTCGAGACGGAAGGCGTGCATACCCTTGGCGAGAGCGATGCGACCTGTAGCTGAGGCGGCCGAGTGGCTGCCGTCGTTGTCAACTGTCTTAACACCGTCGATGTAGAGCACCGAACCGTCGTCGCTCTTGGTCATGAAAGTGTAGATGCCGTCGGCAGGAACATCTATATAACCGGTATAGACGAAGCCGAAGCCGTCTTCTTTCTGCCTGTCGGCACTGCTCACATTGGCGATTGTACCCTTGCTCACTGCGTTGCCCTTGCGCTCGATATCGGCACCACGCGAGAAATAGCCCTCGTAGTAATTGTAATTCACACCGTTCCTGGCAGCGGCCACATTTTTTGCAGGCATATTCACGGCCTTTGTAGATTTAATCGAAAATACCGCACCCGGCTTCATGCCTTCCTTATATGCGCGGGCTTTAAGTGTGAGGCTCTTGTCGATTGCGAAGGGGCCTTCGTAAAGTGTGGAAGCCTCTGTGGGCTCGCTTCCGTCGAGAGTATAGTAAATCTTTGCGTCGGGGGTGGTGCACGCAAGGTCGGCTGTCACATTGTCAGTAAAGAGGGTGAGGTCGGTGGTTGTATAGGGAACCGAAGTCATCGGCTCGGTGCTCATCGACGAGGGTGCCCACGAAGGCTCGGTGCCGCGGTCAGTCACGGCCTTGTCGGTCAGCGTGAAGTCAAGGACGCCGCCTTCCATAAGCTGTGCGTGTGTGATATAGTTAGCTTCAACAGGCTTGCCGTTGAAAGTCACGTCCTTGATGAATTTATTCTTGGCAGGGTCGTTGGCCTTGATTTCGAGAGTCTTGCCGTTGGCGAGTTTTATGGTCGCCGTGGTGAAAATCGGCGAAGTGAACACATATTCGCCCGATGCGGGTGCGACAGGATAGAGACCCAGCGATGCGAGCACATACCATGCCGACATCTGGCCTACGTCTTCATTGCCGCAGAGTCCTTCGGGAGTAGGCTGATACATTTCACCGAGAATGTAGCGCACGAGTTCCTGTGATTTCCAGGGTTGCCCTACATAGTTATAGAGGAATGCGAAGTTGTGGCTCGGCTCATTGCCGTGTGCGTACTGGCCTATCAGACCGGTGATGTCCGAGAAATCAGTCTTAGGCTGGGTCTTGTTGGTGTACATCGAGTCCATTGCGGCTACAAGAGCTTCACGGCTGCCGTAGAGCTGCTCGAGACCCGCCATATCGTGGGGCGCGAAGAAGCGGTACTGCCAGGGCGACGCCTCCGTGTAGGCACGGCCCGGTTCATAGATTTCGAAGGGTGCCTCGAAGGTGCCGTCTTCGTTCTTGCCGCGGAAGAAACGTGTCGAGCCATCGAATACGTTGGCGTAGTTGCCGGCACGCTTTATATACTCGTTATAGATGTCCTCGTGGCCGAGTGCCTTGGCCATCTGGGCTATGCACCAGTCGTTGTATGCATACTCCAGCGTGCACGATACCGATTCGCTCTTGCGGTTGGCGGGAATGAAGCCTTCTGCCACATATTCCGCCGAGCCTTTTCTGTTTTTGTTCGAAGAAACAACCATTGCCTCGAGAGCGTGTTCGGCGTCGAAATCACGGATACCTTTCAGATAAGCCTCGGCAATTACGGATGCCGAGTGATAGCCAATCATACACCAGGTCTCGCCGGCCGACAGAGGCCACAGAGGCAGCTCGCCTGTCTTGTCGTACATGTCGAGGCACGACTTCACGATATCGCTGATGAGCTTCGAGTCGGTCAGCGTCATCTGCGGATGCCACGAGCGGTGAGTATCCCAGAGCGAAAGTGTCGAGTAGCGGTTCTCTCCTGCAGGCACTGTGTCAATAGTCATGTCGTGGCGGCGGTATGCGCCGTCGACGTCATTGACGATATTGGGCACAATCAGAGTGTGATAGAGAGCCGAGTAGAAGTTGATGCGCTCTTCGCGTGTGCCGCCTTCCACGGTAATGGCACCGAGCTCGTCGGCCCATATCTGACGTGAGTGTTCGCGTACGGCGTCGAAGTCAAATCCGAAATCGCCGGTTTCCGTGTCGAGGTTCAGTTCCGCACCCTCGAGGCTTACAATAGAAAGACCTACTTTAGCTACGATAGGCTTGCCCTCGTTCTTGAAGGTAAGCACGGCAACTGTGCCGTTGTCGTTGAGCTGCGTCTTCTCGAAGTCCTGGGAGAAACGGGCTACGAAATAAACATACTGGTTCGGAGTCCAGCCCGACGAAACGCGTACGCCGCTGATTTCGGCCGGCCCGTCAATTTTGATTGAGGCGCTGTCGATGCGCTCGCCTGTAATCTTGTGGTTCAGGTCGAAGACAAGGTTTGCAGTCTCGCCGGAGGGAAAGGTATAGCGGTGAACGCCCGTACGGGTTGTAGCTGTGAGTTCGGCGGTAATTCCGTCGGCGAGCTTCACGCTGTAGTAGCCCGGAGTGGCGGTTTCATCCTTGTGGGAGAAACCTACGGGAGAATACAGAGGATTGTCGGTGATGCTTACTTCACCGGCAAGAGGACGTACAAAAATATCAGCGAGGTCGGCGCAGCCGGTGCCGCTGAGGTGTGTGTGCGAGAAGCCGTTGAGGGTGCTGTCGCTGTAGTGGTAGCCCGAGCAGGCGTCCCAGTTATCGGCACGGGTATCAGGGCTGAGTTGCACAGCACCATGAGGGGCCGTGGCGCCGGGATAGGTATGACCGTGGAAACCGGTGCCTACCATGGGGTCGGCAAGGTCTACAGGAGCATCCGAAGCCCTGTCGGCACACGATGCCAGAAGTAATCCTAATGCAAGAAATACGTAGTTTTTCATCAGTTTTGCAAGTGTTTGTTAAGACTGCAAAGTCATATTATTTATTATGAATTTTCTTTAGACTAAGGCACAAAAAAGGTGTGGACCTATTTTGTTACAAAATTAGCATATTATCGAATAATAAGCAAGTTCATAAATTATATTTAAAGCCCCCTTAACATATTTTTGTGGTAAAAACACAGGTATCGGCGATACTCCGCGATATTGCAAAAAACGGGCCCCGAGTTTCCCCGGGGCCCGAAAATCATTTAATAAGTCTCAATGATGCTTATTGCCAGCAGGGAAGCTGCTTCAGGGCACCATTAGCCTTTATCACCTGCTGAGAGGGATAAGGGAATGTCATGTAGTTGTCGTTGTACTTCAGCTTGTCCTGATAGTCGCCGTAAGCCTGAACGGTGTAGGGCGAATCAAAGGCATTGCGCTCGTAGATACGTACCTGGGGCAGGCCCGAAAGCTCGGCTTCTGCAAGAGCCTTGAGTGTGGCGTCGCCGCTGCGGTGCCAGCGCTTCAGGTCGAAGAGGTGGTCGCTGTACTCGAAAGCAAGCTCTACACGACGCTCGTGGTAAAGGTCGGCGGTAGTTGCGGTGCCGTTGAGAGGAGCTACCTTGCCGCGTACACGCAGCTTGTTGATGTCAGCAGTTGCGAGGGAGGCCTGGTTGGTCATCAGGTAAGCCTCGGCACGGAAGAGATACATCTCGGCCATACGGATGAGCGGGAAGTTGATGCGCACGGTAGGATAGTTGCCGTTCGAGTTCACGTAGCCGTCAGCAATAGCTGTGGGAGATTTGAACGCATCCATGTATTTGTAAATCATGAAGCCTGCGGGGATATCGCTCTCACCGCTGTAGCCCCAGTAATTGCCGAATACAAACCAGGGGTCACCATAAGAGAGAATCGAACGACGAAGACGTGTATTCTTCGTAACATCGCCTACGTAATATTTCTCTGCGTTATGAGTATCCCAGTCAATTTCATAGTTTCCGTCTTTCAGGAACTCCTGATAGAGGCCTTCAGTCGGCTTGAAGTAACCCCAGCCGTTGTAGAGACCCCAGCACTTGTTGAAGAGCATTACACCGGGGAGCTCGCAGCCGCCGCCGTTGGCACCGCCTGTCGAAGGAATAGTGAAAAGATACTCGCGGTTCCAGAAGTCTGCGTATTCACTCGAGAATACTTCGTCAATTGAGTCGGCCAGACCGCGGCCATACTCCTTTTCGAGTTTGTTCACGCAGGTAATCACGTCGTTCCACTTCGAGGCCTCCCATGTTGCCCAGTAAGCATAGGTCTTTGCCATGTAAGCTACTGCGGCTGCCTTGTGTGCGCGGCCCTGATTGTCAACGCCGTATTCCTCGAAACGCGGCAGAAGGTTTTCAGCCGCCTTGAGGTCCTGGATAATCAGGTCGTAGTTTTCCATGACGGTAGCGCGCTGAGGAGGAATGGAGTTGTCATACTCGCCCTCGAAGTCTTCCCAGCGAACGAAGGGCACGCCGAGCTCGTTTGTACCGTAGCGGTATGCCACATACAGATGGCAGAACGCGCGGAAGAAGTAAGCCTCGCCGAGCGTACGGGTCTCCACTGCGGTGAGATTGCCCTTGCGTCCGAGGTTCTTGATGATGAAGTTGCAGTTCATCATCTGCTCATACAGTGCGCTGAATACATTGCGCAGAGGTGATTCGTCGCCTGTATACTTGAA
>CAJUKF010000080.1 GCA_910587355.1 uncultured Muribaculaceae bacterium
TTATGTAAAACGTATATGCACCCATGCAGACTCAAAATGTCCGCTGAATAGTTACGATACTTATATATTTACCTTAAGAAATCTTAAAAAAGGACACGTCATTGTACACAGATACCGCTGTTCGGCTAATTTTCGTAACTTTGCGAGACATTTGTACATATGATAACCCAGATAATTGATAAGAAATCCTTAGCCCGGGCAACCGAGCTTATCAATAAGGCCAACCGAATCGTCACCATATGCCACACCGGGCCCGATGGTGACGCTATCGGTTCATCTTTAGCCACCGTACACGTCTTATCCGATATTGGCAAGGATATCAAAGCTATTATTCCCGACAAAGCCCTCGACAATCTGCGTAGCCTGCCCGGTGCCAAAGATATCGTCAATGCAGCCGACCATCCTGAATTCGCTGCAAAGCTTATCAACGAAGCCGACCTAATAATCTGCCTCGACTTCAACACTATTGACCGTGCCGGGCGTCTCACCGAAGTTCTTCAGGAGGCTAAGGCTCCCAAAATTCTCATTGACCATCATCTGGGTGTGACAATTGATGCCACTCTCATTATATCGCATCCCGAGATGTGCGCCACATGCTGCCTGCTCTTCTACTTCATCTGCGGCATTGGTCTTTTCAATGCCATTGACCGCAACGCCGCCGAATGCATGCTTGCCGGAATCATGACCGACACGGGCAATTTCTCATACAACTGCGACGACCCAGAGCTATATATCATCACCGCAGAACTCGTCCGGAAAGGCGCCGATAAAGAAAAGCTCTACAACCGTCTTTTTAATACATTCTCGGCCAACTGCCTGCGACTCAACTCGTACGCGATTCTTAAAAAAATGGAAGTCTTCCATGAGGGTCATGCGGCGTTAATCACGCTTACGCGCGACGAACTCAACCGTTTCAAATACGTCAAAGGTGATACCGAGGGGCTGGTTAACCGTCCGCTTGCTATTCCTGGCATCATATACTCATGCTTCATGCGTCAGGAGACCGATTGCATACGGGTATCGATGCGAAGCCGCGGTTCATTTCCGGTGAACGAACTCTGCGCCGAGCATTACGGAGGCGGAGGCCATCTCAATGCCGCGGGAGGCGAATTTTATGGCTCGCTCGAAGATGCTGCCGCACTTTTCCGCTCGCTCATAAAAGAGAACAACAAAAAATACATCGAAAACTCAAAATTCAAAAATGAAAATATTTAAAACAATAGCCCTGATGGCAGCCATAGCGCTGATGGCAGTCTCGTGCAGCGACAGAAAATCGTATGCCGAACTTCTTGCCGATGAAGACTATTACTCGAACAACTATCTGGCAGACCAGCGCGTGGTGTCGTATATTCCGGAGGACTCTGTATTCGAGAGCGGACCCGATGCGCCATTCTACCGGGTTGATGCCGACGGCATGCTCTACATGAAGGTACTCGACCCCGGCACAGAAGACAACATGGTGGAAGACAACGAGCAAATCTACTTCCGTTACACCCGCTATGCCCTTGCTGGTTACTCAGACGGTAAACTTCCTGCCGGCGAAGGTAACAACATATCGCTGAGCGCCGCATGGTTCCGATACAACAACTTCCGCATTCAGTCATCGTACACCTGGGGATACGGCATACAGCGTCCGCTCGATTTCCTTCCTGTTGACTGTGAAGTGCTAATGCTCATAAAATCGCAGATGGGCCCGACCTCCGAACAATCAAATGTTCAGCCCTATCTCTACCGCCTTACATACGAACGCCGTCAGTAAGCCCGAAGAACTTGTCAGAACACATTTTTCCAATATAAATTTCAATGTCTCTCATCAAATCAATCTCCGGTATCCGCGGCACTATAGGCGGCCCTGCCGGCGACGGTCTTACACCGCTCGACATAGTAAAATTCACTGCGGCATATGCTAAATTCATAGCTTCGACAACCGCAAAAACAAATAAGACAATCGTTGTCGGCCGTGATGCCCGTCTCTCCGGCGGCATGGTGCGAGACCTCGTCGTGGGCACACTTACCGGAATGGGATTCGATGTAGTGGATATAGGCCTCGCCTCCACGCCGACGACCGAACTTGCCGTAACGGGTGAAAACGCCTGCGGCGGTCTGATTCTCACGGCATCGCACAATCCCATACAGTGGAATGCTCTCAAGCTCCTCAACGAAAAAGGCGAATTCCTCAATGCCGAAGAAGGCGCACAAGTGCTCCGCATGGCAGCAGAAGAGGATTTCACTTTTGCAGGTGTTCACGAACTCGGTCACGTCTACTCGAACACCACTTATGTACGCCGCCACATAGAGCAGGTGCTCGCTCTACCGATTGTCGACGCCGACGCAATTGCAAAAGCCAATTTTACGGTTGCTGTCGATGCCGTCAACTCTGTCGGCGGTATCATCGTGCCCGAACTGCTTAAAGCACTCGGAGTGAAAAACATCCTCACAATGAACTGCGATGCCACCGGACACTTCGCTCATACCCCCGAGCCTATTCCCGAAAATCTCACCGCCATCGCCGACATGGTACGTGAGACAAAAGCCGATGTAGGATTTGTAGTGGACCCCGATGTCGACCGTCTCGCAATAATTTCTGACGGCGGACAATTCTTCGGAGAGGAATATACCCTCGTAGCCGTCGCCGATTACATACTCAGCCACACTCCGGGCAACACCGTGAGCAATCTCAGTTCGTCGCGCGCGCTTCGTGATGTCACCCTTGCGCGGGGAGGCCAGTATAACGCCGCGGCAGTCGGCGAAGTGAACGTGACAACAAAGATGAAAGAGACAGACGCGGTTATCGGCGGAGAAGGTAACGGCGGAGTAATCTACCCTGCCCTCCACTACGGACGCGATGCAATGGTAGGCATTGCCATTTTCCTCACGCTGCTCGCAAAATCGGGCAAAACTGTGTCGGAACTCCGTGCCACATATCCTCCCTACGAAATTTACAAGACTAAAATCCAGCTCACACCCGAAATCGATGTTGATGCCGTTCTCGCCGCTATGAAGAATAAATTCGCTGACGAAAAAATCACCGACATCGACGGCGTGAAAATAGATTTCAGCGATTCGTGGGTTCATCTTCGCAAATCAAATACCGAACCGATTATCCGCATATACTCCGAGGCACATACAATGGAGGAAGCTGAAAAGCTTGCCAACTCTATTAAGACAATAATGGAGGATATGACAAAATAATCGGCCTGCGGATTTTCCTTTTTACAAAAAAGCATTACCTTTGCACATCAATTTATAACAATCGTTTTTTATAAATTCTAAAACTGACTACTATGGCTTACGTAATTACCGACAAATGTGTCGCTTGCGGCACCTGCCTCCCCGAATGCCCCGTTGGCGCTATCTCTGAAGGTGACATCTACCACATCGACCCCGACACCTGCATCGATTGTGGCACTTGCGCTTCTGTTTGCCCCAGCGAAGCTATCATCCCCGGCGAATAAGCTTCGGACTTCAAACTTTTTAAAGACGCTCCTCGCAACCATATAGTTACGAGGAGCGTCTTTTATGATTTGAATACATATTTTCACAATAGCAAAATGCAAGCCAGAATATAGTTCGGAACTCAAATAACCACCCCAACTCCTTTATTTTTGAGTAACTATTCAGCGAATCGGCAATAGAGGTGGCCTTGGTCGATAATTCAATTTA
>CAJUKF010000081.1 GCA_910587355.1 uncultured Muribaculaceae bacterium
TGAGGTGGAAGCTCTGGAACACGAAGCCGAGGTTGGCGTTGCGGAAATGCGACAGCTCGCCGTCGCTCAGGCCGTTGCACTCGTTGCCGAGTATAGTCACGGTGCCTTTGGTGGGCTTGTCGAGCAGACCGATGATGTTGAGGAGTGTCGATTTTCCGCAGCCGCTCGGGCCCATTACGCTCAGAAACTCACCGGCATTCACCTGAAGATTGACATTCTCCAGTGCCGTGGTCTCGATTTCTTTTGTGCGGTATACTTTCTCTATTCCGCTTAATGTGATGACTGACATATGTTTTTTCAGTTTTTCATGGTTAATCAGATATCTTTAATTGCATTTGCAGGCTCAATCTGCGTGGCCTTGCGTGCCGGCACATATATTCCGGCAACAATCAGCAGGGCGAGAATCCCTACAGTCCAGGCCATGCTTACCAGAGCCGCCGACAGATTGCCCGACACCCATTCGCTGAGCATCTCGGTGTGCGAGAGCCAGTAAATCAGCGGCAGAGCAATCACCACACTGATGCTGAGCAGAATAAGGCCCTCGCCGAAGAAGCGGGAATAGATTGAGCGATTGGTGGCACCGCTCACCTTGCGTATGGCGATTTCGGACACGCGCTGCTGTGTGCGGAACCAGAAGGAGCCGAGGAAGCCGAGGAATATGACCATTAACACGAATACCGAGAATACTATATTGTTGCGTATGTTCTGTACCATATCGATATGCGCGGCATATCGCCTGTCTTCGATAGATTGGAGGTCGGTGAGATAGAGATTGCCGGCCTCCATGTCGCTGTCGGTAAGAGATTCCTCAAACTGATGTCCCATGCCGGGTTTCACACGTATGCCTATCAGAATGTCGTCAAAAGCGACATTCTGATAGGCAACCGCCGTATACAGGGGCTCATAATCGCTGCGCCGCAAGCCATATGCGATTGCGCCCACACGGTATGTCTTCAGTGAATCGCTCTCAAAATATACTTCTTTTCCTAAAAATTCCTCCGGCGTGGGTTTCCGAGAGTCGATATGCATATCATAATCCGAAATAACAAGCCCTCCGGCTGAAATGATTTCCGCAAGTTCCTCAGGAGTCTGTCCGTCGACACCTTTTATGCGGAACACCCGAAACATATCGGGAGACATACCCCTGAGATTGACGTTATATCTGCGGGGGACCTTGTTTCCCTCCGAAGGAAGCATTAAGGCTGTCCCCCAGTAATTGTATGCATATGGTACCGAGTTCATAGAGCCTCCGGCCACCACTTCCACATACGGATTGGAGCGCAGCTTGGCAAGGAGTAACTCGTAATCCGTGCGCTTTGAATGGAGGCTGTCGTAAGGAACATAGCCGTCGGTGCCCTCGTCAAGTGCATTAAGGTTAGCGAAATATATATCGTTGAGCTCAAGACCCTTGCCGCTGTCGTATGAAAGATAGACGCCATACAGAGAATTGAACAGGAAATGCAGCACACATACCACAATCACAAGTTCCACGACGAGCCATATATTGGTGCGCCATTCGTTGAGCATCTGTTCGATAAGTTTACGTTTCATAATCATTTCGCATTAATGGCTTCGACCGGATTGAGACGCGAGGCCTGCCATGCGGGCACGGAAGCACTGATAAGATTAAGTATAAAGCATACGGCAACGGCAATCAGAATTGTGCCGACATTTATTACCGCGCTGATTGCAGGCGTCATACTCATTCCGGCAGATTCCATGTTCTCGTACAGGCCGCTGTAAGTGAGTGCGAAAATGATGCCGAGAGCCAGGCCGATGAAGCCGCCGAGCAGAGTGAAGATAAAGTTCTCGGAGATAATCTCCTCAATTACTTTAGCGCGTGTGCATCCGAATGCCCGGCGTACGCCGATTTCATTTACGCGCTTGCGCATACGGCTGTGCAGAAGGGTGCTCAGATTAATCGCGGGCAACAGAAGCAGTATTGCGTAGAGCACATTCCGTTCCCTCTCCTGTTGTGAAAATTCCGGGTCTCCGTTGCTGTATACTTCGCCTGAGGCTATTGCCTTCTGGTCATAAGGCGCCTGATGATAGACAGCTTTCCAGCCCAGACCTGCAAGTTCGGTATTCAACTCAGCATATCGTCCGCGTACCTGTTCTCTGATATATTCGAAATCCACGCCGTCTTTCACTAAAAGAGCTGCCGAAAATTCACCGAAATAATCATGCATGTCCGATTTGGGTGAGTTCACCGGGCCAGTGGCAATGAATATATCTCCGCATGCTGTCGTCGCGAGATAAGAACTGTCTTTGACTACGCCGACAACTGTATATTTACGGTGATTGACAAGGAGTGTCTTGCCCTTGCAGTCAGTGGTGCCGAATGCCTTGCGCGCAGTGCTTTCACTGATTACAACCACAGGCATATTCGCATCGGTTTCTGCGGAGTTGAAATACCGGCCGGACACAAGCGAATGGTCGAAAATTTTGAAGAACTCCGAGTCGACACCGCGTATCTGCACAGAGAAACTTTTTCCGGTCGTACCTTTCACGACCCTTGATATAAGATAAGGCCACATATACGACACCCTCTCTACACCGTCGAGGCCTCCGTAGAGTTTTTGTGCCGGATAATAGTTAAGGCTGGCAGAAGAATTGTAGCCGTCGTCATCAATTTTCTGAAGATGCAGATACTGGCCGAGCAAAAGCCTGTCGCGGCAGCTCTCGGGTGCGAAAGGCACCACTTTCACACGCGCCGTGATTGCAACAACCATGAAAAGGAAGACAGACAGGGCCGTGGCGATAATTGTGACAGAACCAATGACCGGCTGCCGCCGGATGTCGTAGATGATTTGTCTGATTTTCTGTTTCATAGTTTTATCCGATGATGCGTCCGTCGAAAAAGCGCACAATACGGTCGGTCTCGAGCGC
>CAJUKF010000082.1 GCA_910587355.1 uncultured Muribaculaceae bacterium
AGATACGGGCCGACATAGGCACAGCCGACACACCGGCGTTGCCGATGAGCGGGTTTATCTTCTTGTCCTTGGGCAGCACGAGGTTGAAGAGCTTCACAAAAAGCACACCGCTCGAAGAAGCGATGATAAACGCCATGAAGCCAAGGAAGAAGATGAAGAGTGTCTGAGGCGTGAGGAACTGCGATGCCTGGGTGGAGGCACCTACGGTCATGCCCAGAAGGATGGTGACGATGTCGGTAAGGGCATTGGATGCGGTCTTGGCCAGACGTGTTGTCACGCCGCACTCACGCAGGAGATTGCCGAAGAAAAGCATGCCAAGCAGAGGGAGACCCGAGGGAACCACAAAGCAAGTGAGAAGCAGACCGACGATGGGGAAGATGATTTTCTCGTTCTGCGACACGGCACGTGCGGGTTTCATGCGGATGAGACGCTCTTTCTTTGTGGTGAAGAGACGCATCAGCGGCGGCTGAATCACAGGCACGAGAGCCATATACGAGTAAGCCGACACGGCAATCGCACCCATCAGGTTCGGGGCAAGTTTAGACGAAAGGAAAATCGCAGTAGGGCCGTCGGCACCGCCGATAATCGCAATCGCACCCGCCTGGTCAGGCGAGAAACCGATAGCGAGGGCCACCATATATGCGCCGAAGATACCGAACTGGGCGGCCGCGCCGATAAGCATCAGCTTGGGATTGGCAATCAGGGCCGAGAAGTCGGTCATGGCGCCGATTCCAAGGAATATCAGCGGAGGATACCAGCCGGCGGATACGCCGTTATAGAGAATATTGAGAACGGAGCCTTCTTCGTAAATACCGATTTCAAGACCGGCATTCGCGTTGAAGGGGATGTTGCCTATAAGTATGCCGAAGCCGATAGGCACCAGCAGCATGGGCTCGAAATTCTTTTTGATAGCCAGCCAGATGAAGAAGAGGCCTACGGCAAGCATGGCGAAGTTGCCGAACTCGGCATTGGCGAAACCGGTCAGCTGCCAGAATTGTTCGAGGTTATTAAGAAGGAAATCACCGAATGACATAATTCGCAGATTTGGTCGGATTATTCAAGGGTGACGAGAACTGTTCCTTCAAGGACAGAATCGCCGGGATTAACATTCACCGAAGCAACTTTGCCGTCACGGCCTGCGCGAATCGAGTTTTCCATCTTCATGGCCTCGAGCATCACTACAGTGTCGGCAGCCTTCACCACGTCGCCGGGTTTCACGGCAACAGAAATCACGGTACCGGGGAGGGGTGCAACGATGTTGTTGACACCGCCGGTGACAGGCTTGCTTGAGATGATTTTATCACCGGTGGCAGTACGGGGTGCGGCAGCGGCTTTCACTGCGGCTACTTTGGTAACGGTCTTGGGAGTGTCGAGCACTACTTTGTAGGGCACGCCGTTTACTTCGACCTGAGCGACATTGTCGTCGATGTCGCCTACGGCAACAGTGTAGTTGTTGCCATTGATTTTATATTTGTATTCTTTCATTTTTGAAATCGGATTGGAGGGTTATTTGGCGGACGTGCGATGCTCGGGAACCTGACGGAGACCGTAGATTTTGGAGCTCCAGGGCGAATATGCGCGTTTTACTTTGTTGATAGTAAGCACTGCGCTCTCTGTGTCATGAGTATTGAGGTGCTCATGGAGAGCCATTACGATTGCTGCGATTTCTTCGCCGGAGTCGTGGGTCACACTCTTCTTGTCAACTTCCTTGGCATCATCGCCGTGGTGTGCGCGGAGTTTGTTCATACGCGACATGGCTGCGCTGATTTTGCCGATGCCGTAGAAGCAGAGGCAGAGCAGCAGCAGAGCCGAGAACACGATGCACATGGCCATGATGGTCATGCCGAAACCGTTCTCGTCACGCTCGGCAAACAACTGAATCTTCTTATTGCCGTCCTTGATGACGTTGGCGCTCGACGGAGTTATGTAGTCGTCGTTACCGCCTGTTCGTATGGCCCACTCGCCGGCTCCGTCCTCGGAGCGTGCATAGCTCTGACCCACGGCAAGAGATGCGGGAATCACAACTTCATCAATGAGGGTTTTGCCGTCGGCATCATAGAGACCAATCCAGTTGTCGGCATTGGGCTCAAGCACAAAACTGGTATGGAATGTGCCAAGATTAGGCTCGCCGTCGGCGAAGAACACAATATGCTGGCGCTTGGGAATGCGTGTGTTCACATCGCCCAGAGGCACGGGATATTTTTTAGGATTGTTCTTGTCGTTGGTGATGAACATGCTCGAGATTTCGACAGGAGCGAAGTTTGAGTTGAAAAGCTCAATCCATGCAGAGTGACGGCCGTACTCGTCGACCATGCTGCTGTCGTTCACTACCATCACCTCGTTGATTCTCACAGCCTTTCGTCCCTGAGCCGAAGCCGGAACGACAGCCGCGAGCACCATAAGAACAATCGCGAGGGTTGAAACTAACTTTTTCATCATACATCAGAGGGGTATGTTGCCGTGCTTTTTGGCGGGGTTGACAACCTTCTTGGTGGCGAGCTGCTGAAGAGCGCGGATTACGCGGAAACGGGTGTTGCGCGGTTCAATTACATCATCGATATAGCCGTAGCGTGCTGCGTTGTAGGGGTTGCAGAAGAGTTTGTTGTACTCTGCCTCTTTCTCGGCGAGAACCTTTGCGGGGTCTTCGCTTGCCTTGGCTTCCTTGGCGTAGAGCACTTCGACTGCGCCGGCACCGCCCATAACGGCGATTTCGGCTGTAGGCCATGCGTAGTTCATGT
>CAJUKF010000083.1 GCA_910587355.1 uncultured Muribaculaceae bacterium
TACTGCGAAAGTGGAAAAGTAGGTAACCGCCCCCTCTCGAGCCCCGAAGGCAACAACGCCTCCGGGGCTTTTTTGTGTGGAAATTTCGATGTAAATCTTTGAGCGATGTGTAGGGACGTGCCTTCGGCACGTATCTGCGGGAATCTTGCGAACGATTGGCAGTCAATGATTTGTCTTGCCGGATAAAGATGCCCGGATGATTGAAGGCCAGAGATTTGCTTCGTGGGCCGTGGATACGTGCCAACAGCCTCCGTGATATGTAGAAGATTGGATATAATTAGGGTTGAGCGTTATGTACGGATGTGCCTGTGGCACGTCCGTACAATTCGTCCGCACTTTTAGAAAAAAACAGTTCAGTCAGGGTGGGGTTGTAATCCACCACTACGGGCGTGTATGGCGTCGGGTTTATAACCAGACGTGACTGCTACTTAATGATTTATCTTACTGGCTAATGATGCCTAAATGATTGAAGACCGACGGGTTGCTTCGTGAGTCGTGGATGCGTGCCGGAGGGCCGTCCGTACAAGTGTGTGATGCCTGTGTATCATAGGAGGGATTATGGCTTAGCGCTGAGATGTGATGCGTTTGATTTGATTGCGGAGTATGTGGTGTGCAGGTTCGGCCATATCGCCGTGGTTATAGCCGTCGAGATGAAAGATGCTTACATCGGGGTGGCCGGTGAGCTTGAGCATGCGCCACATGTAAAGGTTTTCTTCGTAGCGGCCATAGAGCTCTTCTTCGGGGTCCCCGGTGATGAGGATAACAGGTGGCGCGTCGGGGCGTACATGATACAAGGGCGCGTATTGGTCGACCGTAGCCTGAAGCGCGGGAATCTGCTGCATGTCGCGGTGTGCGAAGTGGGTTATCATCTGGCCGCTGTAAGGTATGAGGGCAGCGATGGAATCAGCTTCTATGCCGTATTTGGCAAGCCATTTCCGGTCAAGGCCAATCATTGCGGTCAGATAGCCTCCGGCCGAGTGTCCGGCGACGAAGATTTTGCGTGGCGAACTGCCGAACTGCTCTGCATTGTGAAATGCCCATGCTACGGCGCGCGCGGCATCGTTGATGCATGAATCTATAGGTACACGGGGAATAAGCCTGTAATTGGGCGCTACGACCACATATCCGGCATCACGAAGGCGCCGCGGTATCTCCTTGCCTCCTCCTGTAAGGCCACCTCCATGAAACCACACTACCATAGGTGCGTCTGATGCGTTATCGGGAGCCAGTACGTCGAGTTTGCAGCGTTCGGTGGCGTACGGGTCATTGCCGTCGTAGTATGATATGTTTTTTTCCTCACGGGGAGCGGCGTACAGAGCTGTCGCGGTTGTAAGGGCAAACAGAAGGGGAAGACAGTTTTTCATGATTCTGATAGTATTTATTCATAGAGACGGAAGACGCGCACGCCGAGCCACTGGCGGTTCTTTTTGAGGAAATCGTCGAGGGGACGCTGCGAGATTTCGACTTTTCCGTCGGATGATGATGCGTGCAGCAGATAAGGCTCGGCATCGGGCGATTCTTTGACTATTATGCCCATGTGGGTTACGTCAAGATTCTTGAGATTGGATATGAGTGCTACCACATCGCCATTGTGAAAGGCGGCTTTGATTGCTTTGTTTTGCAAATCAATAGTTTTTATATAAGGGAAGCGATGCTGTCGGTAGCCCTCTTCTATACGGCGTATTCGTCTGTAGTTTTCGTCATCGGCCAGAGCCGGATATTTGTCACGGTTTGATGACATGAAATCAATGGAGCGTGTCATCTCGTTGTAACGCGGAAATTCGCGGGTGGCATCGCGGAAATTGCCGCGGTGCTGGTTGTCGACAACCCAGTCGGCGATATAATGGAGACGAGAGGGATAACCGTCGACTTCACCGTTGCGGTAACGAATGCGGCGTAGATTATAGATGAAGTCGCGCCACGATGAACGACGTTCGCCAATGGTGCTCGAGAGTGCCATTGCTGTCTCTACAAATGTGGTGCAGTCGAGCGAATCGAGGTTGACCGTAAGTATTTCAACGGGCCCTTCAAGAGTATGGGCTCCGTAAGGTGTGCCGATGAATTGCTTGCCGAAGAATGCAACGCGTTCTTCGGGGTTGGAGAACTTCATGGCAGCGGCCTCGTCAAGCATTTTGGTGAGCCTGAGCGTGTCGGAAGCCTCGTTGTGGAAGAGTACCTCGGTCTGTGCATTTGCGAGGCCATAGGAGAGAATTATAATGATAGAGAATAAAAATCGATTCATACGCAAGTTTTATGAGTTTAAACTATGAACGTGTGCAGATTAGTATGGCGCCGAGGCAACCCGGAACCCATGCGCAGCATGTGAGCAATGACACAAGTATAATAGAGCCGCAGCCCTTATCGAGCACGGCCAGCGGAGGGAAAATGATGCAGAGTATAGCGCGTAGACACGACATATCTGTAAAAATTTAGTAGATGACAAAAATTAATATTATGCTGTTAAACATCTAAATTTCAGCT